>JAPPCR010000015.1:0-365518 GCA_028875725.1 Acidobacteriota bacterium
ACCGGAGCGCCGGTGCGGGCGCGGCAGAGATCGCCGGCGCAACCGGCGTCCGCCGCGATCGCGGCCTCGGGAGGCGACGGGGGCGGAGGAGGAGGTTCAGGTTCCGGCTCGGGCTCGGGTTCCGGCTCGGGCTCGGGTTCCGGTTGAGGCGCCGAAGGACCTGACGGCCCCGATGGACCCGAAGGTCCCGAGGGCCCCGACGGACCCGACGGGCCCGGCGGTGCCGCGTCGTCGTCGTTCACCGCCACGTTTGCGGCGCTGTTCGTCCCGACGGTGTACCCGGTACCCGACACCACCATGACCGTCACCGCGCCGTTCGGCTCGTCCGTGGTGTCGGCCTGCGTGGTCACCGAGTAGGTGGCGGTCGCGTTTCCGGAGGTGATCGTCACCGTCTTCGTGCCTTCGTCCGCGGCCGCCACGTGGTCGCTGCCCGGCGACTCCGACACCCTCAGGTTGACCGTCAGGTCCGCGCTCGGCGCCGGGTCCGCCGTCACCGTGAATCTCGCCGCGGTGCCCTCCGTCACCGCCGAACCGCCGGAAATCGTTACCGTCGAATCGGAAGAATCCGTGCGAACGTACATCCAACTGCTCGACGCGGAGTCGCCGGTTCGATACAGGATCCAGTAGTCCGTCGCCTCCGACAGGATGCGCCCCGAGGAGCTGTTCTCGGCGCGCTTCACCGTCTTCGTGCCATCGGCCGTCGCAAGGAAGGTCCCCGCCGTGACGCCGCTGTCGTCGGTCGTGTACGCCCTGTGGTGCGAACCGTCCGCATGACAGAGCCAGAGCGACCCCTGTGTCGTGGCGGACGTCGGAAGCGGATTGGCGAACGTGACCATGATGGACGAGGTGGCCGAAGTGACGCTCTGGAACCACGCGCCGCTGGCGCCGATCCCGCAGCCCGACGGCAACGCCGGGTTGTCGTCGTCGTTCACCGTCACGCTCGCGAGGCTCGTCGAGCCCACGTTGTACCCGCTGCCCGAGGCCACCGTCACCGTCACCGAGCCGTTCGGCTCATCCGTGGTGTCGCCCTGCGTGGTCACCGAGTAGGTGGCGGTCGCGTTGCCGGCGGTAATCGTCACCGTCTTCGCACCCTCGTCCGCCGCCGCCACGTAGTCGCTGCCCGCCGACTCCGACACCGCCAGGTTGACCGTCAGGTTCGCGCTCGGCGCCGGGTCCGCCGTCACCGTGAACGCCGCCGCCGTGCCCTCCGTCACTGCCGAACCGCCGGAGATCGTGACCGACGGATTGGAGGCCGTGCGGATGTACATCCAACTGCTCGACGCGCTGGAGCCCAACGCGTTGAACGCGATCCAGTAGTCGGTCGCCGGCTCCAGCAAGTCACCCGTGGAGCTGTTCTCACCGCGCTGCACCGTCTTGGTGCCGTCGGCCATCGGAGTGAAGTTCCCCGCGGTGGCGCCGCTGTCGTCGGTCGTGTACGCGTCGTTGAACGAGCCGTCCGAGTGGCAGAGTGTGAGTACGCCGGAACCCGTATCCGGAAGCGTGTCGGCGAACGTGACCGTGATCGACGACGTATCCGACGTGGCGCCCTTGAACCAGGCGGCGTCGCCGCCGGGGCCGCAGCCCGACGGGGTGGCCGGATGGCCGTAGATCGCGAGAACCAGAACGGAATCGGCGCTACTGGACCAACCGGAAGCAGTACCGAAAGCCCGCCACAGCCGGGAGTCCGCAATGCTCCAACCCGGCCACGCTCCGCTGTCCTCGTCGTATTTGTTCTCGACGTCAAGATCTGTCACGGAGGTGCCATAACCGGAGCCTGCTTCGTTGGCGACGTCTATCACCAACCAGTACTTCGTGCTGGCGTCCAGCGCTATGCCGCCGCTTGGCGCCGAGAACCGGGCGAGCCCGGGTGAACCCGGCCAGGACGGGTTTGTCAACGTGCCCTGGCTGGTGCCTGGACAACTGGTCAGACTGGTTGGGTCGCAGGTGGACGAGTCCGAGTGGATCTGCACAGTGTAGCTCGGCGACGGCCCGGTCCCACCCGTCAGTCGAATGTCCACGCCGGTCAACCTGTAGCCGTCGCTGCCGGTAGTGAAGGCCTGTGCCCGGTCGTGACGAAACCCAACCCCTTCTGGCGTGACACTGGTGTTGCCCACGAGCTTGACCTCGGTCTGCGCCGACGCCGACGCCGCCAGAGCGAGCGCGCCCAAGCAGAAGGACGCCGCGAACGCCCGCCGGCGCATCACAGCCGCCGCCCGAAGCGAGCGGCTGCCGAAGCGGGTGGCTCTACCCCCCCCCCCCCCCCGCCAAAATGACGTGGTTGTGACGAGCGCCACGGCGAAGAACCGCGCGGGCGCGACCCGCGCTGAAGTGTGCGCCCAACAGAGGCATCAGTCATGTCCTTGGCTCTCCCGAAACTGCGTAGACCGAACTCGTCGCCGGGGGTCTTCTACAACAGGCGAAAGGCCTCTTGCATCTCCCGTGTGGGAGACAGATCAGCGCCCTTCTCACCGCCGTCGGAGGTCAGAAAGTCCTTTCCACTGGTGGCTTTCGCCACCTCTCGTCCTGGAGGTCTCCAGCGCCAGGAGAGGAGGAAAGAAAACCCGGCCGGAGAGCGCGACCCCTTTACCTCTTCCTCTCCAGGAGTTGACGTAATGACAACACGAGTACATACTGGTGCTGTCGTGCCTTCAACTCAACTGACCATACGAAACGTAGACGCTGATCTGGCTTCCCGGCTACGCGCCATCAGCGCGGAGCGAGGCGAGAGCCTCAACACCACGGTGCTGCAGGTCCTGCGTGAGGCAGTCGGCCCGGACGCCCGGCGAGAACGCCTGCTCCGCTACGCCACCTGGACCGATGAAGACGCCCGCGAGTTCGACGCGGCACTGGCGGAACAGCGCGTGATCGACCGGCAGTACTGGGAATGAAGACGATCGATCGACTCGTCCTCGACACCAGCGCCTACTCGCACCTCCGCAAGGGACACCCCCAAGTACTCGCACGACTCACGGACGCCGTGCGGGTGTCAGTGCCTGTCGTCGTCCTCGGAGAACTGGAAGCAGCCTTCGAACGAGGAAGTCGAGCCGCCGAGAACAGACGGGTGCTCGCGGAGCTCCTGGCCGAACCGTTCGTCAACGTGTTGAACGTGACGCCCGCGACTGTTCGCCACTACGCCCGTGTCTTCGTGTCGCTCCGAACCGCCGGTACGCCCATCCCATTGAATGACGTCTGGATCGCTGCTTGCACGCTCGAGTGTCACGGCCACCTCCTGACCTTCGACCAGGACTATCTGCGCGTACCCGCGCTCGAGTGCACGGTGCTTGAAACGCCCTGAAGACACTCCCGCGCCGAAGAATCCTGTGTGCCCCGTATGGTCAGTCAGCGCGGACAGGATGCGCGCGTCATTTGAACCCTAGGGCCGGCAGCCCTCCGGAAACGCCGTGACGTCGGTGATCGCGGGAGCCGGCATGCCCGGCTCGTTGCCGTACTCCTTCGACGTTCCGGTCACCGTGTCCACCACCCGGATCACGTAGCCCAGGTCCGTCGTCGAAGCCCCGAACACCCACACGTGGCCGTTCGCCGAACAGCCGTCCAGCAGCTTGATCAGCACCTCCCAGTTGTCCGCGTCGAAGAACCGGAACAGCCCCGACTCGTTCGTGCCGGCGTGGACCACCGAGGCGGCGCCGCCGTCGCCGTTCGCGTTGCGCCACTCCGCGGTGACCGCGTAGCGCGAGTCCAGCAGGCAGCGCATCCCGGCGTCGGCGACGCAGGTCCCGGCAGGCTCGGCCGCCTCGACCAGGAACGTCAGCGAGGCGGTCGACTCGACCGTGCCGTCCGACACCGTCAGTGTGACCTCGTAGAAGCCCGGCGAGGCCCAGGCATGCCGGGGCGCCGGGGACCGGGACGTCGTTCCGTCGCCGAAGTCCCAGCGCCGTGAGGTCACCGTGCCGGCGCTTTCGTCGTCGAAGAACACCGGAGCGCCGGTGCGGGCGCGGCAGAGATCGCCGGCGCAACCGGCGTCCGCCGTGATCGCGGCGCGCGGCGGCGACGGGGGCGGAGGAGGAGGCTCCGGTTCCGGCTCGGGCTCGGGTTCCGGCTCGGGCTCGGGTTCCGGCTCGGGCTCGGGTTCCGGTTGAGGCGCCGAAGGACCTGACGGCCCCGATGGACCCGAAGGTCCGGACGGACCCGACGGTCCGGACGGACCCGACGGTCCCGGCTGCGCCGGGTCGCTCGCCGCCACGTCGGCGGAGCTGGTCGTGCCCACGGTGTAGCCGGTGCCCGACACCACCGTGACCGTCACCACGCTGTTCGCACTGTCTAAGCCGCTAAATGTGGGCACCAGGTAGGTGGCCGTCGTGTCGCCGGAGGCGATCGTCACTGTCGGGCTTTTTCGGTCGTCTTCCGCCACATGTACCCCGTTAACCTGCAGGTTGACCGTGAGGTTCGCGCTCGGCGCCGGGTCCGCCGTCACCGTGAAGCTCGCCGGGACGAAACCCGCCGTAATCGCCGAACCGCCGGAGATCGTGATCGTCGGACCGGAGGAGTCCGTGCCAACGTACATCCAACTGCTCGACGCGGAGTCGCCGGTTCGATAGAGGATCCAGTAGTCGGTCGCCTCCGACAGGGTTCTTCCCGTGGAGCTGTTCTCGGCGCGCTCCACCGTCTTCATGCCCGTTGCCGTCGCGAGGAAGGTCCCCGCCGTGACGCCGCTGTCGTCCGTCGTGTACGCCCTGTGGTGCGAACCGTCCGCATGGCAGAGCCAGAGAGAGCCCTGTGTCGTGGCGGACGTCGGAAGCGGATTGGCGAACGTGACCATGATGGACGAGGTGGCCGAAGTGACGCTCTGGAACCACGCGCCGCCGGCGCCGGTCCCGCAGCCCGACGGCAATGCCGGATTGTCGTCGTCGTTCACCGTCACGTTGGCGGAGCTGGTCGAGCCCACGTCGTAGCCGCTGCCCGAGGCCACCCTCACCGTCACCGAGCCGTTCGGCTCATCCGTCGTGTCGCCCTGCGTGGTCACCGAGTACGTGGCCGTCTTGCTGCCGGCGGTGATCGTCACCGTCTTCGAGCCCTCGTCCGCGGCAGCCACGTGGTCGCTGCCCGCCGACTCCGACACCGCCAGGTTGACCGTCAGGTTCGCGCCCGGCGCCGGGTCCGCCGTCACCGTGAACTCCGCAGCCGTGCCCTCCGTCACCGCCGAACCGCCGGAGATCGTGACCGACGGATTGGAGGCCGTGCGGATGTACATCCAACTGCTCGACGCGCTGGAGCCCAACGCGTTGAACGCGATCCAGTAGTCGGTCGCCGGCTCCAGCAAGTCACCCGTGGAGCTGTTCTCACCGCGCTGCACCGTCTTGGTGCCGTCGGCCATCGGAGTGAAGTTCCCCGCGGTGGCGCCGCTGTCGTCGGTCGTGTACGCGTCGTTGAACGAGCCGTCCGAGTGGCAGAGTGTGAGTACGCCGGAACCCGTATCCGGAAGCGTGTCGGCGAACGTGACCGTGATCGACGACGTGTCCGACGCGACGCCCTTGAACCAGGCGGCGTCGCCGCCGCTGCCGCAGCCCGACGGCAGGGACGGCTGACCGTAGATCGCGAGAACAAGAGACTCGGAGTCGCTCCAGCCCCAGCCGGAAGCAGTACCACGGGATCGGCCCAGGAAGGAGTCCGAGATGCTCCAACCCGGCGACTTTCCGCTGTCTTCGGCGTCGGACTCTGTTTCCAAGACATTGTAGAGAGCGCCTGGGGAGGCGGCGACGTCCTTCAGCAACCAGTACTTCGTGCTGGCGTTCAGCGCTACGCCGCCGGTTGGCGCCGAGAACCGGATGAGCGCGGTTCCAGCCGGCCAGGAGGACGGGTTTGTCAACGTGCCCAGGCTGGCGCCTGGACAACTGGTCAGACTGGTTGGGTCGCAAGTGGACGAGTCCGAGTGGATCTGCACTGTGTAGCTCGGCAGCTGGCCGATCCCACGCTCCACTCGAAGGTCCACGCCGGTCAACCTGTAGCCAGCGGTGTGGCTGCCGGTGGTGAAGGCCTGGGCGTGGTCGATGCTAAACGCGAGTGACCCGGACTCGGGCGTGGCGCTGGTGTTGCCCACGAACTTGACCTCGGTGGTCTGCGCCGCCGCCGACGCCGCCAGCGCGAACGCGCCCAACGCGAAGGCCGCCGCGAACGCCCGCCGGCGCATCAGCGCCGTAGCCCGGGGCAAGAGGTTCCCGGGCCGACGCTGGGTGCCTCTTCTACCCCCCCCCCCCCCGTCAAAATGACGCGGTGAGGGGCGCGCGGTACGACCGCGAAACGCCGAGCATCGAGCGAGCACCCCATCCCGCAGCACCTATAGCAACAAAGGAAAGCCCGCGCATATCCCGTTCGGTAGATGCGCTTCCTCCTCTGACCCGATCAGTCGAGGGCATCAACCGTTGTCAAGGAATCACGCCGCCTATCTCCCGTTTTGCAGGTCTCCGCGGAGATTTCCAGGGTCGGCCACGAGCCGCTCTGGTCCTGGTTGCGAACGTGCGACTGGGCCGCGATGCCCCAGTCGAACGCCCAGGCGGGGTCTTCCGCTCAGGAAGCGGCGGAGGCCATCGCGTAGCCCAGGAAGCCGAGAAGAAGCGTGATCAAGGCCATGAAGCTGCCGAAGGTCCACTTCAGCATGGCCACCTGACCGGCCAGTCCCGCGATCTGTCCCTCGACCGAGCCGAACCGGGCCTCAATCGAGCCGAACCGACCCTCGACCGAGCCGAACCGGGCGTCCATGTGGCCCTTGAGCTCGGCGAAGCGGGTGTCCATTTCGCCCTTGAACTCGGCGAAGCAGGCGTTGATCTCCGCCCGGTGCTGCGCGTGCTTCGCATCGTCACGCTCCAGCATCGCCGCGAACCGGGCGTCCGCCTCGGCTTTCGCCATGTCCTGACGCTCCAGAATCGCCGCAAACCGGGCATCCGCTTCCGCTCTCGTCATCATCGGCGCCGCCTGTTCATCCAGCAGGTCGACAAGCGTCTCCGCGACCGGGCGCTCCATCCCCGCGTCGGTCAACGCCTTGCGCCGGGCAGCCGCCCGTCCTCTGGTCCACGCTGGTTCCGCTCCCGTACTCTCCGAACTCGTCATCGTCGGCCCCATCCCTTTCGCTCTTCCGCGTCGGGCAGCCGCGACGTCGAGACGATCGTATTACAGGCCCCGGCGCCCGGCCCGCGGCGGGCGCGGCCAGTCGGCGCCCCTCATGGACATGGACGGATTCGGGCTCGGGCTAGCGGGCGCGCCGCGAGTCCGGGCGGGTCTAGTGGAGACTCCAGCCCGCCGCCTGCGCGGCAAGGACAATCCGAGCGCAAGCCAGAGCGTCCGAGCCGGCGTCGTGGTGGTGCAGAGGGATGTCCAGCCGACGACAGACATCGGGCAGCCTGGCCGAAGAGACACCCCACTGAGCCCCGGCCAGTTCCACCGTGCAGACGAAGCGCTTGCGCGGGGCGCGCAGGCGATTTCGAGCGCAGCAGGCGTTCAGCACCCGCCGATCGAACTTCGCGTTGTGAGCGGCAACGAACCTCGCCCGAGCGAGCCATCCTCGCAATGTCGGCCAGAGATCGCGGAACGTCGGCGCTTCGCGCACATCGTCCCAGCCCAAGCCGTGGAGCTCGGTGAAAGTGAACCGCCTGCCCGGAGGGCGGATCAAGTAGCTGCGCGACTGCACCACCTGGCCGCCGCTGCACGCCGCCAGGCCGACCGCGCACGCGCTGTCGTGACGGGAGTTCGCGATCTCGAAATCGATCGCCACGAAGGAGTCCGTCGGCTCGCGTACCATGCGGCGTCGGATGCTAGCGGCGAAACCAACTGGCCGAGCCGGACGAGTGCGACTCGTAGCGGACTCGCGAAGTGAGGCAAGTTGCTGACCGCTGACGAGATCGGTGCCTGGCCCGGGAAGACGATCGACGACGCCCTGCACCCCGCGTTGTGGCACATGCTGGACGTCGGAGCGGTCGCCAAGTGTCTGACGTCCGGAACGCCGTTGACGAACGACCCCGCGCTCGATGACGCACTCGTCCTTCTTGTAGCCCTTCATGATCTTGGCAAGTTCAGCACGAACTTCCGCGAGATGCTCCGAGGGAGCCTGCCCTCGGGTTTCAGGCACTGGCAGCACAGTTACCGGCTTCTCGGCAACCACGATGAGACTGTGGCCGGCTTTGTTGGAGGAACACGAGGCGCCCGGAAGATCCTCTACGCTGCCGTAGCCGGCCACCACGGAGGCCCGCCTGAACGTCTGGACGCGCAGAAAGCCAGGGATCAGGCCAGGCAGATCGGTGTTGAGGCCAACGACGTGGCGCCGAGAGTGATCCGAACTGTCGGTGAGCTCCTGCCGAACGCGTCCCTAAACGCGTTGAACGAGTCCGAGGCTCGCCGTCTGTCGTGGTTGCTCTCCGGACTAACGGTCCAGGCCGACTGGATCGGGTCAAACACCGATTGGTTTGGAGCCCGTAGCGCCGCAACACCGGTGGGTGTCTACTGGGCCGACGCGCTGAGCCGGGCCGAAGCCGCAATCTCCAAGGCGGGCCTCCGTAGCGCGCGCGCGCTCCCAGATGGCGCGCGGCATGTCCTTCTGGGTTCCCAGATACCGCGCCCGATGCAATCGGCGGTGGGCGATGTCGAGCTACCAGACGGAGCCTGTCTCGCTCTGATCGAGGACGCGACAGGCGCCGGCAAGACGGAAGCGGCTTTGATCCTGACCGCGCGAATGATGGCGGTCGGCAAGGCTCGTGGCTTCTTCTTCGCTCTACCGACGATGGCGACCTCGAACGCGATGCTCGCAAGACTCGAGGAGATCGCCCCTCGCCTCTTCGAGGGAACGCCAAGCTTGGGCCTCACGCATGGCAGGGCGAACCTGAACGAGCTCTTTCGCAGCATCCGCGGTCGGGATGGGTCGGACCCCGGCGTCGAGGTGAGCTGCGGTCCATGGCTCGCGGACGATCGTCGTCGGATCCTGTTGGCCGACGTTGGCGTCGGCACGATCGATCAGGCCTTGATGGCCGTGTTGCCCACGCGGTTCAACACCCTCAGGCTCAAGGCTCTCTCCGAGCACATCCTGATCGTGGACGAGGCACACGAGTTCGACCCGTACATGGAGACGCAGCTTCAACGGTTGTTGGAGTTCCAGGCCAGGCTTGGCGGATCGGCGGTCGTCATGACCGCGACGCTGCCTCTCGAGATGCGCGATGGCTACACGCGAGCATTCCAGAGAGGTCTCGGAGTGCGTCGCCCACCGGTCATCTCGGGCAGGAGCTACCCCGCGCTGCATCTCATTGGGAGCGACGTTAGGGCCTCTAGCCCGGATCCCGTCCCGGCGACATGCCGCGACGTCAAGGTGCGCCGGCTTGCCGATGAGGAGGCGGCTCTGGCCCTGCTCCGCCACGGTGCCCAGAAGGGCGCAGCTTGTGTCTGGGTGCGAAACGCCGTGGACTCCGCCATCGCTGCAGTGACTGCGCTACGAGCCGCGGGGATCGAGGCCGACCTGCTTCACGCACGATTCACCGTCGCCGACCGCCTGAGGCACGAGCGCGCCCTGCAGAGCCGCTTCGGGCGAGAGGGCAGCGGGAGAGAAGGGCGCATCCTGATCGCCACTCAAGTCGTCGAAGCCTCGCTCGACCTCGACTTCGACCTGATGATCTCCGACCTGGCGCCGGTCGGCTCGCTGATCCAGCGCGCCGGCCGGCTCTGGCGCCACATGGATCTGCGTCCGGCTGACCGGCGCCCGGTCGCCGGGCCAACGCTGCACGTCCTTGCGCCCGATCCGGCCCACGTCGACGACGTGAACTGGTTGAAGCGTGTGCTAGGACCGGGGGCCCTGGTCTACCCCCTGGACGTCCAGTGGCGCACCGCCAACACCCTGTTCGATCGAGGCGTGATCCGGGCTCCCAGTGGCCTGCGTGACCTGATCGAAGCGGTTCACGGCGACGAAAAGGAACCCGTGCCCGCGGCGTTGGAGCCGTCCGAGTTCGAGACCCAGGGGCGGGAGATGAGCGAAGCGCAGCAGGCGTTGATGTTGGTGCTCGACGCCAACGACGAGTACGACCAACTGCAGATGCAGCGGGTGTTCGACGACGATCGCTTCCCGACCCGGCTCGGCATCCCGCAGGTCACGCTGCGTTTGGCGAGGGCCATGAACGGCAGAATCGAGCCCTGGGCCGGCAACGGAGCCTTCGGGTGGCAGTCTTCGGAAACGCAGGTGTCGGCCCACAGGTACGGGAACCTCGTGGGAGTGGATCAAGACCGGCCCGAAATCGCGGAAGTGCGCGAAGGCTGGCCGAAGTGGACCAAGGCGTTCGTGTTCGTCGCTCCCGTCGCGGACGACGGCTCCATCTGCGAGGGATTGCGCTACGACAGCGAGCTCGGCGTCGAGTTCGTCGGCTGACAGCAGCGCCACTCTCCAGTCCCACCTGGGACCGCAGCCTTGGATGCTGTTCCGTCACAAGGTCGCAGTCGAAGATCACGGATCGGCAGCGAATCGAGTACTCTTTCGTGCTCGTTACGCGATCAACACACTTGGACCGAACCATCTTCGCGACGAATCTGCGACCCTTGGCGACGCTGAACCTGATTAACGACCCTTGGATCCCGGTGCACTGCCTCTCCGGGCGGAGGGTCATCCGGCCCGACCAGATTGCGGAGCCGGACGTTCTCCGCCCGGACTGGCCGCGGCCCGATCTGAATCTTGCGTGCTTGGAACTCTTGGTCGGCTTGATGTACCTGGCTCACCCACCGAGAGGAAGCGACGACCGGGCGAACCCACCAGAGGCGAGCGTCCTCAGGGCTGCGTTGGAACCCTTGGCGCCAGCGTTCGAACTCCTGGGCGACGGGCCGCGGTTCCTTCAGGACTTGGAGCCGCTTGAAGGAAACGGCATCCCCATCGAACGCCTGTTCATCGACAGTGCTGGCGACAGCACATCGAGGAAGAACCAGGACCTGATGATCCGCCGTGACCGGTACGACCCATTGCCGTTGCCGCTAGCCGCAATGGCTCTTTACGCGTTGCAGGCTTTCGCACCCTCCGGCGGGGCGGGCAACCGCACGTCGCTCCGCGGTGGCGGCCCGATGGTCTGCCTGGTGAAACCGGGCGACGGCGGACTTTGGCCGCTCGTATGGGCGAACGTGCCACACGGAGAGCCGCTGACGGTCAGCGAGTTCGACGCCTTACCGTGGATGAGACCGACGAAGGTGTCGCGCCCGGTGGGCGGCCAGACGCCCGAGACGTTCCCTGAGAGCGAGAGTCCGACGAGGCCGGACCCGGAGGTCTTCTTCGGCCAGCCGCGGCGGTTGAGACTCGTTGCACGCGAGGGCCTCGCAACAGAGTTCATCCAGAGGCCCTACGGTGCGAGCTATCCGACATCCAAGTGGCGTCATCCGCTAACGCCGTACTACGTGAAAGGCACGGACTTTCTGCCGTCCCACCCGAAGCCAGGCAGCTTCGGCTACCGCCACTGGCGCGGAGTCGTCCTTCGGAGCGACGGCCGGCGGCGCCCCTTGGCTCTCGAGCAGTACCTCCGCGATGTCGAACACGGGTCTTGCACGGTGTTGGTCGGCGGCTGGGCAATGGACAACATGAAACCGCTTGACTTCGTGTGGTCGGAGCAACCCGCGTTTCGGTTTCTTGACGAGGAAAGCGAGGACCAAGCCGCTGGCGCAGTCGAGGCGGCAGAGCAGCTCGGTTTCGCGCTCGCCAGACTGGTCAGCGTTGGAGTCGGCGAAGACGACACACGGTCGGGTGCTGGTCTCAGGGCGCGCGAGACGTTGTTCGAGAACACTCAGACCGCATTCGAGGAGACGCTGGGGAGAATGTCGGCCGTGAGCCAGTTCGTACCAGAACTCTGGCTCACACAGTTGCGTCACGCCGCCATCACGATCTTCGATGCAGAAGTGACGCCCGGGCTGACCGACTTGAGCGAAGGACGCCGGGCCGACGCCATCAGTGCCCGCCGCCAGTTGCTGGCGGCTTTCGCCGGACGAAGCGCCGCAGGCAAGAAGATCTTCGACGCACTTGGGCTGCAGCCGACATCGGCACGGCGCAATGGGGGAAGAGCAGCATGACAACGAGCCAGGCGATAGGCGCTACCTGCATGAGCTGGTGGAGGACTGGAATCGTCGGCGAAGGAGGGCCGGCGAAGCAATCGAGGGCGCGGCTCCGTCGTGCCGCCGGCGTAGCTGCGGCGCTATGCCTCCCGGCAACCCACGACTTGAACCGGCGCCTGATCGACGGCGGACATGATTTGCGCCGCCGAAGAGACGGGCCCGATCGGCTTGCGCTCATCGCCGTCGCGCTGGCGCACGTAGCCGACCATCGGACCGCGAGTGCCGCCCAACGCTTCGGCAGCGGTGAGCCGAAGGCGCTCAGCGGGATCCGTTTCGACGCTCTCATCAGAGCGAAGGAACCCGGTCAGCTCCTGCGCCCACTGGTTCGCTCGCTTCAACTCGTGGATGGAAGCGTCAACGTGGCGAAGCTCGCGACCGACCTCTACTGGTGGAACGACAAAGTGCGCACCGATTGGTGCTTCGACTATCACGGCGCGGCGGACGCCAAGCCAACTTCAGCGAAAGAGAGCGCATGAGCGGTTTTCTCCAACTTCACTACCTCACCGTGTATCCCATTTCCAACCCGAATCGGGACGATCTGGGCCGACCGAAGACTGCGACCTTCGGTGGTGCTCCCCGACTCCGCATCTCAAGCCAGTCCCTGAAGCGCGCTGCCCGCCTCTCCGACGCGATGGAGATGGCCCTTGCCGGCCATCTGGGTGATCGAACGCAGCGAATCGGCGAAGTCGTGCGGGACACGCTGAAGGGTGTCACCGAAAACGATGAGCAGATCGACGCTGTCGCACGCGACGTGGCCGACGTGTTCGGCAAGGTAGATGAGGGTGCGAAGAAGGAGGGACACATCCGCACACGGCAACTTGCCTTCATCTCACCGGACGAGCAGGACGCGGCGATCGAGTGGGCGAAGAAGGCACTCACCGGCGAGAAACTGCCAGACAACAAGGAGTTGAAGAAGCTGGTCCTGAGGAAAGCGGACGGAGCGGCCGATGTCGCCATGTTCGGCCGCATGCTGGCGGACGACCCCCACTTCAACCGTGAGGCCGCCGTGCAGGTCAGTCATGCCTTCACCACTCACCGCGCCATCGTCGATGACGACTACTACACAGCCGTGGACGACCTGAAGGAGCCGAGCGAGGATGCTGGCGCCGGTTTCGTTGGAGAAGCCGGCTTCGGTTCCGGCGTGTTCTACCTCTACGCCTGCGTCGACCTGAAACTGCTCGTGGAGAATCTCGCCGGCGACCGGGACCTCGCCGCGCGGTCAGTTGGCGCGCTGGCCGAAGCCCTCGCGACAGCGACGCCCTCCGGCAAGCGGAACAGCTTCGCGCATCAGACCCGGGCAGGCTACATCCGGGCCGAGTTGGGCAACGCTCAACCCCGCAGTCTGGCGGGTGCTTTCTTCAAACCGGTCGACGGCGACGACCTGATGGCGGCATCCGTCGAGGCGCTGGAGAGTCTCGCGGCCCAACTCGACGCGGCGTACGGGGCCTGCTGCGACACGACCGCCAGCATGAACGTCGCGGCGGGCCAGGGAACACTCGCGGCGCTCCGAACCTTCGCGGAGGGCGCGGTCGCGGGTGGCTGAGTACGTCGTCTTCACGCTCGTCGCGCCAATCGGTTCATTCGGCGACCTAGCGGGACACGAACGCCGGGGTTCAGACGCGTGGCCGTCGCGCTCCGCGATCCTCGGTCTGGTGGGTGCGGCACTGGGTATCAGGCGAGCCGATCGGCCGGGACAGGAAGGGCTTTCGGACTGGCGGGTCGCGGTCTCGACGCTGTCGAGCGGAGGGCAGTTCCGCGACTTCCATACCGTTCAGGCGGTGCCGACGGCACGAATCAAGCGACCGTCTACGCGACGCGAGGCCCTCGGAGCTCTTCGAAGCGGAGACAACCCGGTCGTGACCCGACGCGACTACCGCACCGACTGCGCCTTCGGGGTCGCCCTCTGGGGTTCCGGCGACCTCCATGAGCTGCAGAGAGCCCTGATGCAGCCCTACTTCGTCCCGTACCTCGGCCGCAAGTCCTGCCCACTGGCCGCGCCGATGGCGCCCAGAGTGGTCGAGGCCGGATCGTTCGTTGAAGCGTTGCACCGTATTCGCCTTCCCCCGTTCCTCGAGTCGCGGCTCGATCCTCGACAGCCCTTGTCCATCGCATCGGACGAAGCGTTGCCGGGCGCGCGGGAGCAGGTCCGGTGGGATGAACCGTTGGACCGCACCGCCTGGCACTTCGGGCCTCGCACCGTGCACGTCGCCCGGCCCCGCGAACTGCCGGTGGACGAGTGACGCTCTACTTCTCACGACTGACCCTGAAGCGGGCTGCGCCCACCGCGGCGCTCATGCCACTGCTCGATCCACCGGAAGCGGGCCAGGCCGCCGACGCGCACCACCGGCTGATGTGGTCCGTGTTCTCGGACGACGCCGCACGAGAAAGGGACTTCCTGTGGCGCTACGACAGCAGGGGGCGGTTTCTGGCCCTCTCCGCGAGGATGCCGACACCGAACGACCTCTTCGAACCGCATGAAACGAAGCTCTTTGAACCGAGGCTCCGCGCCGGTGATCGCCTGCAGTTCAAGCTACGCGCGAACGCGACCAAGGACAGGGCTGCCGCCAGCCGTGGCCCGAAACGCCAGCGAAAGGACCGCCGTGTCGACATCGTCATGGATCGCCTGTACGGCGAAGAACTCGCGGGAGACAGCCGGTCGGAGTTGCGAGAGAGGATCGCAGGGGACGCTGCCGGCGAGTGGCTGGCGCGCCAGGGCGTCTCCAGGGGATTCAGGCCGCACTTCACAGCAGTGGAGAACTACTCGACGATCAACCTGGGACGCCGTCGCCGTCAGGGCGCCACGCTCGGCATCCTCGATCTGATCGGGTCGATCGAGGTCACGAGCCCCGAGGCCTTCGTCCCGGCCCTCGCCAAGGGCTTCGGCCGAGCGAAGGCGTGGGGGTGCGGCCTCATGCTTATCCGGCGCGCCTGATGCCTCTCCCTGGCTTGCCGCCGCCGAAGCCGATCCCCCTGAAGGACCGCTCGGCCCTGGTCTTCGTGGAGCGAGCCCGAGTTGACGTAGTGGACGGGGCCTTCGTGGCCATCAACGCGGACGGTACGCGAACCCACATTCCGATCGGAGGCCTGGCCTGTCTGATGCTGGAGCCAGGGGCTCGCATCAGCCACGCTGCCGTCTCCCTGGCCGCGAGGGCCGGCACCCTTGTCACCTGGGTGGGCGAGGCCGGTGTGCGGCTCTACTCGGCCGGCCAACCGGGCGGGGCGCGTTCGGACCGGCTTCTGTGGCAAGCCCAGTTGGCACTGGACCCTGCTGCGAGGTTGCGGGTAGTACGGAAGATGTACTCCCTGCGATTCGGAACGGAAGCACCGTCGAGACGGTCGATCGAGCAACTCCGGGGCATCGAGGGGCAGCGCGTTCGCCAGACCTACAAGCTACTGGCGCAGCGCTACCATGTCGCCTGGAAGAGGCGCCGCTACGATCCTCGCGACTGGAGTAGCGCCGACACGGCCAACCGCTGTCTGTCTGCCGCTACCGCGTGCCTGCACGGATTATGCGAAGCGGCAGTCCTGGCGGCCGGCTACGCGCCCGCGATCGGGTTCCTGCACACCGGGAAGCCGCGCAGCTTCGTCTACGACATCGCCGATCTGTGGAAGCTGGAGACAGTCGTTCCGGAAGCGTTCCGCGTCGCTGGCCGCGCCGAGAAGGGCAGGCTCGACATGCCGATCGAGAGGGCCGTGCGTCTCGGCTGTCGGGACAGTTTCCGCCGAACGAAGCTGCTGAGACGGATCATCCCTTCCATTGACGACGTGCTCAGTGCCGGCGAGTTGCCTCGCCCCGAGCCGCCCGCTGAAGCAATGGGTCCGGCCTTCGACGAGGAGCAAAGCGGCGATGATGGTCATCGCGGTTAGCAACGCACCGCCCCGCCTGCGCGGCCGGCTCGCTGTCTGGCTCCTGGAGATCCGAGCCGGGGTCTACGTGGGCGACTACTCGGCTCGGGTCCGCGACCGAATCTGGGAGCAGGTTTGCGCCGGCATCGACGACGGCGACGGTCTGATCTGCTGGACAGCCCAGACCGATCAAGGGTTCGACTTCGACACTGTCGGTCTCAACCGACGCATGCCTCACGACTTCGACGGGCTGAAGCTGGTGACGTTCTCCCCACCGCTGGAGGACGTGACCGATTGACCTTCGTGATGGGCCTGCGAAACGACCGATTTCGCCCGTGGACGAAGGACCCACCGGCAAGTTCTTTGACAACAACAAGATACAGTTAGTCCGTTCCCCGCACCCGCGGGGATGAACCGGAGCATCAGGCGGTGCTCGCGACCATGACCGACCGTTCCCCGCACCCGCGGGGATGAACCGTAGCGGCGCTCGGCTGCCGCCAGCCGCCGACGCCGTTCCCCGCACCCGCGGGGATGAACCGTAGCGGCGCTCGGCTGCCGCCAGCCGCCGACGCCGTTCCCCGCACCCGCGGGGATGAACCGTAGCGGCGCTCGGCTGCCGCCAGCCGCCGACGCCGTTCCCCGCACCCGCGGGGATGAACCGATCGCCGACCTGTCCGGGGCCGACGGCGCCACCCGTTCCCCGCACCCGCGGGGATGAACCGGTGGCAGGGAGGATCGCGGGTGTCAACTCAGCCCGTTCCCCGCACCCGCGGGGATGAACCGAACGTGGGGATCATGCCGTCCCCGGTGCCTGGCCGTTCCCCGCACCCGCGGGGATGAACCGGGCTGGTCACGATCAACGATGCATGGGAGGGCCCGTTCCCCGCACCCGCGGGGATGAACCGGCTTCGTCGGCGGCAATCAGCCAGGCACGGACCCGTTCCCCGCACCCGCGGGGATGAACCGGCAGCGGCGAGAGCGGCAAGCCCCCGACCCTGCCGTTCCCCGCACCCGCGGGGATGAACCGTCTTCGAGTCGGTCAAGCAGGACGGCTTTCGACCGTTCCCCGCACCCGCGGGGATGAACCGTTCTGGCCGGCACCACCGGCACCGACCGTTTGCCGTTCCCCGCACCCGCGGGGATGAACCGGCCGCTCTCCGGAAGCGGCTCCGGGAGGGGATCCGTTCCCCGCACCCGCGGGGATGAACCGGCGCGCGTGAACAGGGGCCGGTAGTCGCAAGCCCGTTCCCCGCACCCGCGGGGATGAACCGCCAGCGCACAGCCTTGTTCCGACTTACGAACGCCGTTCCCCGCACCCGCGGGGATGAACCGAGATCCGTGCACTCCAGCGCGAGATCGACCGGCCGTTCCCCGCACCCGCGGGGATGAACCGGACTGGACGCGCACGCACGACGACGGGACGACCCGTTCCCCGCACCCGCGGGGATGAACCGGTGCAGCCGAGCTTCCTTGGACGTGAACACACCCGTTCCCCGCACCCGCGGGGATGAACCGTCCAGGTGCGACTTGTGGACGTAGATCCGGCGCCGTTCCCCGCACCCGCGGGGATGAACCGCTACTTTCCCTCCTTTGGGTCAGAACGGGATGCCGTTCCCCGCACCCGCGGGGATGAACCGACCCCGCGCACCTTCGAGCACCTGGCGATCACCCGTTCCCCGCACCCGCGGGGATGAACCGCCCATCACCAGGCCACGGCTGACGCCCAACAGCCGTTCCCCGCACCCGCGGGGATGAACCGCCGAAGGGCTGGAGCAAGGCGAAGCGCGAGCACCGTTCCCCGCACCCGCGGGGATGAACCGGAGTCGGGCTTGATCAACCCGCGCAACCTCGTCCCGTTCCCCGCACCCGCGGGGATGAACCGATGTTTGGCTTGCGGATCGCCGCGTAGAGGACCCGTTCCCCGCACCCGCGGGGATGAACCGGTGCAGTTCCAGTACCGGATCTTCCCGCACGGCCGTTCCCCGCACCCGCGGGGATGAACCGTTCACGCTCACCGGCACCCACACCGGTAACGTCCGTTCCCCGCACCCGCGGGGATGAACCGAACCAGCCGTCGTCGCCGCCGGCCGGACGTCTCCGTTCCCCGCACCCGCGGGGATGAACCGGCCGAGTCCGAGGTTGACTTCGAGGTCACCGTCCGTTCCCCGCACCCGCGGGGATGAACCGCTGATCCGCATCAGCCGGGGCGAGGACGTGGACCGTTCCCCGCACCCGCGGGGATGAACCGGGGCTGTGCACCGGTGTTGCGCGAACGGTGCACCGTTCCCCGCACCCGCGGGGATGAACCGAGGGCGCAGGCGGTTCCGATTGCGATGTTGCACCGTTCCCCGCACCCGCGGGGATGAACCGACGACCGCGCTCACTCAGCGCGTCATCGCGCACCGTTCCCCGCACCCGCGGGGATGAACCGCAGATCGATCACTCGATCGAGTTCGTCGCGCTCCGTTCCCCGCACCCGCGGGGATGAACCGCACACGCAGATGGCGGAGGTCGGCGGCAAGATCCGTTCCCCGCACCCGCGGGGATGAACCGAGGGAGCACTGGCGTTGGCGCCTCAAGGCTGGCCGTTCCCCGCACCCGCGGGGATGAACCGAGACAGGCAACCAACCGCATGGGTCATGGTGGCCGTTCCCCGCACCCGCGGGGATGAACCGGCGAAAGCCGCCGAGGTGATCGGCACCGGCGGCCGTTCCCCGCACCCGCGGGGATGAACCGGACGCGCTGCTGGTCTACGCGCCCCCGTCCCCCCGTTCCCCGCACCCGCGGGGATGAACCGTCCTGCCAGTCCACGACTGGCACCCTAGCAACCCGTTCCCCGCACCCGCGGGGATGAACCGAGGACAACCGAAAAAGGGGAGCGCCAAGAATCCCGTTCCCCGCACCCGCGGGGATGAACCGGAGGAGGAGCTCGAACGGAACGCGCCCGAGCGCCGTTCCCCGCACCCGCGGGGATGAACCGAACCAGTCCCCGTCCTTCCCGAAGGTGTTGGGCCGTTCCCCGCACCCGCGGGGATGAACCGCGGGATCTACTTGCGGCCGTTGATGCTGCGGACCGTTCCCCGCACCCGCGGGGATGAACCGGGTATGGGGTCCGCCGCTTGAGTTCGGCCGCACCGTTCCCCGCACCCGCGGGGATGAACCGGAGTCGCTCGGGCACGCCAGGGACCTCGCGAACCGTTCCCCGCACCCGCGGGGATGAACCGGAGGCTTCGTGCCAGACTTGAGGTTCGCTCATCCGTTCCCCGCACCCGCGGGGATGAACCGGAGGTGTGGTTCGACCTGGTGATGCTCGGCATCCGTTCCCCGCACCCGCGGGGATGAACCGCTGGACGGGATCGCAGCAGGCGCCCAAGTGAACCGTTCCCCGCACCCGCGGGGATGAACCGTCGACCGGGGCGCTCCGCTGGGCGGTCGGGATCCGTTCCCCGCACCCGCGGGGATGAACCGCAAGGCAGTGAAGGAAAGCAAGCGGTTGATCACCGTTCCCCGCACCCGCGGGGATGAACCGTCATGCCCGGATCTCCGGAGGAAGCCCGGGCCCCGTTCCCCGCACCCGCGGGGATGAACCGAGGTCCCGGCATGAGAACGACCTACGACAAGCCCGTTCCCCGCACCCGCGGGGATGAACCGACGCTCACGTTGAACCTAAACCTGGTGTCGCACCGTTCCCCGCACCCGCGGGGATGAACCGCCGAACGACCAGATGCGATCGTCGTACCGCGCCCGTTCCCCGCACCCGCGGGGATGAACCGCGGACTTGTTTGCGGCCGTTCTTGTTTGCGTTCCGTTCCCCGCACCCGCGGGGATGAACCGTTTGGCTACGGCAGCGGCCGCGTCCACGACTCCCGTTCCCCGCACCCGCGGGGATGAACCGGAACTTTGACTATGCGAACGGTTGCTGAGCGCCCGTTCCCCGCACCCGCGGGGATGAACCGAAGAGCAGGAGTCAGGGAGTCGGCTGAGTCGACCGTTCCCCGCACCCGCGGGGATGAACCGCATTTGCAGACCGGGGTTGGGAGATCTGGACGCCGTTCCCCGCACCCGCGGGGATGAACCGCGGGTCCGCGAATGGTGGGAAGACGAGCCGGTCCGTTCCCCGCACCCGCGGGGATGAACCGCTCGTTTCGGACGTGTGGCCGAGATACCGGCCCCGTTCCCCGCACCCGCGGGGATGAACCGCTCTTCGGCACGCTGAACCGCGAGGTCGTGAACCGTTCCCCGCACCCGCGGGGATGAACCGCTGCTTCATCATCGCGACGCGCTGAGCGACCGCCGTTCCCCGCACCCGCGGGGATGAACCGCAGCGCGCGTACCGTCGAGCGCGACGCGAGTCCCGTTCCCCGCACCCGCGGGGATGAACCGGGTTCCTGGCCGAGAACCCGCTGTGCGTGATCCCGTTCCCCGCACCCGCGGGGATGAACCGACGGCCGTTGAGAGCTTGGGACTCGTCTACTGCCGTTCCCCGCACCCGCGGGGATGAACCGGCCGCTACGGTGCGCGGCATAGAGCATCTGCCACCGTTCCCCGCACCCGCGGGGATGAACCGGCACCTCCAGCGGCGTGATCGAAAACGCCAGGCCGTTCCCCGCACCCGCGGGGATGAACCGACGAGGTTCACTACTACAGCACTTCCGGGTCGCCGTTCCCCGCACCCGCGGGGATGAACCGTCGTGGTTCTTATCCAACCACTCAGCGAGGTCCCGTTCCCCGCACCCGCGGGGATGAACCGGTCGAGGATGACCAGGCGGCGGACGACGAGAACCGTTCCCCGCACCCGCGGGGATGAACCGCGACTACACGACTTTCCGCATCGTCTCTGCGGCCGTTCCCCGCACCCGCGGGGATGAACCGTGGAACGACGGCCTTCACGCCGCCGCACCCTTCCGTTCCCCGCACCCGCGGGGATGAACCGCTGACTGCAGTGCCCTGAACGTGAATCACCGGCCGTTCCCCGCACCCGCGGGGATGAACCGACGGACGGCGGGCCGGCGAACCGGCTGTCGCCCCGTTCCCCGCACCCGCGGGGATGAACCGCTGTCCGCTGGCCGGAGCCGGGCGTCGCTTACCCGTTCCCCGCACCCGCGGGGATGAACCGTGCTGAACCGGCTGAACCAGAACTGGCACGGCCCGTTCCCCGCACCCGCGGGGATGAACCGGGCGGCGTCAAGGGCCCGAGTTCGATGCGCTCCCGTTCCCCGCACCCGCGGGGATGAACCGCCGGGCTCCACCACCAACGGCCGGCTGAAATCCCGTTCCCCGCACCCGCGGGGATGAACCGGGCCTGACCCCGGGGCAGTGGATCAAGGTAGACCGTTCCCCGCACCCGCGGGGATGAACCGGGTTCGCGGCGACGCCGTTCCGCATCGAGAACCCGTTCCCCGCACCCGCGGGGATAGACCTGTATTCTCCAGGCCATGTGGACGCTGCTCGAACTCGTCATCGCGGGCGCGCTGGTGGTCGGCCTGGCCGGTGCCGCGGCGGGCGCGCTGCTCACCCGGGTGGCCATCGGCTTCACCGCGGCCGTTCTCGACGACGTCGAAGCCGCGCGGCGCCGCGAGTAGCAGGCCCTCACGTCGCGGTCTCCTCGATGTGCCGCTCGACGATGTCGAGGATCCGCAGCGGTGCCTCCGTTCCGCAGCCGAGGAATGGCCGCATCGGCGTGTTCCCCCGCACCCGCTGGGATGGATGAGAATGGCAACTTGCCTCACCGCGCGCCGTGCGCCACGCACTTCCCCGCCGCGGGCCGTCAGGCTGCTCGCGAAGCTCCTCGCTCCCGCGCCACCACCGCCTCCAGGTGTGACGGCGGCTTCCACAGGCACTCCATGACGTAAGGCAGGTCGAGGGGCCGGCCGTCCCAGGTCGGCATCGACTCCGTGCCCGTGATCAGGATGCCGGCGTCTTCCAGGTGCTCGACCAGTTCCCGTGCGGCGTGGAGGCCGACCGCTGGAGGCGCCGGACTCTGCTCCACTCGCCGTCCCTGACGATGGAAGAACTGTACGGCACCGTCCTCGCCCATCCGTACGCTGAAGCCGCCTTCATGGAGCAGTCGGCGGTGTCGGCGGCAGAGGAGCACGAGGTTCGAGAGCTTCGTCTCGCCGCCGTCGGCCCAGTGGACGATGCGGTAAGCATCGCAGGCGATACGCCGGCCCGTTTCCGCGGAAACACACGAGGAGCCGCCGACCGCCGGGGGGTTGGTGACGATCACCACACCCGGTCTACGACATAGTCGTCGAACGCCCTGTCTACGGAAACGATTCGCAGATCGTGAGCCAACGCCTGGGCGATCAACATTCGATCGAACGGATCTCGATGCGCACCGGCCAATCGGCCGGCCCGCTCCGCGTCGGCGACGCTGATCCCGAGTTCCAGGAACCCCTGCGAGGCGATGCAGGCGACAACGTCCCCCGCAACATGTTCGCCTCCCGGCAACTTGCCCAAACGGAACTTGGTGGCCAGCTCCCACGCCGATGCCGCACTGACGAAGATGTCGTGCGATTCGTCCGCGATCGCTGCGCGGGCCGTCTCGGAGAGGCGCGCGCTGTCCGCCACCCACCAGAGCAGCGCGTGGGTGTCGATCAGGGCCCGCACTCAGCCGCCTTCCCAGGCGGCGAGTTCATCTTCCGGTAGCGGGTCGAAGAAACTGTCAGGAACCTCGACCTTGCCCTTGAGGACGTCAGGCTGGCGCCGGGCCGCGGGCTTGCAGGGAACGAGCCGCGCCACCGGCTCACCGTCGCGGGCGATCACGACATCTTCACCCGCCTCCATTTCCGCCAGCAATCGCGAAAGATGGGTCTTGGCTTGATGGACATTGACGATAGACATGAGTAGCTACCCCGACGAGTCACCTTAGCTAAGGGTAAGACTATGCTCGTCGACAGTCAACCCGAAGCGTGGCCTAGCCGCTCCCGGATCCAGGAAGGACCACCGGAGTGCAACTCTTGATGGTCTTCCACGTCGACTAGGCGAGCGCGACAGCCACTTCGGCCAGCCGAACGCCCAGACGGGCCGTCCGAAGGCGGATCTTCACCAGCGGAACAAGGGCAGAGGGACGCATCAGGGCACCGCGAACGACCGGGCTCAGCGGGAAACCGCCGCCGGGCGCCGCGCGCTCGAGCCACGACGGAAGCCGATCCGCCGCCGTGTCGCTGATGGCGCGCACCGCGGCGAAGGGAACGCCGGCGCGCTGAAGCACCCGGGCCGCCGCCCAGGTCTCCATGTCGACGGCGGTCCGGGGCTGAGAGCCGGTGCTCCGCCAAAGCGCCTCGCGCGACGAGGCGGTGACCACCAGACCCGAGGCGGTGACCAGAACGCCCGGACGGCAGCCTCGCGCCATGGCCGCCTCGACCAGGGTCTCGTCGACGCCTGTGGGCGGCTGCTCCGGAGCCATCACGGTCCGGCCGACGACCAGATCGCCCACCTCGAGGTCCGGCGACAGGGCGCCGGCGATGCCGATCCAGACCACCCTGCCGCAGGCGCCTTGGGAGGCCAGGCGAGCGCAGCGTTCGGCGGCCCGCCGCGCCGCCCGCTGACCGACGCCGCAGACGGCCACCTGGACGGGCCGGTCTCCAATGCGGCCCCTGACGGCTGCAGCGGTAGCGCCATCACCGACGCGCGAGGCGCCTTCCACGCGGCGCAACAGGGCCGAAGCCTCGGACTTCATCGCGGCCAGGTAGACCGTCTCTCCTCCAGAGGCCGGCGGGGGCGCCGACGCACCCAGTGTGGGACGCCGTGTGCCGCCTGCCGCCGTCACCGGCGCGGTCCGTTCACGTAGCCGTTCTCCTGGAACCACCGCACCGCGCGTTCGAGTGCCTCCCGGACCGAACTCTGGACCAGGCCGAGTTCCCTGACCGCCTTGCCGGCATCGAAGAACATCCTGTGGCGCGCCATGCGCGCACTGTCGAGCGGGACGCGGGGTTCGCCGCCGGCCAGCCGCGCCCAACCGGTCGCCAGAGCCGCGGCGCCGACCGGCAGCCAGTGCGGCAGCCGCAGGCGGGGCGCTTTCATCCCCGTGATGTCGGCCAGCATCCCCAGCATCTCGACCAGGGTGACGTTGCGGTGCCCGAGAATGTACTTCTCGCCGACGCGGCCGTGCTCCGCGGCCAGCAGGTGGCCTTGGGCGACATCGCGCACATCGATCAGGTTGAGCCCGGTGTCGACGTACGCCGGCATGCGCCGGGACAGGAAGTCGACGATGATCCGGCCCGTCGGCGTCGGCTTGACGTCCAGCTCGCCGACCGGTGTCGACGGATTCACGATGACGACCGGAACGCCGGCCGCGGCCGCCTCGACGGTGGCGCGCTCGGCGAGGTACTTGCTGCGCTTGTAGTGCCCGACCATCGCCGCGATGCTGACGGGAGTCGTCTCGGTCGCGGGGCGGCCGCCGGGCTCCAGCCCGAGCGCGCCCACCGAACTCGTGTAGACGATGCGCTCCGCCCCCGCCTCGGCCGCCGCCGCCAGCAGGTGACGGGTGCCGTCGACGTTCGAGGCGTAGATGTCACGAGGACGGCGGACGAACAGCCGGTAGTCGGCGGCGCAGTGGTAGACCTCGCGGCAGCCCGCGCAGGCTGCCCGGAGACTCGCGGGATCCCGCAGGTCCCCCTCGACGATCTCCACGTCCCAGCCATCGAGGTTCGAGCGGTCTCCGCCCGACCGCGCCAGGCAGCGCACAGGGTCGCCGCCACGAGCGAGCAGTGCCCGAACGACGTGCGCGCCAACGAACCCCGTGCCGCCGGTGACGAGAACCGTCACCCGTCAGGGCCGGCCGGCCCGGCACAGCGGCTGGGCCCGACCCGGGGGCTGGGCCCGACCCGGGGGCTGGGCCGTCGCGGCCGTCATCCCGACAGGTGCCAGGCGGCGAGGCGCAGCGCGTCCTTCGGGCTCTTCCGGACCTCGCGCACGACCGAGGCTTCGAACCCCGAGTGCATCGCGCAGTTCGTGCACAGCGGATCCTGGCGCGACTCCCAGTAGTCCCAGTCCGTCTGCTCCCAGAACTCCTCGTAGGTCGCGTAGTGCCCCTTGCCGATCAGGTAGCAGGGCCCCTTCCAGCCGAGCGGCGTTCTCGTGACGGTGCTCCACGGGGAGCAGGAGTAATCCCTCAAGCCGGCCGCGAACTCGAGGAACATGGGGGTCGAGGTCAGCTTGTACTCGCCCGCGATCTCGAGAATGCGCCGGAACTTCCGCTCCGTGTCCTGACGCGTGAGAAAGATGTCGCGGTCCACTGACTCGTATTGGTAGCCGGGTGAGATCAGCATGCCGTCGATGTCGAGGTCGCGCAGGAACCGGCACAGCTCCTCCACCTCGTCGATCCGCGTCTCCTTGAACACGGTCGTGTTCGTCGTGACGTGGTAGCCGCGCTCCTTCGCCGCGCGGATCATCTCGATCGCCTTGTCGAACACGCCGTCGCGGGCGCACACGTAGTCGTGAGTCTCGCGCATGCCGTCGAGGTGCACGTTCAGCGTCAGCCGCCGGTTCGGAGGCACCCGATCGAACACCTTCGTATCCAGGAGCAGCGCGTTCGTGCAGAGGTAGATGTGCCGGCGCCGGGCGATGATGCCGGAGATCAGCTCCGGGAGTTCGGGGTAGATCGTCGGCTCGCCGCCGCAGATCGAGACGACCGGAGCATCGCTCACGCGTACCGCGTCGAGACACTCCGAGACCGGCAGCCTGTCCCTGAGCTTGCCCGTGTGCCTCTCCACCGCGCAGCCCAGGCAGGCCAGGTTGCAGGTGTAGAGCGGCTCGAGCATGAGCACGAACGGATACCGGCGCCTGCCGAGGAGCGCGTTCTTCGCCTGGTGCCTCAGGTTGTCGGTCACCATGTGCAGCGGTGTTCGCATGGTCTCAGCTCAGGTCCTTTCTCAGAAGGGTCCGTTCGCGGACATCGCGTCAGGCTCCGGCACGGCCAGACGTCTGTACGCGGCCAGCGCCTCGAGCGGGAAGTACTGCGCGTAGCCGTGGTAGCGGAGGTAGAACACGCCGGGAAAGCCTACGCCGGTCCAGTCGCGGTCGCACCACGAACCGTCATCGCGCTGGCGCTCCTGCAGGAACGCCACGCCGCGATCCAGCGCAGCCACGGTCGGGGCCGCGTCTTCGCTCCAGACCTGCGATTCGAGCGACGCGATCAGACCCATCATCGCCCAGGCGGTCTGCGAAGCCGTGCTGCGCCCGCGGCCCCTGAAGCCGGGATCATCGTAGGAGCGCAGCGACTCTCCCCAACCGCCGTCCTCGTTCTGCACCGCGAGCAGCCAGCGCCGGCCGAGCCGGCATGCCCGGCTCAGACGTTCCCCCGCTCGGCCACCCGTCCGCGCAGCCAGCGGCGCCAGCGCGGAGAGGGCAAGCCAGGTGCCGTAGATGCCGTTGGCGCCCCAGCGCCCCGGCCAGCTTCCATCCCTCTCCTGCTCGCGCAGCAGGTAGTCCGTCGCGCGTCGGACCGGTTCCTCGCCCGGATCGTGTCCATGAGCCAACAGGGCGCTGATCACCCGGGCGGTGATGTCGGGGGTGCTCGGATCGATCATCGCGTTGTGGTCCGCGAAGGGGATGAGGGTCAGCACCTGCTTGTCGCAGCAGCGGTCGAACGAGGCCCAGCCTCCGTCTGGATTCTGCAGACCAAGGAGCCAGCGCTTCCCGCGCGCCGCCGCTGCCTGCTTCCGCGCTTCCAGCTCGCCGGCCCGGCCCTGGACCGCGGCCAGAACCAGCAGGACTTCCGCCGTGTCGTCGCAATCGGGGTAGTGATCGTTGCGGTACTCGAAACACCAACCCCCCGAAGCGTCCTGAAGGCTCTTCTCCCGCCAGTCGCCAGCAACGGTGACCTCCCGCTCGAGCAACCACTCCACCGCTTCCCGGATGGGCGCGTCGTTCCCGTCCATGTCCGCCGCGAGCAGGGCACCCACCGACAGCGCCGTGTCCCAAACCGGCGACAGGCAAGGCTGGAGCCGCATCTCTCCGACCTCCTCGATCTCGAACCGTTCGAGTTCCCGCAGTTGGCCCTGGACCAGCGGATGACTCTCCTCGTAGCCCAGGCAGCGGAACGCGATGACCGCGTTGACCATCGCCGGGAAAATCGCACCCAGACCGTCCGAGCCCTCGACGTGGGCAACCAGCCATTCCTCCGCCTTCTTCAGGGCGGGGCGACGCCACCCGGGCACCGGGCCGATGACCTCCACCAGCTTGATCAGGCCGTTGACGCCGGCGAACACACGGGACCAGAACGACTCGTAGAGAGTCGTCCGCCTGCGTCCGGGCGCTCTTCTCCCCTGAAGTTCGTCGAGCGTCACATCGAGCGGCACGCTCGGCCTGAGGGCCCAGATCACCGACAGCGGCACCACGATCGTCCGGGTCCAGGAGGACATCTCGTGGAGGTTGAAGCAAAACCAGCGGGGCAGCAGGATGAGCTCCGGGGGCACCGCCGGCGACCGCCGCCAGGTCCACAGCCCGAAGATCGACAGGTAGAGCTTCGTGTACGAGTTGCACGCCCGCAGTCCGCCCGCCCGCAGGATCGCCCGGCGCGCATCGGCCATCCGCGGCGATTGGGGATCGTCGCCGGCGAGTTTCAGGCACAGGTAGGCCTTGACCGAGACGCTCGGGTCCGTCGGCCCGTCCGGGTAGATCGCCCAGCCGCCGTCCTGCTGCTGCTGGCCGCGCAACCGCTCGCAGCAAGCCGCGACGCGCGGGTCGTCGCCGCGGCCCAGGAAGTGAAGCAGCAGAACGTACTCCGACTCGAGAATCGTGTCGCCCTCGAGTTCGGCGCACCAGTGGCCGTCTTCCCGGCGCTGGCCCAGCAGATGGCGGACGGCCGCGGCGATCGTCAGGTCGATGACCTTGGCTGGCCGAGGGCGAGGAGTTCCTGCCCGGCGCTGAGCGGTTCGAGCTCGATCCGATGCTGGCGGCGGAGTTGGAGACGACTCCGGGCGCTCGTGGAGTCCTCTGGTCAGGCTGGCCAAGCTGCGTAACCTAGTCCGGCGGTTCGCTTCCGGTCAAACGTCCCGGTTCCGCGTCAGCGCCGCAGCTTCCTAGAAGCTGTACTTCATGCCGAAGCTGACTCCCCACATGCTCAGGTCGCCGGTCGACACGACGTACAGCACGTCGGCCCCGCCGGGGCCGCGGCTCGAGTGGTGGCTCCGAAGCTGATCCCAGGGCAACCGGCCGCTCTCGAAGTCGCCGTACTCGACCAGACGGGCCTTGACGCCGAGCGTCACCGAGTCGCCGACCGCGAAGTCGACGCCCGCGAGCAACTGGTAGGCGGACACGCTGTCCTGGAGCTTGGTGTTCGCGATGGTCGTCGTCCCCGCAACGATCCGCCGCAGGCTCTCCTCGTCCGGATGGCCCGCGAACGTGGTGATGGCGGCCGGATCGCCGTTCCGCTTCCACCGGTTGAAGTAGTCGATCGACGCGTCCGCCGTGCCCACACCGAGACCGACGTACGGGGAGACTCTCGCGCCCGGGGTGAAGTCCCAGTAGACATTGGCGAAGAAGCTCTCGTACTGCACGGTTTCGACCCGCGTTTCCGCGATCTCGAGTTCCTGCTGCGCCTTGTCCACCGTCACGTCGTCGGTCGCCGCCAGGTCGGCAGTCGCGTCGTAGGAAAGCGCCGAGTGGGTGTACTCGAGTTCGGCGCGGATGTTGCCGAAGCGATAGCCGAACGCGAGACCGCCCAGCATTCCCGCGCCGCTGCCGATGTCCGAAGACCAGGCCGATGCTGGCGGATCACAGCCCGCGTTCGTGCCGTCGATCGGCACGATCCAAGCGTCGCAGGTGGTCGCGACGTCGTTGTCCGTGCCGTCGAGCGTCATGGACGCCCCGTTGCCGATGCCGATCTCCAGGCCGAGGTACGGCCCGTTCTGCGCGGCAACCGGACCGGCGGCGAACAGCGCCGGAGTCGCCAGCAGGGGAAGCAAACGCAATCGCAATCGTCTCACTCCAGTACTCCTTGATTCGTCTCGTAGTCGACCCGCCGTCCTTCCACCGCCGACACATACGCCGAGTACAGCACCCGCACGACCTCGAGGCCGAGCTCGCCGTCCGACTCGGCCGCCACGCCGTCCAGCAGGTTGGCGGCAAACGCCTGGCACATGCCGAGCTGGCCCGAGGTCCAGTCCTCGTCCGGCATCGGCGTCGTCCAGCCGGCGCCGGAGTCGATCTTCTCCATGATGTAGGCGTCGTCGAAGACACTCCCGTCGGGCGCGTATGCGCTCAGCATGTCGTTCGGGCTCAGGCTGAGCCGCAGCCGACAGTTGCTGGCAAACAGATCGAGGCCGCTTTCCATTCCACCGAGGACGTGGTCGCCGCCCCAGGCGACGGCGCGGGAACCGTCGTCGAAGCCGATCACGGCGCAGCCCCAGTTCTCGACCTCGCCCCACTCCCCCGCGATGCGGAGCTCTTCCGCCGAGACGCCCGCGACCGCGCTCAGATCGGCGGTCTCCGCGCTGACCCAGGCGGGTTGTACCGGCTTGCTGGACCTCCACAGCCCTTCCACTCGCTTCAGGTGAAGCATGGCGCCGACCGGATGGGCGGCGAGCCGGATCAGGGCGCCGCCGCCGGTGTGGCGCCAGACCCGCGAGTAGGGCGAGTGAGAGCCGCTGTGGCACTCGCCGCCCCGCATCTCGAGCAGAACCGCGTCCGCTTTCTCAAGCAGCCCGAGAGCGCGGCGGAAGGCCGGAGCGAAGATCCAGTTCTCGCCGTAGAGAAGCTGCACCCCGGCCCGCCTCGTCGCCTCGACCATGGCCCGCGCGTCCGCTTCGGCCACCCGCAGCATCTCGCGCCGGTCCCGACCGGCGACATCGGCGTCGCTCGCGTCCTCCGGCAGATCCTGGCCGGTATAGGCGGTCAGGGGCTTGGTGCAGATGACGTGCTTGCCGGCCGCGGCCGCGGCCTCGGTCATCTCGCGATGCAGGCGGTTCGGGACGCAGAGATCGACGACGTCGATCGCCGGGCTGGTAAGCATGGCGTCGAGGTCGTCGAAGACCGCCGGCACGTCGAAGCGTTGCGCGTAGTCCTCCGCACGCTCGCGGCGGCGTGACGCGACGCCGGCGACGCTGGCTGAGACGACCTGCTTCCAGCAGCGCGCCCTGGTTTCGGCGAGGAATCCCGCTCCGACGATGCCTACGCGTAGCTGTTTCGGCGTCCTCATCGACTCGCCGGAGCATAGCCTCCACACCGGCCTCTGCTACCCTCCGCAGCCGATGCTGAACCGGACCGGCTCGCCACTCGCCATCGTCAACGCCCTCGCGCTGACGTGCGCCACCCTGCTCACGGGTGCCTGGGACGCGAGCAATCACGGTCACGACGTGGTCGAGACGAACACCACCCACTGCACGGTCGATCACGACGCCGAGGCCACGGTAGCCCCGAGCCACGCCACCGTCACCACGGCCGCGAGGGTGCACGACCATTTCTGCATCGCCTGCCAGCTCGGCTGCGCCACCACCAGTCAGATCGGCCAGGCTCCGGACGCGAAGCCCCTGGACCTCCCGTCGGCCGCGCCAAGGCCGGACAGCGCAGGCAGGTTCGAGAGCGACGAACGCCGGCCACGGACCGCCCGCGGACCGCCCACGGGCTGAGCCGACACCGGACTCCGCCTCCGACCCTCCTCGCATCGCGAGCCGCGTCGAAGTCGCCGGAAGCCACCTGAACACGAGCCCCACCCGCCGGGAAGGGCAGAGGCCTGACGGCCGCCGCCAGCAGGGCTTGACCTGGCAGCGCCGCCGAGGGCGCACCGCCGATTGCCTCGGTGCATTTACGGCGACGCTCCGACGCCACGACAAACCGACCACTACCCATCGACTCGAATCGACGACCACAGGACCTTCTCGCATGCACTTTCTTCGACCCAGGAACTCCCTTCTGCTCGCCTTCCTCCTTCTCCTGCCGCTCCCCGCGCTTGCGCGGGACGGCGACGTCTCGGGCACCGTGACCGACCAGACCGGCGCCGCCCTGCCGGGCGTGACCGTGGAGGCGGCAAGCCCGGCACTCGCCGACGGCCCCCGCTCCGCCAGGACGGACACCGAAGGGTCCTTCGTCATCGGCGGTCTGCCCGCCGGGGAGTACTCGGTCTCCTTCAGCCTCAGCGGATTCGACACCCTGAACCGGGACGGCGTGTCGGTCTCCAGCGTCGACGGCGCGAACCTGGACGTCCGCCTGCGGATCGAGAGTCTCATCCAGGAGGTCACGGTCGTCGGCAGCAAGCTGGGCACGGGCAGACAGGAGTTCGGCGTCAGCGTCGCCCATCTGGGGGCCGAACGCATCGACTCCGATGCGATCATCAACGTCGAGGACGCCTTCCACCGGGCGGCGAATGTCTACGTCGGCGCCGCCGAGCAGGGCGGCTACGCCATCCGCGGAGTGAACAACAGCGGCCTGGAGTCCGATCACTCCAACGGCACCGCGCTGGCATCCGTCCTCGTCAATCAACTGGCGCTCGCACCGCGCACGAGCGACCATCTGAACCCGTCACTGTTCGACGCCGAGTCGGTGGAGATCCTCCGCGGACCCCAGTCGACCCTGCAGGGGCCGAACTCCCTGATCGGGTCGGTTCTCATCAACTACAACCGGCCCGCGTTCGATGGCTACGACGGGCGCGTCCGGGTCGAGGGAGGCGGCCTCGACACGGAGCGGATCCAGTTGATGCAGAACGTCGAGCTCGTCGACGAGATTCTCTCCGCGCGCGTCGTCCACGAGGACCGCTACATCCGCGGAGCGGTCTCGAACATCGTGAACGACACCGACGACCGGCACCGCACGGACGTCGAAACGTCCCGCGTTCTGCTGGCCTTGAGACCGCGGGCCGACGAGAGCCTCCGGTTCGACCTCACCTGGCTCCGGAGCGACTCGGACTCGATCCCCTGGGGCTACCACATGGAAGACCCGGCGCGGGGGATCACGATGGAGGACCGGCAGCAGGTCTGGAACCGCGAGGACGCGTATCCTTCCAAGATCGACCTCCTGAACCTGGAAGCGCACATCGACCTCGGCGAGCGCTGGGCCCTCGACGCGGTCGTCGGCGCGAGTGAGTTCGACGGCCTGCAACTCTTCGACGCCGACTTCACGCCCTGGGACATCCTGAACGTCGACGCGTGGAGCCAGGACGACGTCGCGAGCCAGGAGATCCGCGCCTCGTACCGCGGCGCCGGCGTGAACCTGCTGCTCGGCGCCTTCCACTCGCAGTCCGACTTCGGCTACGGCTTCACAGGCGCCGGCTTCTTCCCCGACGGACTGGGCAACATCGTTCCCTTCAACCGGACGACCAGACTGACCGAGGACGTCGAGCAGACCGACTTCTTCGGACGGGTCGAGTGGGACGCGACGGATCGGGTGCACCTGACCGGGGGCGTCCGGCTCAGCCGGGACTCCAGAGCCAACGTCAACTTCGCGGACAACAACGGCTTCATCACCGAACTGGACGCCGAGACGGACTTCGAACAGGTGCTCCCATCCGCCTCGGTGACCTTCGACGTGGCCCAGAACACCTCGCTAGGCGCGTCGTACGCACGCGGCTTCAAGGCCGGCGGGTTCGCCTTCGGGCTCTTGCTCGGGCTGGCGGAGCCGTTCGACGAAGAGTTCACGGACAACTTCGAGTTGTTCCTGAGGCACCGCACCACCGACGGCCGCATGATCCTCAACGCGAACCTCTACCGGATCGACTGGACCGATCAGCAGATTCCGTACACGCCACCGGGGGGTTTCCCGCAGTTCGACTCGTTGGTCGCGAACGCCGGAGAGTCACTTCTTCAGGGCCTCGAAATCGAGACCGAGGTCTTCGTCAGCAACGCGCTGAGCCTGTTCGGGTCGCTCGGCATCTCGGATTCCGAGTTCGTCCATTTCGTCCTCGACGGCGTGGACTACGCCGGCAGGGCACTGCCGCAGGCGCCCTCGTGGAGCGCCTCCGCGGGTCTGAACTGGCGCTCGCCGACGGGCTGGTTCGCCGGCGGAACGCTGAGCTACGCCGACGACGCCTACAGCGAACTGGCGGCGCCGGAGATCACGCGGCTGAAGACCCGGACGCTGCTCGACGGCCGGTTCGGCTACCGGCGCGGCGGCTGGGCGCTCTACGCCTGGGGCAAGAACCTGCTCGACCACCAGTACGAACGCCAGTTGTACAACGGCGCGCCGTTCGGACTGCCGGGCGCCTACGGCATCTTCGGTCGGCCGCGGTCGGCCGGTGTCGGCATCGACTTCAACTGGTAAGGAGGCGGAGCGCCGGGGACATCTCGCAACCACGGGATTCAGGAGAACCACCCAATGCCACAGAAGAACGAAGGCCTTGAAGTCACCGGCCTGAACAAGACCTACCCGGGCGGCATCCGGGCGCTGGAAGACGTCGACCTCACCGTCGAGCCGGGACTGTACGGCCTGCTCGGCCCGAACGGCGCCGGCAAGAGCACGCTGATGCGAACCCTGGCTACCCTGCAGGCGCCGGACAGCGGCACGATCCTGCTCGACGGCGTCGACGTCCTGGCGGACCCGGACTACCTGCGGCGGCGGCTCGGCTACCTGCCGCAGCAGATCGGGACCTACCCGACGGTGACCGGCCGCCAGCTCCTGGACCGATTCGCCAACCTGAAGGGGCGCACGAACGCCTCCGAGCGGCGGCGCGAAGTAGCAGGACTCCTGGAACAGGTGAATCTCAGCCAGGACGCGGACCGGGCCGTTGCGACCTACTCCGGCGGCATGCTGCGCCGCTTCGGCATCGCGATCGCCCTCGCAGGCGACCCGCGCCTGCTGATCGTCGACGAACCGACTTCGGGCCTCGACCCGGCGGAACGGAGCCGCTTTCACCGGGTGCTGGCCGACATCGCGGCGGACAACGTCGTACTGCTGTCGACCCACATCGTCGACGACGTCGAGAGCCTGTGCGAACGGCTGTCCATCCTGGACCAGGGCCGGATCGTCGCCGAAGGAACGCCGGCGTCCCTGGCCGCGGAGCTCGAAGACCGCCTGTGGTCGCGCGTGGTTCCCCGCGGCGAGCCACTGCCGGAGGACGCCCTGCACGTCTCGGCGAAGCCCGCGGGCTCGCTGGTCGTCGTCGAGGCGTCTTCCCGCCCCGACGACCACTGGGAACCCCAGACGCCGCGCCTGGAGGACGTGTACCACGCCGCCATCGCGCACGGCAGCCGGCCGCGGGAAGCGAGGGTCGCGTGAACAACCTGCGCTTCGTCGCCACCCAGGCGTGGCAGGAGTTCCGGGCCGGCTGCCGCGGGCCGCTGCTGGCGATCGTCTTCCCCGGGCTCATCGGCTATGCGCTCATCGTGATTCTCAACGCCGACTACATGCGCGAGATGGGCGCCACCGAGGTGCCGCGCAACAGCCCCCACGTGATCTACCTGATGATGGCCGGACAGGCCGTCTGGATCTTCTTCGTCTGGGCCTGGCTCTTCGGCCTGAACGTGGTCCGCGACCGGAACGCCAGCCTGCACGAGGTCGTCCTGTCGACACCCGTTTCCCTACCGGCCCTGCTCTTCGGCCGCTACCTGGGCGCCCTGGCTCTCTCGACCCTCCTTCCGGTCGCGACGGCCATCGGCTTCTGGCTGGTTCCGGCGCTCGGCGCCCTGGGGATCATCCCGCCGGACGCGGTGGGGCCGCACCCGTGGTTCGCGATGGCCCATTCGCTCCTGCTGTTTACTCTGCCGACCGCGGCTGGAGTCGGCGCGCTGTTCCTGTGCGCGGCGATCTGGACCCGAAGCATCGCCGGGCCCTTCGCGGTCGCGGCCATGCTGATGCTGGTCTGGATGGTGGCCATGGTCGTCGTTCGCGGCGGCGACGCCAGCCCGGCGGTCGCGACCCTGCTCGACGCCTCCGGCTTCGCCGAGATCGAGGAACAGACGAACCTGATGACGCCGCGCGAGAAGGCGGTCGCCGTCATCGAACTGACGCCGCCCCTGCTCGTCAACCGCCTGATCTGGACGCTGCCGCCGCTGCTCCTGTTGGCGGTCGTGCTGCGCCGCGTCGGCCGGGAACAACTGGCGCTCGAGAAGGCGCCGGCGACGCGCCGGCGAAGGTCGCAAGCGAGCGGGGAGCGAGCGAAAGCGCCGCCGGAGTCCGTTCTTCCCCCAGGCCCCGAGGCCACGCCGTCCTGGCTCAGGGCGACCTGGACCGAGGCGGCATGGCACCTGAAACTCTCGTTCCGGGGCTGGGGCACGCCGCTCGCCCTCGCCATGATGGTGGCGACGGGCGTCGGCGGCGCCTTCGTTCACGTCGTCCTTCACGCCGACGGTCCGCTGCAGCCCCGCTCCGGGTTGGTCGAGCGGATGACCATCGAGTACTTCTACCTCGTGATCGTCTTCATGGTGGCCGCCTTCGTCGGCGTCATGGCGCGCCGCGACGACCGCACCGGCTGGAGCGAGATCAGCGACGCGACCCCGGCGCCGGTCGGCACGCGCGTCGTCGGACGGGCGCTGGCGTCGCTCTGCCTGACGGTCGCCTTCGCCCTGACTCCCCTCGTGGCGGTGTGGATCGTGACCGGACTGGCGCTTCCCGGCGCCTTCAGCCTGGCCAATCCGGCCCCCTTCTTCGCCCTGCTGCTGGCGCCCGCGCTGCTGGAGATCGCCGCGCTCGTGCTGCTGGCGCATGCGCTGATCCGCCACGCGGGAGCGGCGCACGCCGTCTCGGTCATCTGCGCGTTCATCATCGTGGTCAACCACGAACTGGCCGTCACGACCTATCCGCCGGCGGAGTTCGGCGTGCCGGCGCACGCCACGGTGTCCGAGTTCGCCGGCTGGGGGCCCTGGGTGAACCACATTCTGACGGCAGACCTGTTCAAGCTGGCCATCGTGGTGGTTCTCTTTGCCGTGGCGTGGTTGGCGTGGCCGCGAGGCACCGCGCTCACCGTGCCGCTGCGCTGGCGAACCGCTCTCGGTCGGATTCCGAGTGGAGCGGGAGTGCTGGCGGCGACCGGCGTCGTCCTGGCCTTCGGAACCCACGTCGTGCTGTACGAGCAGTTCGTCACCCTGGGCGGTTATCAGTCCGAAGCCAGCGAGACGGCGGAAGACGCGGAGTGGGAGAAGCGCTGGTGGCCGTCGGCGACCCCGTTCTCGACCGCCGGCGGCGAGGCGGTCGTCGATGTCGATCCCGCGGGACGCACAGCCACCTCCCGGTGGCGCCTGGACGGCGTCCGCGCCACGTCGGGCCTTCTTCATGGAGCGCTTCCGGACGGCGCGGAGATCCAGCACGCGACCGTGGACGGCGAACAGGCGGTGGTGACGGTCGCCTTCGATCAGTTCTCGCTCGAACTCGGCGATTGCGGCCGGACCGAAGAAGAGGGCTGTACCGTGGAGCTCGACCTGACCGTCCGCGACGAGGGCTGGGCGGACCACGGCGAGAGCAGGTGGCTGCACGAATCGGGCGTCTGGCTGCGCGCGGCCGACGTTCTGCCGGCGCTCGGTCACGATCCCGACCGGCTGGTGCGTGCTCCGCACGATCGCGAGCTCCACGGTCTGCCGGACGATCCCGCCGAGGCCAACGTCCACGCGTTGTCGCCCGCCATGGGAGTCGCCCCCGCGGGAGACTGGCGCTGGACGATTCGCTTCGCCTCGAGCGAAGACGCGGACCAGTCGCGGCAGGCGCGGACCGCGACCGCGGGTCAAGTCAGCGGTCCTCTCGATTTCGCTGCCGCCTGGTGGCCGCGAAAGCCCATGGAAGCGAACGTGGGAGGCGTCACCGTGTACCACGGTTCGATGCGTTCGAACGACGTCGAGGTCGTCCTGAACGACGTGACCGAGATGCGGAACTGCGTGGCCGGCCTGCTCGGAAGGGCGCCGGCCGTCGGCGCCGTGCTCCAGGCGCCCCGCGAACTGGGAGAGACCGCGCTCCACGGCGGACTGCTGTGGCTGCCGGAGCACGAGGGATGGGACGTCGCCGCCGACGGTTTCGGCCACTGGCGACGACGGGCAACGCTCGCCGCCGCCTTTGCGGCGCGTCAGCTCGCGGACGAATCCAGTCTCCGCAAGGAGCCCGGCGAGGACTGGCTACGTGTCGGCGTGTCGGGCTGGATCGGCATGGAGTGTGTGCGCCGCGCGGACGGCAGGGACGCCTGGCTGGCGCTGCACTCCCGGGTCAGTGGTCAGGTCATCGAGGCCTTCGGCGCGCTCGATGCGCCCGCGATCAGTGTCGAAGCCGCGGGCGACGTGCCGTGGATTCGTCACTACACGCCTTTGGCCACGGCGGCATGGGTCGAGTCCATCGGCCCGGCCGAAGCAGTCGCGGCCATCGACGAAGTGATCGCCGCGGTCCGCGCTGGCGAAGCGCTGCCCGAAGCCCTGGCGGCCGCGGTCGGCGAAGGCGACGCCCGTGCGCTGCTCGGACCGCCGGCGTCGTCCGACGTGCTGGTCGCGGAGTCCGAGCGCACGGTCGAGATCGCGGGTCAGCGCTGGCTGTGGCGGGACGGCGGTTGGGAACCGCTCACCGTGCCCATCCACGTGACCCAGCGCTACGAGGACGGCAGCGACGAGCGCCACCGGATCGGACCGGTGCCCGCGACCGCGGAGACCGAAGCGCCCTTCACGATCATCGACGCCTGGCCGTCGTTCGAGCGTTCGCCGACCGACAACGTCTGGCACGGAGAAGGAGAAGGACGATGACCGAATCGCAAGAGTCGAACAGTGGGGCCACGCCCCTTCTCGAAGCCCGCGGACTGACCAAGGACTACGGCGACACGCGAGCCCTTGACTCCCTGGACCTGGCGATCGCGCCCGGCGAGGTCTACTGCCTCCTGGGCCCCAACGGCGCGGGGAAGACCACGACGATCAACCTCTTCCTCGGCTTCGTGGCGCCCTCGGCGGGCCAGGCCCTCGTGTCGGGGCTCGACGTGTCCACTCACGACCGCGAGTCCAAACGCCGGCTCGCCTACATCCCCGAACAGGTGATGCTGTATCGCAACCTCAGCGGGATCGAGAACCTGGAGTACTTCGCCGCGTTGGGCGGACAGGGATCGCTGGGGCGGAAGCGACTCATCGAGATCCTCGGCGAAGCCGGCCTGGACGCCGAGGCGGCCGGGCGACGGGTCTCCACCTACTCCAAGGGCATGCGCCAGAAGGTCGGCATCGCGATCGCCATCGCCAAGGAAGCCGACGCGCTGCTGCTGGACGAACCGACGTCCGGTCTCGACCCCACGGCCTCGAGCGAGTTCTCGGCGCTCGTCGAGCGGCTCAGGAATCGCGGCGTCGCCGTGCTGATGGCGACTCACGACCTGTTTCGCGCAAAGGACACCGGCACCCGAGTGGGCATCATGCACTACGGACGCCTGGTCACGGAGCTGAGCACCGCCGAGATCGGCCATGCCGATCTCGAGCGCATCTACCTCGAACACGTAAGCGACAACGGGGGACGGCGATGATCCACCACATCGTTCGCAAGGAGTTCACCGACATGATCCGGGACGGCCGCTTTCGCTGGTCCGCGATTCTCGTGGGGTCGCTGCTGCTCGTCTCACTGGCTCACGGCTGGGTCCAGGCGCGGAAGGCAAGCCAGGAACTCACGGCCGCGCAGGCCACGGCCCGCGAGCACTGGGAGACGCAGGGCGAGAAGAACCCTCACTCGGCGGCGCACTACGGCGTCTACGCCTTCAAGCCCCGCCTGGCGCTGTCCTTTGTCGACGAAGGCGTGGACCCCTTCACCGGCACCTCCGTGTGGCTGGAGGCGCATCGGCAGAACGACTTCCTGTTGCGTCCGGCCCAGGATGCAACGGCAGCACAGCGGATAGGGGCTCTGACGGCGGCACAGGTGCTGCAGCATCTCGTGCCCCTGCTGATCATCCTGTTGACCTTCGGCGCCTTCGCAGGCGAGCGCGAACGGGGAACGCTGCGCCAACTGCTGGCCACCGGCGTTGGCTGGAGAGAGCTGGCCCTGGGCAAGGCGCTGGGCGCTTCCGGAGCGCTGGCGCTCTTGCTGGTGCCGGCGGCGGTAGCGGGAGCGGCGGCGCTGGTCGTCGCGAGTCCCGGTCCGACGGCGTCGCCGCTGGCTCGGGGCGCCGTCCTGGCCGGCGCCTACCTGGCCTACTTCGTCGTCTTCCTGGGGCTGTCTCTCGCCGTGTCGGCGAGGGCACGGTCGTCGCGCACCGCGCTGGTGTTCCTGCTGGCAGTTTGGGTGGTCAACGGCCTCGTCGCGCCGCGCGTCGCGGTGGACCTGTCGAAGCGGGTCTACCCGACGCCCTCCGCCTTCGAGTTCGCTCGTACCGTCGAACGCGAGATGGCCGACGGTGTCGAGGACATCGCCCCGCCGGACCGGGACGAGTCGACGAAACGGCTGCTCGCCGAGTACGGAGTGGAACGGGTCGAGGACCTGCCCATCAACGCGGTGGGCGTCTATCTGCAGGAGAGCGAGGAGTTCTCCAACCGGATCTTCGACCGCAACTACGGCGCGTTGTGGGACGCCTTCAGGCGCCAGGGGATCCTGCAGGAGGCGTTGGCGGCGGCAGCCCCGTCGATCGCGGTTCGCACGCTGTCGATGGGCCTGGCGGGAACGGATGTCGAGCAGCACAGGCACTTCGCCGAAGCCGCGGAGACCTACCGCCGCGATCTCATGCGACAGATGAACGGCGACATGACCGAGAACTCCCTGACCGGCGACTTCTCGTACGCCGCGGGCGCCGAGCTCTGGGAATCCGTGCCTCCGCTGGAGTACGAAGCTCCGCCCCTGGGCTGGGTGCTGGGCAACCGGATCCTGTCGCTCGCCGTGCTCGGCGCATGGCTTGCGGGCGCCGTCCTGCTCGCGTCCGCTCAGGTCCGGCGGGCGGAGGTGGCCTAGGTGACGGTGCGAACCGTCCTGAAGAACGAGTGGCGTCTGCTGATGGCCGATCGGCCGCTCAAGATCGCCCTCGGGCTCTTCGTCGTCCTGCTCGGCTACGCGCTGACGAACGGCGTCGTCTGGCTGCGGTTCCAGGAACGCACCGTGGAGGCCACGACGAGCGGCAACGTCGAGCGCGCCAGCGCCCTGCGGCAGGAACTGGAAGCCATCGAGGCCGGCGGCCAGCCCTCTTCGCCCTTCGCCGACCCTCGCTCGCCCCGCGTGCTGGGTGGACCTTCGGGCAGCCACACGGCCGTGCTGGCGCCGGGTCCTCTAACCGCCCTCGCGATCGGTCAGAGCGATCTCCTCCCCTACTACTACGACGTCAACATCTACACCAACGAAGCGTCGTTTCACCAGAACGGCGAGGTCGAGAATCCACTCAACCTGATGGTCGGGCGGTTCGACCTCGCCTTCGCGGTGGTCTATCTGCTGCCGCTGCTGGTTCTGGCCCTCAGCTTCAATGTCCTGTCGGAGGAGCGCGAGCAGGGCACGCTGGCGCTGACCCTCTCGCAGCCGGTGTCGGCCCGGAGCGTCGCGACCGTGAAGCTCGCGTTCCGGGCGCTGGTGGTCGCGGGGATCGTGCTTGGCGTCTCGCTGCTCGGCGCCCTGGCCACGGGAGGCTTCGGCTCGCCCGGCCGGCTTCTCCTCTGGAGCGTCACGGTCGTCGCCTACGCGCTCTTCTGGTTCGCGCTCGCGGCGTGGGTCAACGCGCTCGGCCGATCCTCGGCCTGGAACGCGACGGTCCTGGTGGGCGCGTGGCTGGTGCTCGTCGTGGTGCTGCCGGCCGCGATCAACGCGGCGGCCGGCCTGCTGCACCCGCTGCCGTCGCGCGTCGAGATGGTGACGGCCCAGCGGGAGGCATCGAACGACGCCGTGAACCGGCGCAGCGAGCTCCTCGCGCGCTACCTGGAGGATCATCCGGAAATGGCGGAAGGCGTGGTCGCCGACGAGCCCGGTCTGGGCGCGCTCTCCTGGGCCGCTACGGACGCCGTGAACGGCCGCCTGGAGAAAGTCGCGGCGGAGCACGATGCCCGCCGCACCGAACAGACGGCTCTGGTGCGCCGCTACCGCTTCCTGTCGCCGGCGCTCCTGGCGCAGGAAGCGCTGCTCGACGCCGCGGGGACGGGGGACGCGCGCTTCGCCGACTTCCAGTCCCAGGTGCGGGAGTTCGCCGAGCGGTGGCGGGAGTTCTTCGTCCCCGCGATCATGGCCGACGAGCAGATGAACGCCGGCGTCCTCGCCGACGTGCCGACGTTCAGCCTCGCGGACGGGGACTCCGCCGACCTGACCCGCCGGGCGACCGCGCCGCTCGCCGTGCTGGCTGGACTCCTCGCGCTGATCGGCGCGGCCGCGGGGGTCGGACTCGGCCGCGTGCGAGGCGCCGACTGACGGCGGATACGATGCGCAGTCACCATGCCGGGAACTCGCATCGTCTCCGCCGGCTTCGCCGCAATCGCCCTCCTACTGACCGCGCCGGCCGCCGCCCAGCGCGGCGCCCCGGCCGGCGAGTGGCCGAGCTACGGCGGTGACGTAGGGTCGACCAAGTACTCGCCGCTCGATCAGATCGACGCCGCCAACTTCGGCGAACTCGAGGTCGCCTGGCGCTGGCGGTCGGTCGACGGTTTCCTCAGCAAGTCGGAGGCGGGCGGCGAGTGGTACGCCGACCGCGACGTCATCTTCAGCAGGCTGAAGGACGACGATCCGCTGCTCTGGCGCGCCGGCCGCGCTCCCTTCATCCGCAACCTGAAGGCGACGCCGCTGATGCAGGAGGGGCTGCTCTTCCTGAACACGCCGATCTCGATCGGGGCCGCGGTCGACCCCGGCACCGGCCGGACGGTCTGGGCGTACAACCCGAAGAGCTACGAAAGCGGCACGACGACGATGACCGTGGTCTGGAACCAGCGCGGCGTCGCGTACTGGACGAACGGAGAGGAAGGCGACGACGCGGACAGTCGCGTCTACTGGGGCACTGGCGACGGCTACCTGCTCTCGGTCGATGCCCGTACCGGCCGCCCGAACGAGGACTTCGGAGACGGCGGCCGGGTCGACCTGATGGAAGACCTGCCGCGCGCGAACCGCGGCGAGCGGGACTACCTGAACGCCCTGCTCTACTCGATGCAGTCGCCGCCGGTTGTGGTCCGGGACGTCGTCGTCACCGGCGCCTCGATCGCCGACCGCCGGATCACCAGGGAGTCGATACCCGGTTGGGTGCGCGGTTGGGACGCGCGCACAGGCGAGCTCCGCTGGGTGTTCCGCACGGTGCCCCAGGAGGGGGACGAAGGCGTCGAGACCTGGGAGGACGGGTCCTGGCGCTACTCCGGCAACGCGAACGTCTGGACGATGCTCTCGGGCGACAACGAGAACGGCATCGTCTACCTGCCCATCGGCACCGCGACGAACGACTTCTACGGCGGCCACCGCCCGGGGGACAACCTCTACTCGGAGAGCCTGGTCGCGGTCGACGTAGAGACGGGCGAGAAGCTCTGGCACTTCCAGGCCGTCCGCCACGGCCTCTGGGACTACGACTTTCCGGCCGCGCCGACACTGATCGACCTCCCGGGCCGCGACGGCGCCGACTCCCGACAGATCGTCGCCCAGGTCAGCAAACAGGGTTTCCTCTACGTCTTCGACCGCGTCACGGGCGACCCGGTCTGGGAGATCGAGGACCGGCCGGTGCCTCCGGCGACGATGCCCGGCGACACCGCCGCGCCGACCCAGCCCTTCCCGACGAAGCCGGCGCCGTTCGAGTACCAGGGCGTGACGGAGGACGACCTGGCCGACTTCACGCCGGAGATCAGGCAGATGGCCCTCGACGTGATCGCCGACTTCGAGATCGGGCCGCTCTACACGCCACCGTCGCTGCCGGTGCGAGGCGGCAAGCAGGGCACGATCTTCCGGCCGTCTGCCGGAGGCGGCGCGAACTGGTACGGCGCCGCGGTCGATCCGGAGACCGGCTGGCTCTACGTGCCGTCGCGGAACGCCTTCAGCATGGTCACCTTCTACACGCCCGACCCGCTCGAGGGCGGCACGCTCCGGTACACCCACGGTGGCCGCGGCAAGCGGCCCGAGATGCCGGAAGGCTTGCCCCTGTTCAAGCCCCCCTACACGCGGATGACCGCGATCGACCTGAAGTCCGGCGAGCACGTCTGGATGAAGCCGCTGGGCAACAACGACACGCTGCGCAACCACCCGCGCCTCAAGAACCTCGACCTGCCTCCGCTCGGCGGCGACACCTACACCGGACCGCTGCTGACGAAAACCCTGCTGATCCACGGCCAGCACGCTCCTGAGGACGACGGCGGTAACCGCCTCGTGGCCCGGGACAAGCGGACCGGCGACGTGCTCGCCGAAGTGCCGCTGCCGGCACGCGGACTCGGCACGCCAATGACCTACCTCTGGGAGGGCCGGCAGTACATCGCGCTGACGGTCGCCGGCAGGCGCGAGACGGACGGCGTGCCGGAGTTGATGGCGTTCGCGCTGCCTTGACGTTGCGTGGGACCGCCCGCCAAAGCGGGGCCGGCCTCGCGGCCGGCGCGTACACTTGGCCGCCTTCGGCGGCAGCGGGTCAGAAGACCCGCGCACCCAGCAACACGGAGATCCACCATGCGAAAGACCTTGATGCGGGCGATCCTGTCAGCCGTTCTCGCCGGGTGCGGCGGTAGCGGCGCCACGCCCAACGTCGCGGTCGTCGACGGCCCGGGAACCTCGTCGTTCAAGGGCGAGGTCTGGGCCGACAACTGGTTCGCCTTCTATCTGGGCGACCGCCTGATCATCGAGGATTCCGTTTCGATCACGACGGAGCGGTCGTTCAACGCCGAGGCCTTCGTCTTCAACGCCGACTACCCCCTGCAGCTCAACTTCGTCGCCAAGGACTTCAAGGAGAACGACACGGGTCTCGAGTACATCGGCCGCGGCAACCAGCAGATGGGCGACGGCGGACTCATTGCGCAGTTCACGGACGCCGCCACCGGGGGGCCTATCGCCGCGACCGACTCCGCCTGGCGCTGCCTCGCGATCCACGAGGCGCCACTCGACCGCGCCTGCCAGGACGAGGCCGATCCGGCGCCCGGCGTCGGCCCCTGCCAGTTCACGGCAACGGCGGAGCCCGAAGGCTGGCGGGAGCCTGGATTCGACGACAGCGAGTGGCCGTCAGCGGTCGAGCACAGCGCCGCGGCGGTCAGGCCGAAAGGCGGCTACGACGCGATCGACTGGCGGAACGACGCGCGCCTGATCTGGTCGGCCGACCTCGAGACGCAGAACACGCTGCTATGTCGCTTGACGGTGTCGCAACCCCCAGTACCGATAGGGCGCCGGCCTTAACGGCCGGCGCCTTCTCTTCCCCGGGTCAGCGTTTCGCCATGAAGGCGGCGACGGCTTCGCGGTGAGCGTCGCTCGCGTAGGCCGCGTTCAGTTCTTCCATTTCGCGGCGGTGGACTTCGTCCAGGTCATGCGATGAGCCGTTCTTCGTCAACAACCGCTTGATGGCGCGAAGCGAACTGTCGGCGTTCTCGCCGATCCGGGCGGCGATCTCGAACGCCCGCTGCAGCGTCTCGTCGTGCGGCACGACGGCGTTCGCGAACCCCATCGCCTCGAGTTCCGGTGCGTCGTAGAGACGTCCGGTCAGGCACATCTCGCTCGCCTTCGCCCAGCCGACCCGCTGCATCAGGAAATGGGAGGAGCAGAGCTCCGGCACCAGCCCCATCCGGACGAAGAACATACCGACGCGGGCGCGTTCCGAGAGCACGATGACGTCGAATGGCAGGGCCAGCGTGATCCCGACGCCGACGGCTACGCCGTTGATCGCGGCGATCATCGGCTTCGACTCCCGCACTAGTTCCACCCAGGGGCGCGCCGGCCTGCGGTCGGCCTCCGCCCCGGCCTCGCCGCCGTCGAGCCGGGCCTTGAATTGCGCTCCGATGTCGGCGCCGGCGCAGAACCCTCGTCCGGCACCGGTGACCACGATGGCCGCCAACTCGGGGTCCTCGTTGGCGGCTTCGATCGCGTCCACCAGCTCGAGGTTCATCTGCCGGGTCCAGGCGTTCAACTTGTCCGGCCGGTTCAGGGTGACGATGCGGGTACGGCCCCGGTCCTCGACCAGGATCTGCTCGTAGTTCGGCGCGGTCATGAAAGGTCTCCTGATCAGCCCTTGGTGAAACTGTGCGGCTCGCGGCAGCGCTCAGGCTCCGCCCCGTACCGGCTCGATGCGCGGTGGCGGCGCGGTCGCCTCGGCCTGCCGCCGCGCCAGGGAAATTCGGGCACGGCGCGCCACGAACCAGACGCAGACAAGGAAGAGGGCGATCGCGTTGATCCTGAGCGGAAGGATCATCGTCGTGTGCACCGTCTCCGGCGACGACTGCATCTGGTGGATGCTCCGCCACCAGTTGACCGAGTAGTAGACGAGGGGCGCGTTGACCGAGGCGACGATGCTCGCCGCCGCCGTCCAGGGCGCTCGCCGGTGCTCTTCGGCGAAGCGGCGGAGCGCCAGTACGCCCAGGAAGGTCAGCCACATGACGAAGGTGAAGGTCAGCCGCGGATCCCAGGCCCAGTAGACGCCCCAGGTCGGCTTGGCCCAGACGATGCCGGAGAGAAGCCCGGCCGTCTCCAGCACCACGCCGACCTCGATCACGCCGACCAGCATGCCGTCGATCCAGGCCTTGCGCTTCCACAGCGAAGCCGCGCCCACGAAGCCGGCGCCGAAGAAACAGAGCAGCGCGTTCCACTGCAGCGGCACGTGGACGTAGAGGATGCGGTAGACCTCGCCCATGAAGCGCTCGGTGGGCGCCACGAACAGCCCGAGGTAGACGCCCGCGATCAGCGCGGCCAGCCCCGTCAAGCCAAACCAATGCTCCCAGGCCCAGGCGCGCCTGGTTTCGGCGGTTGTCATCGCGCCGGGACGTTAGCACCGGAGGCCCTCACCCCAGCATGCCCCTGATACGGTCTGCGCTCGGTTCAGCGACGGAGGAGTCAGGCGAAGATGACGGAATCGGCACACAACCTCGGCCGGCTGGGAGTCTGGGCCGGCCTCGACGGCCTCTCCGCGCCCCAGGCGGCCGAGTTCGCCGCCAGTATCGAGGCCCAGGGCTACGGCGCGCTGTGGACGCCGGAGGCGATCGGCCGCGACCCGTTCGCTCTGGTCGCCTACCTCGGCGCCCGCACGGAACGCATCACCCACGCCACCGGGATCGCGAACATCTACGCCCGCGACGCCATGACGACGAAAGCTGTGCACAAGACGCTGTCCGAGATGCTGCCGGGCCGCTTCGTCCTCGGCCTCGGCGTCTCCCACCCGCACCTGGTCACCCACCTGCGCGGGCACGAGTACAAGCCGCCGGTGCCGAAGATGCGCGAGTACCTGGAGGCGGTCGGCAAGGCGTTCTACCGGGGCCCCGAACCTGCGCAGGAAGCGCCGATCGTGATCGCCGCGCTCCGGCCGCTCATGCTGAAACTGGCCGCCACCGACGCCGACGGCGCTCACCCCTACCTGGTGACGCCCGAGCACACGCGACAAGCGCGCGAGATCATGGGCGCTGGGCCGCTCCTCTGCCCCGAGCAGAAGGTGATCCTGACCACGGACGCCGAGGCGGCCCGCAAGATCGGCCGCGCCAACCTCTACGTCTACCTGCGGGCCCCGAACTACCAGAACAGCCTGCTGGAGCTGGGCTACACAGAGGACGACTGGCAGGAGTTCCAGGCCAGCGACCGTCTGGTCGACGCCCTGGTCGCCTGGGGCACCGAGGATCAGGTCCGCGAGCGCATTCAGGCCCACTGGGACGCCGGCGCCGACCACGTCTGCATCCAGGCGTTCCGCCCCGACGGCAAGCCCGGAGCGGACCTCGACGCCCTGGCGAAGCTCGCGCCCGGCCGCTGACGCCAGCCATCGAAACGAAGGAGAACGAGCATGAAGAACCGCCACACCGCCTCTCTCATCGTGACCGTCGCCCTGCTGGCGCTGGCCGCACTCGCCTGCGCCCCGGCCGAGGAAGCCCCCGAACCGGTCGACCTCGAGGCGCCGCTCGCCGACCTCGGGGAAGGCTGGAACACGATCACGCCGGGTGGAAGCACGACCTGCTCCGACGGTTCGCCGTTCCGGTTCTTCGTCCGCAAGGCCGATCCGACCCGGCTCGTCTTCTACCTCCAGGGCGGAGGCGGCTGCTGGACCGCCGAGACCTGCGACCCGCAGGGCCGGCCGACCTACACGATGACCGCCATCGAGGAGATGCGCTCTCCGAGCGGCACGGAGCCCGAGGAAGGCGCGGCCCACGGCATCGCCGCCTTCAACCACCCCGACAACCCGTTCGCCGACCACAGCTTCGTCTTCGTGCCCTACTGCACCGGCGACGTCCACATCGGCGACAGCGACACGGTCTACGAGGCGGCGGCCACCGAGGATGCGCCGGCGCGCGAGTTCACCATCCACCACCGCGGCTACACGAACGGCCGGGCGGCTCTCGACTGGACCTACGAGCACTTCCTGGGTCCCGAGACGGTGTTCATCACCGGTTCGAGCGCCGGCTCGATCCCTTCGCCGGTCTACGCCCGCCACTTCGCGGAGAACTACCCCGACGCCCGCGTCACCGCCCTCGGCGACGGCGCCGGCGGCTACCGCAACCTCTCCGACGGCCGACCGCACGAGTCCTGGGGAACGCTCGCCGCGCTCTCCCACTTCGAGAACATGAACGAGGTCGACACCGACAGCTTCTCGTTCGAGGCGCTGTACATCCAGGCCGCCAAGGCCCATCCCGAGGCGATGTTCACGCGCTACGACACCGCGGAAGACGACGTCCAGATTCAGTTCCTGGAGATTGCCGGCACCGATGTCAGTGGCGGTCTGCAGCCGCTGCTCGACGCGAACGAGTCCGACATCGACGCGGCGCTCGAGGGCCAGGACAACTACCGGAGCTACATCGCGGCGGGCGAACTGCACACGATCATGCTGCGGCCCCAGTTCTACACGTACGAATCGGACGGCGTGAAGATTCGCGACTGGGTCGCGTCGCTCGCCGCCGGCGAAGCGGTCGACGACGTCCACTGCGGCGACTGCACGGGCTCGCCCGTGCCGGAGTCTGAACCGGTGGAAGGCGGCGAAGCGACGGGGCCGTAGAAAGGTCGGCCTTCGGCCCGCGTTTCAAGGCAGTTCCTACTCCGGGAAGAGGCTCCGATCGATGCCCGGGATGATCTTCAGCGCGTTGCGGAAGTAGACCTTCTCCAGCACCTCGTCGGACAGGCCGAGGCCGTACATCTTCCAGTGGGCGTGACGCTTCCGGTAGTAGTCGAAGTACTCGTCCCGCGTCTCCAGCACCCGGAAGTAGACGTGGTAGCCCTCGATCGGGTCCCACGAGTCCTTGCCCATCAGGACGCGGTCCTGGTACTTCTCCATGAAAGCGGCGCCCGTGATCGGCTGCCGGCCGAGTTCGGCGAGGACAGCCCCGAGTTCCGTGTAGACGTTCGGTAGCTCGTCGAGCAGCTTGCCGAGCCGCGCCAGGTCGTTGCCGAACCAGCCGAGATGGGCGTTGAGGAAGATCGTGTCCGGATGGTTGCGGAACAGGTTGTGCTGCTCGCTCATCGTCTGCTCGAAGGAGGCGAAGCGCTCGGGATCGTCGCGACGGCGGTTCGGGAACATCTTGAGTTCGAGCCAGCGCTCGTTGTGCTCGTCCCAGGGATCCCAGAACGCCGACGGCTCGCCGACGTGGATCAGGACCGGAATACCCAGCTCACCCGCCTTGTCCCACACCGGAGCGATCCGCGGGTCGTCGGCCGCCACCCGCTTGCCGTGGATGTCGGTCTGGAACATGCTGAGGTTCTTGTAGATCTTGAGACCCCGCGCGCCGGCGTCGTAGTCGGCCTGGAGTTGTGCCGCCGCCTTCTTGCCCCAGCCGGGTTCACCGATGCCCGAGAAGTCGACGTTCGCGTAGACGACGAAGCGGTTCGGGTAGCGGCCCTTCGTCGCGGCGAGGTTCGCCTTGAGATCCTCCCCGCTTTGGCCGCTCAGGTTGACGAACACGGCCATGTTCATCGCGTCCATCTGCTTGACCATCTGGTCGATCCGTGCCGGATCCCGGGCGCGCAGGTGGCCGTGGGCGTCGACGAAGGGGAACTTCGCGCGGGTCACCGGTGCGCCCGGCACCTTGAGCGTGGACCGCGGCTCGTATGCCTCCACGGTCATGTCTTGGCCGGCAGCCGGCAGCGCCGCTGCGAGCAGCAGGGAGGCGAGCACGAACCACCTCGAACCAGCGATGCGAAGCGACGCGTTCGAACGATATGTGACCGGCATCTTCTGTTCCTCAGCTTCCCTGGTGGATCGTCGAAGGCATCAAGGCCGTCGGAGTCTACGGCATGGGACCGTCACCCAGGCGCGTATACTCGCCACGATGTCCATCGTGCGCGCCGCCGAGGTCGTCGTGCTGCTCTGCACCGTGTACATCGCCTGCGGGCTGGTCTTCGCGCCGCTCTTCGCCTGGCGCGGCGCCGGACGCATTGATCCCGCCGCGAAAACGGCCGGGCTCGGGTTCCGCCTGATCATCCTCCCCGGCGTCGTCGCGCTGTGGCCCGTGCTGCTCTGGCGCTGGCGCGCCGGTCGGCAACCTCCGCCGGAAAGGAACGCGCACCGCGACGCAGCCGCCGGCAGAGCGGGACAGGGCGCCGGATGATCCGCGCCCTGCGGCGGCGGCACCGCCTCGTCTGGACGGTGCTGTTCCCCATCCTGGCGGTCCTGCTCGCCGCCGCCATCCTCCTCCGTCCCGAGCCGCCGCTCGTGGAGACCCTGCCCGAAGCACGCGCGTACATGCAAGACGAAACCGAACCACAGCGGAATGAAGATCCGTGAGCGCCGGATACCAGGCGGTCCTCTGGAACCGCAACAAGAAGCTCTACGACCTGATCATCGCCGTGGGCGTGGTGATCTTCCTGGGCCTATTCGTCGGCATCGGCATCGCGACCAGAACCCAGGCGACGATCGAGACCCTGCTGATTCGCGGCTTCGGCGCCGGCGCGCTGCTGCTGCTGCACGTCGTGCTCGCCATCGGCCCGCTCTGCCGGCTGGACGGGCGGTTCCTGCCCCTGCTCTACAACCGCCGCCACCTCGGCGTCTGCACGTTCCTGCTGGCCCTGGCTCACGGCGGGTTCTCGATCGTCCAGTTCCACGGCCTCGGGGTCTTCAACCCGCTGGTCAGCGTGCTGGCGAGCAATGGGAACTACGACAGCCTGACCCAGTTCCCGTTCCAGGCGCTCGGCCTCGCGGCGCTGGTCATCCTGTTTCTGCTGGCGGCGACCTCGCACGACTTCTGGCTCGCGAACCTGACGGCGCCGGTCTGGAAGTCGCTTCACATGCTGGTCTACGTGGCGTACGGCCTGATCCTGGTCCACGTGGCGCTGGGGAGCCTCCAGGTTCCAGAGCGGCCGCCGGCGCTGGCCGTCCTGCTGGGCATCGGCTTCGCCGGCATCGCCTCGTTGCACCTCGTGGCCGGCTGGCGCGAACGTGCCCTGGCGCCGCCCACCGAAGCGGAGGGCTCCGCAGTCAACGTCTGCGCCGTCTCCGACATCCCCCTCGACCGGGCCCGGATCTTCCTCCTCAGCGGCGAGCGGGTGGCCGTGTTTCGCTATCGAGCGGACGGCGGCGAACGGATCGCGGCCGTCTCCAACGTCTGCCAGCACCAGAACGGCCCGCTGGGCGAAGGCCGGGTCATCGACGGCTGCATCACCTGCCCGTGGCATGGTTACCAGTACCGTCCCGAGGACGGCTGTTCGCCGCCACCGTTCACCGAGACGATTCCGACCTTCAACGTTCGCGTGGCGGGGGGTCGGGTGCTGGTCGATCCGCTGCCCAATCCGCCCGGAACGCATGCTGAACCGGCACGGCTCGGCACCGCGTCCGGCGCCGGGGAGCCCTCGTGACCGGCGAGCGCCACAACGGGTGTCGTCCATGAGCCCGCTGACGGGCTCACGGACCGGGTCGCGTGTGGCACGGAACGCGCCACCCGGGTGTCGTCCATGAGCCCGCTGACGGGCTCACGGACCGGGTCGCGTGTGGCACGGAACGCGCCACCCGGGTTCTACGTCGGCTACGTCGACGAGACGCCGCCCGGTGTCTCGCGTTTCGCGCGCCGCGTCGCGATCGGCCTCCTGCTGCTGGCCGCGGTTCTCGGCGCCGTCCTGGCGCTGCTGCTGGAACGGTTCGACGAGGGCGTGTTCGAGTACGGCACGGTGCGGGGCTACGAGGGTGAACTGCTCGTCGATCCGCATCCCCGGCTGCTCACCGCGGACGGACCGGCCGAGGGCTATCTGCTGGTTGGAGTCGGCAAGCACGGACTCGACGTGGACAGCGAGCCCAGCCCGCCCTGGACACCCTCGCCATCCAGGAAGACCGGGCTCTCGGGCACGCTGATCCGGAATCCGGAAGCGGCCATGCTCGAAGTGCATTCCCTCGAGCTTCCCGAGGGAGCGACCGAAGCTGGACCCGCCATCGAGCCGGACGCAACGGCCGCTCCGGCGACCAGCGGCTCGGCCCTCGACAGCGAGAGCGGCGGTCCGGAGGCCGAGGCAGCAACCAACGTCATTCGCGTAAGCGGACAGACCCTGGTGGGCGAGATCGTCGATACGAAGTGCTATCTCGGCGCCATGAAGCCGGGCCGCGGCAAACCCCACCGGGACTGCGCCTCGCTCTGCATCCGGGGTGGAATCCCGGCCGCGCTCCTGGTGCGGACGGAAGGCGGAGAGCGGCACCTGGTCCATCTGCTGAACCCGCAGGGCCAGCCGTTGGGGCGCGAGCTCCTCGAGTGGGTGGGGGAACCGGTCGAGGTGTGGGGAACCCTGAGACGGCGCGACAACCGCCTGTTCCTGCGGACGATCACCATCAGACCGACACGCGCCCCGGTCCCATCCGTCGTCGTCCCGGCGGTGCGCGAACCCGGGACTGCAACAGCCGATGACTGAACCGGTACGCAGCAACGTCTCGGCAACCGCTTCGAGCGGCGGTACCGTTCCCAGCCCCGAACACCTGCCCGACGGCCAGATCGAAGCCGGCACCTACCGCCTGCGCTTCGCCCGAACCGCCGAGGACATCGACCGGCTGCTGACGCTGCGTTTCGAAGTCTTCAACCTGGAGCTGGGCGAGGGGCTGGACGAGTCCTACGAAACCGGCCGCGACACGGACGACTTTGACGCGAACTGTCACCACATGCTGGTGGAGCGAACCGACGGCACCATGATCGGCACCTACCGGATGCAGACCGCCGCGATGGCGACCCGCGGCAACGGCTTCTACTCGGCCATCGAGTACGACCTGGACGCACTGCCCGGCAGCGTCCTCGAGCAATCGGTCGAGATCGGCCGCGCCTGTATCCACCGCCGGCACCGGAAACGGACCGTGTTGTTCCTGCTCTGGCAGGGCCTGGCCCGTTACATGGTGCACAACCGGCTCCGCTACCTGTTCGGCTGCTGCTCCCTGACCAGCCAGGACCAGGCCGCCGGCATCCGGCTCTACAGGCAGCTCGTCGCCGCGGGAAAGGTCCGGCCCGACCTCGACGTGCCGGTCCTCGATCACGCCCGATGCGAGGCATCGCCCGAGGTCGTCGAGAACCGTCCGGACGTCGAGATACCGGCACTGTTCGCGACCTATCTGCGCTACGGCGCCCTCGTCTGCAGCCGGCCGGCCATCGACCGCGACTTCAAGACGATCGACTACCTGGTGCTGATGGACACGGCCACGCTCAGCCGGCGCATCCGGCTGATCTTCGGACTCGACGGGGCACCGCGGGTCGAATCGGCGACGCACGCCGCCGACGCCTGAGGGAATGCGCCTCCTGCCCGTCTGCCGGCTGGCCTGGCGTGGCCCGGCGTTCCTCCTCCTAACCCTGGCCGCCTGGCTGCCGCTCTTCGTCCTGAAGCCGTTTCTCGCACGCCGCTACCCGACGTGGCGGAAGGTCCGCGCCGGCATCATGCGCCGCTGGGGCCGCGCCTGCCTGGCCGTCCTGAGCTGCCGGGTCACGGTCCGGGGCGCGCCGCCGGCGGCGCCTTGCCTGCTGGTCTCAAACCACATCTCCTACGTCGACATCCTGGTCCTCGCGGCGCATTCGCCCGCCCGCTTCGTCTCCAAGGCCGAGATCGCGGACTGGCCTCTGGCGGGCACCGTGTGCCGGACGGTCGACATCATCTTCGTCGACCGCGGCCGGCGCCGCGACGTGACCCGGGTCGGCGAACAGATCGCCGAAGCCCTGGTGGCCGGCGACCCGGTCATCCTCTTCCCCGAGGGCACCTCGACCCCCGGCGATGCCGTGGCCACCCTCAAGCCCTCCCTGCTGGCGCCGGCCGCCGCCCGGGAACTCCCGGTCCACTGGTCCGTTCTGCGCTACGAGACACCGGATGACGAGGACCCCGCCTTCCTGAGCGTCGCCTGGTGGGGCGAGATGCCGATGACGCCGCACGCGCCCGAACTGCTCAAGCTCCGCCGGATCGATGCGGAACTCGAGTTCGGCGATGAATCGATCCGTCACGCCGATCGCAAGGAACTCGCCCGCGGGCTGCGGGCGCGGATGACCGCGGCGTTCCGCCCCATGACCTCGAGCGAGGAAGCTGCAGCCTCGGTCGGCGATCGCCGCTTCCCATGACCACCCGCATGGGGCGCCGGTCCTGGCTTCGCATGGCGATCGGCGTGTACTGCGCGCTGCTCCTCGCTTCGACGGTCGTGCGGTTCGCTCGCGAGCAACACCCGTCCGTGATTCCGCTCGAGTTTCCCGCCCCGGACGGCGAGTTCGTGCTGATGCGTTCCCCATTCAGCTTCAAGCCGACGATGGAGATCCCCGCACCGAGTGGAGAAGGCACGCTGCGCATCGCATGGGACGAGACCGACTCACCGAACCCCGAATCGCTGCCCCTCGTGCTCCTCCATGGATCGCCTGGCAGCTCTGACAACTTCAACCGTCTCAAGGGGACGTTGCACTACGCGGCCCGGCCAGACGACGACGGCAGGACCGCCACGGTTCTCTCCGACTCCCTGATCCGCCGCACCATCGCACCCGATCTGCCTGGGTTCGGCGCTTCCGATCACCGGGTCGCCGACTACTCCTCGCGCGGTCACGCCGACTCGACGCTCAAGCTGCTCGATCGACTAGAGGTCGAGCGGTTCCACGTGCTCGGTTTCAGCATGGGCGGCGCCGTCGCGCTCCATCTCGCCGACCAGGCGCCTGACCGGGTGGCCTCCATCATCCTGATGTCGTCGATCGGCGTCCAGGAACTCGAACTCCTGGGCGACTACCGAGTCAACCACGGGCTTCATGGGCTCCAACTCGGCCTGTTCTGGGGCCTCCGCAACCTGGTCCCCCACTTCGGCGCCCTCGACATGGCCGTCGCCCGTTCCTACGCCCGCAACTTCTACGACACGGACCAGCGGCCGCTGCGCGGCATCCTGGAGTCCCTCGAAGCGCCGGTCTTCATCATTCACGGCGCGCAGGATCCGCTGGTGCCGGCCGCCGCGGCACGGGAGCATCACCGGATCGTGCCGCACAGCGAGCTGTGGATGCGGCCGGACAGCCACTTCTTCCTGTTCCGCAGCGGCGAGGGCCTTGCAGCCCGGATCGAGGACTTCGTCAGCCGGGTCGAGGCGGGCGAGGCGGCCACGCGCGCCGATGCCGAAGCGGAGCGGCTGCGGCGGGCGGCACTGCCGTTCGACGACCTGGACCTGCCGCCCTTCACCGGGCCCGCCCTGCTGATCGTCTTCCTGCTCCTCGTGTTCGCCGCGTATGCCAGCGAGGACCTGACCTGCATCACAGCCGGCCTGCTCGTGGCCCAGGGGCGGCTCGACTTCCCCGTCGCCGTCGCCGCCTGTTACGTCGGCATCCTGAGCAGCGACCTCGGCATCGCCTGGCTGGCGCGCGTCCTGGGCCGGCCGGCTCTCAGATTGCCGCCTTTCAGCTGGTGGGTCAGCGAAGCCAGGTTCGAAGAAGCCTCCGCCTGGCTGCGGCGGCGAGCCCTGGTCGTCGTGCTGGTCAGCCGCTTCCTGCCCGGAACGCGGCTGCCGACGTGCCTCGCCGCCGGCATCCTGCGCACGAGCCTGCTCCGCTTCTGCTTCTACTTCGCTCTCGCCGTCTCGATCTGGACGCCCGCCTTCGTCGGCGTCAACGCGCTCCTGGGGCGCGAGGCGGTCGAGCGCTTCGGCGGCCGCCTGCCGGGGGGGCTGCTCGGCGCCGCGCTGGCGCTGGCCGTCGTCATCTTCATCGTACGGAGCGTGGTCGTGCCGCTCTTCACCTGGCGCGGCCGCCGCCTCTGGCGCGGCCGGCTGCTGCGCATCCGTCACTGGGAGTTCTGGCCGATGTGGGCGTTCTACCCGCCGCTCGCGCTCTACATCCTCTGGCAGGGTCTGCGGCGCGGTCGCCTGACGGCCTTTACCGCGATCAACCCCGCCATGCCGCTCGGCGGCCTGCTGGGCGAGTCGAAGAGCGACATCCTCGACGGACTGGCCGGAATCGGGGCGGCACTGCCGGCCTGGAGGCGCATGCCGACCGGCAGCCCGGAGGAACGCATCGCGGCCCTGGACCGGTTCCTGGAGGAGGAGAACCTCGGCTACCCGGTCGTGCTCAAGCCGGACACCGGCGAGCGCGGCCGCGGCGTCGCCGTCGCGCGCTCCGAGGCCGAAGCGGCGACGTTCTTCGCAGCGACCCCCGGGCCCGCGCTCGCGCAGGAGTACATGGCGGGCGAGGAGTACGGCGTGTTCTGGGCCCGCCACCCAGGCCGGCGCGACGGGCACGTCTTCTCGATCACCCACAAGGTCCGCCCCACCGTGACCGGCGACGGAACCAGCACGCTGGAGCGGTTGATCCTGGACGACCCGCGCGCGGTCGCCATCGCGCACATCTACCGGCGGGAGCATCCCGAAGCGGCGACGCATGTCCCTGCCGCCGGCGAGAGAGTCGAGCTGACCCAGGTCGGCGCCCACTCGCGCGGGACGATCTTCCTGGACGCCAACGACCTGCACACCCCGGAACTGGAACGAGCGATGAACGCGATCTGCACCGCCTACGACGGGTTCGACTTCGGCCGCTTCGACGTACGCGTCCCGAGCGCCGAGGCGCTACGGCGCGGCGAAGGTCTCCGTGTGCTGGAAGTGAACGGCGTGACGTCGGAGGCCACCCACATGTACGACCGTCGCCACGGCTTCCTCGCCGCTCACGCGATCCTGCGGCAGCAGTGGAAGCTCGCCTTCGACCTGGCGGAGGAACGCATCAGCGAAGGTGTCCGACCGGCCACGGTGAGCCGGATCCTCCGCGCCGTGCGGGTCGAACGACGAACCCGCCGCCGCGCGGCGTAAGCACTCCCCTGCCGGCTGCGCCGGCGAACCCGGCTCCTACCCGGCCTTCGCGGGCGTCTTCTTCTTCGCCGCCCGCCGCCGCGGTTTCGGCTTCTCAAGCGCATCGAGCCGCGCCTCGATCGCGCTCAGCCGTTCGATCACGGCCTCCAGGTCCGCCTGGCCGGGCACGCCGAGTTTCTCGAGTCGGCGCTCCAGGTGCTCGTCGATTCCCGTCCGCGCCTTCGACCTGGTCTGCTCGAAGCCGCTTCGCGCCTTCGACTTGGTCTGTTCGATCCCCTTCTCGGCCGCGGAACGCACCTGCTGAACCTTCTCCTCGGCCTTGTCCCGCCAGTCGCTCAGGGACTCCCTGCCCTGGCTCTCGACCTTCGCGCCGCGGGCGACCAGCCGGTCGAAGATCTTGGCGCCCACATCTGCCGCCTCGCCCGCTACGCCGGCGCCGGCGAGCGCCACCTTGTGGGCCGTTTCGACGGCCGACTCAACCACCGACCGCGGCTTCGATTCGCTATCTCTGGTTTCCGTCGCGGATGCTGCTGTCATCTGCTCATCCCCCTTGTCTCCGCCAACCGCCGCTTCACGGTCTCGATGGGGTTGCGGTAGTCCACCGTGCCCAGACCGCGGTTGGTCAGCTTGTAACCGATCAACGCCTGGAGCTTCTCGGGCATTTCCACCACGACTTCCCACGGCACGCCGACGAACTGGTTCTCCCGCTGCTTGAGCCACGCCAGGTTGAAGTTGAAGTTGAGGGAGCGTCGATACCCGTTCTGCGTCGAGTTGCCGCCGCCCCGGTGCCAGACGGCGCCGTCCCACAGGAAGAGCGCCCCGGCCGGCATCTCCACCGTGATGGTCGGTACGTCGGGATCGACCGGATCGGCCGAGCGATGGCTGCCGGGAACGATCTCCGTGGCCCCGTTCTCCACCGTGAACGGATCGAGGGCGATCAGCGTGTTGGCGATCAGCGGAACGTGCGGCCGCGGAAGCGGATAGTGGCCGTCGTCCTGGTGCATCCGCTGGGGACGGTCTCCCGGTCCGGGCCGCATCGCGGCGACGCCCGAGACCTGGTAGTCGGGGCCGAGCACGGCCTCCACCAGCCCCAGCAGACGATCGTCCATGAGGAGCTCGTCGACGGCCCGCGTCTTGGCCAGCAGGTTGTGCGTATGGATCGTCTGCTGGCCGTAGTCGTCCGTCATCCGGCTGCCGATCTCGTCGAAGACGGGCGCAAGGTCGCGGAGCAGCCGCTCCAACATCACTTCGTCCAGAAAGTCGGGCTCAACGGTGTAGCCGTCTTCGCGGACGCGTCGTGCTGCGCTTTCGATGTCCATGGATTCCTGCCGAGAGTGGGCTGATTGGCGATGCGCGGCAGCGTAACAAAGCAGGTAGCCTTCACTCCATGAGAAGAAGTACGACAAATCTGCGACCGAAGTTCCGGACCGTTCTGACGACGCTGATCGCGCTCGTCGCCTTCACCGGCACCTACGCGCAAGCCGACGCCTCAACCCAGTCCTTCACTGCCAGCGACGGCGTCGAGATCCACTACCTCGTCGAGGGCCGCGGCGACCCGGTCGTGCTGCTTCACGGCATCACAGGTACGGCCGCCTCGAACTGGGGCGGCCCCGGCATCATCGGCCGGCTGGCCGAAGAGTTCCAGGTCATCTCTGTCGACCAGCGCGGCCACGGCATGAGCGGCAAGCCGCACGACCCCGCGAGCTACGGCGAGCGCATGGCCCTGGACGTCGTCGACCTGCTCGACCATTTGCGGCTGCAGCAGGCGCACGTCGTCGGCTACTCGATGGGCGGCTTCATCACGATGAAACTCGTCGCCCTGGCCCCTGACCGGCTGATGTCGGCGGTTGTCGGCGGCGCCGGCTGGTCGAGCCCCGAACTGCGCGACGACGCGATGTTCGACGCGCTGGCCGCCTCCCTCGAGGCGGGTAAGGGCGGCGGTCCCCTGGTCGAGTTCCTGTGGCCCGGCGAGGAACCACCGACCCCCGAACAGGTTCAGGCGATCGGCCAGGCGATGGTCGCCTCGAACGACCAGATGGCCCTGGCGGCCGTCGTCCGCGGCATGCCCGGCCTCGACGTAAGCGCCGAACTCCTCCGCATCAACAAGGTGCCGACCCTCAACATCATCGGCAGCGACGATCCCCTGAAGCCCAACGCCGACGCCCTCGTATCTGTCATGAAGGAGCACCGCCTCCACATCATCGAAGGCGCCAACCACATGAACACCCTGAGCTCCCCCGAGTTCCTCGACACCGTCCGCGCCTTCTTCATCGAACTCTGCAACTGCGCGTAGCGGCGACGGCGGCTACAGCCGCCCGTGGCGCTACGCCGAGAGTTGCGTCTCGACGAGGGTGGTCCAGTAGCGCATGCCGATGGGGAGGACGTCGTCGTTGAAGTCGTAGCGGGGGGTGTGGAGGCCGGCGCTGTTGCCGTTGCCGAGGAACATGAAGGCGCCGGGGCGTTCCTGGAGCATGTAGGCGAAGTCTTCGGAGCCCATCACGGGGGCGAGGCTGGTGTTGACCTCGCTGCCGACTTCGCGGGCGGCGTTGGCGGCCTTCTCGGTCTGGTCCGCGTGGTTCACCGTGGCCGGGTAGTAGTGGCGGTACTGGAACTCGAAGCCGGCGCCGTGGGCGGTGCAGATGCCGCGGCCGATCTGGCGCATCCGTCGTTCGACGAGCTTCTGTACCTCGGGCAGGAATGCCCGGACGCAGCCGCCGTGAACGACCCGGCTCGGAATCACGTTGTCCGCGTGACCGCCATGGACACGGGCCACCGTGATCACCGCGCTGTGGAGCGGGTCCACGTTGCGGGCCACGATCGTCTGCAGGGCGAGGACGATCTCGGCCCCGATCGGGATCGGGTCCACCGTGCCGTGAGGGAACGCGGCGTGGCCGCCAGCGCTGGTCACCGCGAACTCGAACACGTCGATTGCGGCCATCAGCGGCCCGGCGCAGAGGCCGAACTTGCCGACCTCCATTCCCGGGTAGTTGTGGACGCCGTAAACCTCCTGGGCCGGGAACTGCTCGAACAGGCCCTCCTCGATCATCACCCGGGCGCCGCCGTCCTTCTCCTCCGCGGGCTGGAAGAAGAAGTAGACAGTGCCGTCGAAGGACCGGTTCTCGCTCAGGTGCTTCGCGGCGCCGAGCAGCATCGCGGTGTGGCCGTCGTGGCCGCAGGCGTGCATCTTGCCGGGGTTCCGGGAACGGTGCTCAAAGTCGTTCTCCTCGTGGATCGGCAGCGCGTCCATGTCCGCCCGCAGCGCGATGCTGCGATCCGACGAACCGGACCTGAGCACGCCGACCACCCCGGTGCCGGCGAGGCCGCGATGGACCTCGAGGCCGCCGAAGGATTCGAGCAGTTCGGCCACCTTGCCGCTCGTCACCTTCTCCTCGAACGCGAGCTCAGGATGCCGGTGGAAGTCCCGGCGCCAGGACCTCATCTGTTCGTGCAGCGGATCCATGAGCTTCGATGGTAGCGGACGGTACACTCCGCTGCCGTGCCGGAGCTTGCCGGCTGAGCGCCTCGACGCAGTGCACCCCATGACGCAGATGACGACCAGGGACCAACCAGCCCGGCCCCGCCGGCATATCTACGACGCCGCCGAAGTCGAGCCGAAATGGCAGCGGATCTGGCGCGAACACGACGCCTTCCGCACCCCGGACGACCCCGAGATCCTGGAGAGCCGGCCGAAGTACTACGTCCTGGACATGTTCCCCTACCCCTCCGGCGCGGGCCTGCACATCGGCCACCCGGAGGGCTACACGGCGACCGACGTGGTCGCGCGCAAGCGGCGCATGGAGGGGTACAACGTCCTCCACCCGATGGGCTGGGACGCCTTCGGGCTGCCGGCGGAGCGCGCGGCGGTGCGCGAGAACCAGCACCCGCGGCTCATCACGCAGCGGAACGTGGCCAACTTCCGCCGTCAGATCGAGCGCCTCGGCTTCTCGTACGACTGGGAGCGGGAGGTCAACACGTCCTCCGCGGACTACTACCGCTGGACGCAGTGGATCTTCCTGGAGCTGCACAAGCGCGGCCTCGCCTACCTGGAGGACGTGCCGGTCTGGTGGTGCCCGGCGCTGGGCACGGTGCTGGCCAACGAGGAGGTCAAGGACGGCGCCTACGTCGACACCGGCGACCCGGTCGAACGGCGCACGATGCGGCAGTGGATGCTCCGCATCACCGCCTACGCCGAGCGGCTGCTCGAGGACCTCGACGACGTCGACTGGCCCGAGTACGTCAAGGAGATGCAGCGCAACTGGATCGGCAAATCCAACGGCGCCGAGATCCGGATGCCGATCGAGGGCGCCGACGACAGCTTCCCCGTGTTCACCACCCGGCCGGACACTCTGTTCGGCGCCACCTACTGCGTGCTGGCGCCGGAGCACCCGCTCGTCGCCGAGATCACGAGCGGCGAACAGCGCGCCGCCGTCGACGCCTATGTGGACGAGGCGACGAACAAGACCGAACTCCAGCGCACGGACCTGGCGAAGGACAAGTCCGGCGTGTTCACCGGCGCCTGCGCAACGAACCCGGCCACCGGCGAACCGATCCCCATCTGGGTCGCCGACTATGTCCTGATGAGCTACGGCTCGGGCGCGATCATGGGCGTTCCCGGCCAGGACCAGCGGGACTGGGACTTCGCTGTGGAGTACGACCTGCCGATCGTACGCACCGTGGCGCCGCCGGACGGCTGGGACGGCGAGGCATACATGGAGGACGGCCCCGCGATCAACAGCGGCTTCCTGGACGGCCTCCAGGTCGACGACGCGAAGGAGCGGATGATCGAGTGGCTGGTCGAGGAAGGCCACGGCGCGAGGCGGGTCGAGTACCGCCTGCGGGACTGGCTGTTCTCGCGCCAGCGCTACTGGGGCGAGCCGTTCCCCGTTCTCCACGTCCTGGACGACGACGGCAAGCCCACCGGCGAGATCCTGCCCGTGCCGCGCGAGGATCTGCCCGTCGCGCTCCCCGAGGTCGACGAGTTCAAGCCGACAGCCGACGGCCGGCCACCGCTCGCCCGCGCCGGCGACGACTGGCTCATCGTCACCCTGCCGGACGGTCGCAAGGCGCGGCGCGAGACGAACACGATGCCGCAATGGGCGGGCTCCTGCTGGTACTTCCTGCGCTACATCGACCCGAAGAACACGGAGGCGCCCTGGTCACGCGAGCTGGAGCGCTACTGGATGCCGGTCGACCTGTACATCGGCGGCGTCGAGCACGCGGTGCTGCATCTGCTCTACGCGCGCTTCTGGCAGAAGGTGCTCTACGACGCCGGCCTGGTTTCGACCTCCGAGCCGTTCGCCCGGCTCTTCAACCAGGGGATGATCCTGGCCTACAGCTACCGCGACGAGGGCGGCAAGTACCACCACCCCGACACCGTCGACTGGCGGGACGACCGGGTGTTCCTCGCCGGCACGGACGAGCCGCTCGAAGCCCGGGTCGAGAAGATGTCGAAGTCGAAGCTGAACGTCGCCAACCCCGACGACGTGATCGAGCGCTGGGGCGCGGACTCGCTCCGGCTCCACGAACTGTTCATGGGGCCGCTCCACCAGCAGAAACCCTGGCAGACGAAGGACGTGGACGGCGTTCACCGCTTCCTGCAGCGGACCTGGCGCCTGGTCGTCGACGAGCGGACCGGCGAACTCGCCGAGAAGGTCGGCGGCGACGGAACCGAGCCTGGCGACGACCTGAACCGCCTGCTCCACAAGACGGTCCGCAAGGTCGGCGAGGACATCGACTCGCTAGACATGAACACCGCGATCTCCCAGATGATGATCTGGGTCAACGCGGCGACCGCCGCGGAGCAGGTGCCGCGCCGGTCGCTCGAGGCCTTCCTCCGCATCCTCTCCCCCTTCGCACCCCACCTCGCCGAGGAGCTGTGGTCACGGCTCGGCTGCGAGCGCCTGATCTGCCACCAGGAATGGCCGGTCTACGACGAAGCCCTGGTCGTCGACGAGACGATCAACGTCGTCGTCCAGGTCATGGGCAAGAAGCGTGACGTCCTCCAGGTGCCCGCCGAAGCCGATCGTGCGACCCTGGAGCAACTCGCGCTCGCCTCGGACAACGCCCGCCGCTTCATGGACGGCAAGGAACCCCGCAAGGTGATCGTGGTGCCGGGGCGGCTCGTCAACATCGTCGTGTAGAGAGCCGGGATCGGTTATCATCTCCCGCCCTCGGAGGGACACCGCGCACATCCATCCTCCTGAGCCCCAACCCAGCGAGACGATCATGAAAAGCGATATGCACCCCGAACTCCACCCGGTCGTGTTCATCGATCCGTCGGCGAACGCCGAGTTCATCTCCCAGTCGACGATGACCAGCGACAAGACCCGGGACGTCGACGGCGTCGAGCACTACGAGATCCGGCTCGAGATCTCATCCGCGTCCCACCCCTTCTACACGGGACGCCAGCACTTCGTCGACAGCGCCGGCCAGATCGAGAAGTTCCAGCGCCGGTACGGGCGGAAGTAGCACCCGCCAGGGACTGCGGAGGCCGCCCCGGCTGATGCCGGCCAGAAGGCCGGCGCACCGACAGTCGAGTCGCGGGCAGCCGTCAGCCAGGCCGGCCTAGCTCAAGGCCCGCCAAATCTGGGCGACGGCGAAGCAGAGCACGAAGCCGAGGGCAACGGGCAGCAGGGCTGAGACCGCCGTCCAGCGGACGCTACGGGTTTCCTTCCAGATCGTGTAAAGCGTCGTCGAACACGGGTTGTGGACGAGGGAGAAGAGCATCAGGCAGACGGCGGTCAGCAGCGTGAAGCCACCGGCCTCGAGAACGCCGGCGGTCGCGGTCTGTGAGTCGAGCTCGAACATGACGCCGGCGCCGGCGCCGGCACCCGGCACGCCGGCCACGAGCACGGTCAGCATGAGAATCGTCGGGATCACGATCTCGTTGGCCGGGATCGCGATGATGTAGGCGACGAGGATGATCCCGGTCAGGCCAAGGGCGAAGCCGAACGGGTCGAGGACGCCGATCAGGCCCTCGGCCAGCGATGCCTCGCCGGCGCGGATGTTGCTGAGCAGCCAGATGACCGCCCCGGCGGGCGCGGCGAAGATCACCGCGCGCCAGAGCACGATGAGCGTCCGGTCGATGATCGAGGTGTAGATCGTCTGCAGCACCCGTGGCGGCCGGTAGGGCGGCAGTTCGAGCGAGAAGGCGGACGCCTCGCCGCGCAGCACGGTGCGCGACAGGAACCAGGAGACGGCGAAGGTCAGCACGACGCCCAGCACGGCGACCGCGACGACGGAGAGCGCCGAGACCGCGCCCGCGACGTGCGCCGGTACGAGGCCCCCGATGAAGATCGACGCAACGAGAATCTGGGTCGGCCAGCGGCCGTTGCAGAGCGAGAAGTTGTTCGTGATGATCGCGATCAGGCGCTCGCGCGGGCTGTCGATGATCCGGGTGGAGACGATCGCCGCCGCGTTGCAGCCCCAGCCCATCGCCATCGTCAGCGCCTGCTTGCCGTGGGCGCCGACGCGATGGAACATCCGGTCGAGGTTGAACGCCACCCGTGGCAGGTAGCCGAAGTCCTCGAGCAGGGTGAACAGCGGAAAGAAGATCGCCATCGGCGGCAGCATCACCGCGACGACCCAGGCGGTGGCCAGGTACACGCCGTCGATCAGGAGCCCGTCGAGCCACCAGACCAGGCCGAAGGCGGAAGCCACGTCCTTCAGCAGCGGATGCACGGTGTCGATCAGGAGCGACGCCAGCATGGACGACGGCACGTTGGCGCCGGCGATCGTCAACCAGAAAACGACCGTCAGCATGAGCAGCATCAGCGGGAAACCGAACACGCGGCTGGTGACCAAGCGGTCGAGACGGGCGTCGAAATCGAAGCGGCGTCGCTCGCCGTCGCGGGAGACGGCGCGGTCCGCGATACGGGCGGCCTCGGCGTAGACCGCCTCGGTCAACGCCTGGTGGAAGTTCCGGCCCACTCCCCATCGCAGTTGGCCGGCGAGTTCGAGCACCGCTTTGCGGGCGGCGGGCTTGGCGGCAATGGAGGGCTCCGCCAACTCGGCGGCGGCCGCCCGGGTCGCCTCCGGTTCGGCGACCGCCGGCGGGACGGCCTCGTCGCCATCCTCCCGCACGCCCGGATCGACGAGTTCCGCCAGCGAACCGCTCTCCACCGCGGCAGCCAGGGTGCGGTCGCCATCGAGCAGCCGGAGAGCGACCCACTGCGGATTCGGCAGCGTGGGAAACGCATCCTGGATCGCTCCGGACAACCGGCGGGTCGCCTCGCTCAGCACCGGGGATCGGCCGCCGACCCGCCGCGGCCGGCAACGGTAGGAACCCGTCGCCACCTCCGCGACGACCCGGTTCAGTTCCTCCAGCCCCTCGCCGGAGCGCGCCGCCGTCGCCACGACCGGCACGCCGAGATCCCGCGCCAGGCGCCGCGCGTCGACCGTCAGCCCCTTGCGCCGCGCCTCGTCCATCAGGTTGAGGCAGACGACCGCACGGTCCGTGATCTCCAGCACCTGCAGCGCCAGATTCAGGTTTCGCTCCAGGCGCGTCGCATCGACCACGATCACGGTCACGTCCGGTCGGCCGAAGAGAATGAAGTCGCGGGCGGTTTCCTCGTCGAGACTGGACGAGAGCAGCGAGTAGGTCCCCGGCAGATCGACCAGCTTGTACCGGTCGCCGCCGTACTCGAAACCGCCCTCGGCGCGGGTCACCGTCTTGCCGGGCCAGTTGCCGGTGTGCTGGCGCAGGCCGGTCAGAGCGTTGAAGACCGTGCTCTTGCCGGTGTTCGGGTTGCCGGCCAGGGCGACGACGTAGTCCCAGTCGCTCATGTCGACGCCGAGCCGGACGAGGTTGCCCAGGTGATGCGCCGGGCAGTTGGCGCAGTCGTGCGCGAGCGCGGGTTGGGTCATGCCGACGCCTCCTGCGCGAGCTGCTGCACCTGGATCTGATTGGCCTGCGACCGGCGCAGCGCGATCACCGCGCCACGCACCCGGTAGGCGATGGGATCACCCGAGGGGCTGGCCATCGTCGCCTCCACCAGAGTGCCCGGAAGCAGCCCCAGGTCGAGCAGCCGGCGACGCTCCATGCCGCGGCAGAAGCGGGAGAAGCCGACCACCAGCGCCTGCTCGCCGACGGCCACGTCCGACAGCGATCCAGTGGCGTCAGCCGCTGCCGAAGTTCCGTCGGCGGCGTCCTCCTCGGCCCGAATGGCGAAGATGTTCGCGGCAATGACCGGCGCCAGTACCACCTCGTCCAGGTCGGCTTCGAAGCGGATGCGCTCGGCCGCCACGGACGCGATGCGCAGCCTCATGCCGGGATGCACGCCCTCGGCGACCAACTGCGCGTAGACCGCAGCGGGCTCGTCCTCGACGTGGACCACCTCGACCTCGTCGCCGGCCTCGAAGTCCGTCAGCGCGCGACCGGCTCGCGGCGGCAGGTCGCCTTCCTCGGTCGGGATCGGGTCGCCGTGGGGGTCGAACGGCGGATGGCCGAGCCGCACCGACAGTTCCTCGGCCTGCTCGGCGGACGTCTGGTGCTCCCGGCGCTCCGCCTCCGGGTGCCAGCGTTCCGGCTCCAACCCAGTCTCGTCCGCGAGGTAGCGCTCCCACAACCGGTGAATGCGGATGACGCGCAACGCCTCGCTGCGTCCCTCGGCGGTCAACCGGAAACCCCCTTCCGCCGACACGATGAGCCCCAGCCTCTCCATGCGGGCGAGGAGTTCGGTGCTGCGCCGGCCGCCGAGCCGCAACACGCCGACCAGGCTTTGGTGGGTCGCCTGGCGGCCCTCGTACTCGCAGTCGAAGAGGTGCTTCAGCGCGTCCTCGGTTCGGGCCCGCAGCAGCGTCCGCCAACCGAAGCGCCAGCGCCAGAGCCAGCCGTGGTCGGGACGGGCCACCATGACGGCCAGCGCGATGACCGCGGCGAGGACGACGAGGGCGAGGAGAGGGTTCATGTCGGTCAGATGCGCGCAGCCGCCAGATCGGCGTTCACTTCTGCGAATCGGATTTTTAGTCTACACTAACAATCGCCCAGTCGAATCGCCGCTAGCGATAGGGTAAACGCGATGATCAGCTACGCACAGGCGACGTGGGAGGTGCTCATCGAGCTCGCGCCCTTCCTTCTGTTCGGAACGCTGCTCGCCGCCCTGCTCCACGTCCTCCTGCCGAAGAACCTGGTCCGGCGACAGCTCAGCGGCTACGGCGGGACGCTGAAGGCGGTGGTTCTCGGCGTGCCGCTGCCCCTCTGCTCGTGCGGCGTGATTCCGGCCGGCATCGGCCTCCGCCGCACCGGCGCGAGCAGCGGTTCCGCGATGGGCTTCCTCATCAGCACGCCGCAGACGGGAGTCGACTCGATCCTCGTCAGCGCCAGCTTCCTCGGCTGGCCGTTCGCCCTGTTCAAGGTCGCGGCGGCGGCGGTCACCGGCGTGGCCGGCGGCTGGTGGGTCGAGGCGATGAAGGACGAAGTCCCCGCTGTCGAAGCGGACGCCGACGACGACAGCGGCGAGGACCACGCAGGGACCGGCGACCGGGTCCTCCGCACGATCTCCGAGATGGTTGCCCACGGCAACGAACTGCTGCAGAGCATCTGGCGGTGGCTGGCGATCGGCGTGCTGATCTCCGCCGCCATCGAGGTGCTCCTGCCGCAGCAGGCCTGGCTCGATCTCGCCGCCCTGGGAACGCTCGGCGCCGCGACGGCCGCGCTCGTCGTCTCCCTGCCCCTCTACGTTTGCGCGACCGCCTCCGTCCCGATCGCCGCCGCACTGGTCGGGAACGGATTGCCCCTGGGAGCGGCCCTCGTCTTCCTCATGGCCGGCCCGGCGACGAACGTCGCGACCGTCGGCGCCGTCTACCGGGCGTTCGGCCGCAAGGCGACGGCGGCGTACCTCGCGACGGTGATCTTCGGGAGCATCGCCTTCGCTCTGCTCTTCGAATGGCTGATCGGCGGCACGACGCTCGGAGGACTCGGCACGCACGAGCACGGGGACGGCTGGTGGGCCGTCGCCTCCGCCGTCCTGCTCGTCGCGCTGTTCGGCTGGTTCGCCGCCCAGGAGTTCCGTCGCTGGCGGCGGAACGCGAGAGCGGACCGGTGGGCCGCCGAACAGGTGGCGGCCGGCGAGCCGGGCGGCAGGGCCGTGGAGATCGCCGTGACCGGAATGACCTGCGGCCACTGTGTGGAAACGGTCGAGTCCGCCCTGCTCGCCTCGCCCGGGGTACGGGCTGCCCGCGTCGATCTCTCAGGCGGCACCGCGACGATCTGGGGAGCGGCTTCCGCTTCCTCCCTCAAGGCGGCCGTCCAGGACGCGGGCTTCGGAACCCCCTGAACCGTCTGCAGCGCCCCAGTCGTTCTCCCGTTTGCACGCGACGCCTCGCGGACATAACCTTCGCGCGCGGACATGAAAGCCGGAGTCGTACGTGAGACGCATCCGGGAGAGCGCAGGGTCGCCCTGGTTCCCGAGAGCGTCGCCCGAATTCACGCCAAGGGTGTCGACTTCCTGGTCGAAGCGGGTGCCGGCACCGACGCAGGATTCGACGACGACGCGTACCGCGAGGCCGGCGCCGAAATCGCCGCGACGGCCGGCGACGTGCTCGCGTCAGCCGACCTCGTGGTCCGCGTCCAGGCGCCCGACTCCAGCGAGATCGAGGCGTCGAAGGCAGGTGCGGCGGTCGTCGGCCTGCTCTTCCCGCTGACCGCCGCCGCGATGGTGCAACAGCTACGTGAAGCCCGGCTCACCGCGATCGCCCTCGACCGGATTCCCCGCGTCACGCTCGCCCAGTCGATGGACGTCCTGAGTTCCCAGAGCACGGTCGCCGGCTACCGCGCCGCGGTGCTCGCGGCCTACCGGCTGCCCCAGTTCTTCCCGCTGCTGATGACGGCCGCCGGGCGAATCGACCCGGCCCGCGTCCTGGTCCTCGGCGCGGGCGTCGCCGGACTGCAGGCGATCGCCACCGCGCACCGGCTGGGCGCAGTCGTCGAGGCCTACGACGTCCGGGCCGTCGTCAAGGAGCAGGTCGAGAGTCTGGGCGCCAGCTTCGTCGAGGTCCCCGCGATCGAGGACGCCGAGACGGAGGGCGGCTACGCCCGGGAGGTCTCGGAGGAGAGCCAGCGGCGGGCGAACGAGGTGATCGCCGAGCGGCTACGCTCGACCGACGCCTGCATCACGACGGCGTTGATCCCGGGGCGCCCGGCGCCCAGGTTGATCACGGCCGAGATGGTCGAGGGCATGCCGCACGGTTCGCTGATCGTCGACCTGGCCGCCGAACAGGGCGGCAACTGCGAGCTGACGAAGCCGGGCCAAGAGATCAACGTGAACGGCGTCACCGTGCTGGGGCCACTGAACCTGGCCAGCGACCTGGCCGCGGACGCCAGCCGCATGTTCTCGCGCAACGCCGAGAAGCTCGTGCTCTACCTGCTCGCCGACGGCGAGCTGAGCTTCGACTTCGACAACGAGATCGTCAAGGGCTGCGTCGTCACCCACGACGGCGAGATCGTCGACAAACAGGTCGCCGAAGCCCTGGCCTAGAACCCCGCGCAAGGAGGAGCAACCGAAATGCTCGAGATCTTCCTTGGGCTGTACATCTTCATGCTCGCGGCCTTCGTCGGCTACGGCGTGATCAAGGGTGTACCTGCCCTGCTCCACACTCCGCTGATGGCGTTCACGAACGCGATCTCCGGCATCTCCCTGGTCGGCTCCCTCGTCGCCGCCGGCGCTCACTACAACAACGTGAGCACCGTCCTCGGCGCGATCGCCGTGCTCTGCGCGACGATCAACGTCGTCGGCGGCTTCTGGATCACGGATCGCATGCTGCGGATGTTCAAGAAGCAGGACCCGAAGGCTGACGCGGCCGGAGACGCCGCATCGTGATCAGCCAGGTCGAGACGCTCTACCTGATCGCGTCGTTCCTGTTCATCCTCGGGCTGCGCGGCCTGACCGCGGCCCATACGGCCCGGCGCGGGTTGATCTTCGCCGAGCTGGGCATGGGTTTCGCCATCTGGGGCACCCTGATCCACCCGGACATCATGGCGCGCTTCGAGATCGCGGGCTTCTTCGAGACGTACAAGTGGATCCTGCTGACCTTCTTCATCGGCAGCGCCATCGGCATCGCGATCTCGGCGCTCATCCCGATGACCCGGATGCCCGAGCGGATCGCGCTCTCCCACGCCTTCGGCGGACTCGCCGCGGCGCTGGTCGGCGTCTCGGAGTACTACCGCGAGCAGGTCGTCGCCGGACACATGGACCACACGACGATGGGCGCGATCGGCTTCGAAGTGCTCTTCGGGGGTTTGACCTTCACCGGCTCGCTGATGGCCTTCGGCAAGCTGTCGGGCCTCATCCCGGGTCGCAACATCACCTGGCCGCTCCAGAATCAGAGCAACATCCTGATGTTCGGCGGCACCTTCGTGCTGCTCGTCGCGGTGACCATCGATCCGTCGAACCAGATCCTCTTCTACGCCATGGCCGCGATGCCGCTGCTGCTCGGCATCCTGTTCGTCGCGCCCATCGGCGGCGCCGACATGCCGGTCGTCATCACGCTGCTCAACTCCTACGCCGGCCTCGCCGCCTCGGCGACCGGATTCGCGCTGGACAACAACGTCCTGATCATCGCCGGCGCCATCGACGGCGCCTCGGGCTTCATCCTCTCCGTCGTCATGAGCAAGGCGATGAACCGCTCGTTCCGAAACGTCCTGTTCGGCGCCTTCGGCAAGGTCGACGAGGAGGACGCCGCCATGGCCGCCTCAGGAGGCGAACGGGTCCAGGAGGCTTCGGTCGGGGATGCCGCGATGCTGCTGTCCGGCGCCGGTTCCGTCATCGTCTGCCCCGGCTACGGCATGGCGGTGGCCCAGGCCCAGCACGTCGTCGGCGAGCTCGCCGAGATCCTCGAGGCGAACGGCACGCAGGTGCGCTACGCGATTCACCCCGTCGCCGGCCGCATGCCCGGCCACATGAACGTCCTGCTCGCCGAGGCGAAGATTCCCTACACGTCGCTGATGGAACTCGAGGAGATCAACGAGGACTTCAAGAACACCGACGTCGCCCTCGTCGTCGGCGCCAACGACGTCGTCAACCCGGCCGCCAAGCACAACCCGGCGAGTTCGATCTACGGCATGCCGGTGCTGAACGCCGACCTGGCGAGATCCTGCATCGTCCTCAAACGGTCCATGCGGCCGGGCTTCGCCGGCATCGAGAACGAGCTGTTCTTCGCACCGAACACGGTGCTGACGTTCGGCGATGCGAAGGACACGCTGACGAAGGTGGTTGAGGCGTTGTCGTAGCTACTCGCCGAGGCAGATGCCGAGGTCGCGGGCGGTGGCGACGACGTCGGCTTCGAGCGGGACGCTCTTCATGCGGCTCACGGCGAGTTCCAGCGGCACGGCACGCACGGTCGGCGGATCGAGCGAGACCATAACGCCGAACTCCCCCTCCTCGATCTGGCGGACGGCCGCGGCGCCGAAGCGGAGGGCGATCAGGCGGTCGTAGGGAATCGGCTGGCCGCCGCGCTGGAGGTGGCCGAGGGTGACGGTTCGCGTCTCCTTGCCGGTGCGTTCGTGAATCTCGGCCGCGACCCGTTCGGCGACGCCGCCGAGGCGTTCGACCGGACCGCCTCCGACGCCCTTCGACCAGGTGAAGTCCCCGCCGACGGGACGGGCACCTTCGGCCGCCACGACAACGGCCCAACGCCGGCCCCGCCGCTCGCGAGCCATCAGGTGGTCGCACACCTCGTCCATGTCGTAGGGAATCTCGGGAATCAGAATGACCTGGGCCGTGGCCGCGACGCCCGCGAAGAGGGCGATCCAGCCGGCGTAACGGCCCATCAGCTCGACGACAAAGATGCGGTCGTGCGCGTCGGCCGTCGAGTGGAGCCGCTCGATCGCCGCGGTCGCGACGTCGACCGCGGTGTGGAAGCCGAACGTGACGTTGGTGCCGGCGAGGTCGTTGTCGATCGTCTTCGGAACGCCGACGACCGGGATGCCGTGCTGGTGCAGTTTGAGCGCAAGCCGCATGGAACCGTCGCCGCCGACCGCCACGAGCGCGTCCAGACCCAGGCGATGGAAACCGGCGATCGCTTCCTCCGTGAGGTCTTCCACGACGACCGAGCCGTCGTCCTGCTCGACCCGGCGCTCGAACGGATTCGCCCCGCTGCGGGTGCCGAGAATCGTGCCGCCGAGGTGGGTCGTGCCGCGGACGGCGGGCCGATCGAGAATCCGGATCTGGCTGGGGTCGAAGAAGGCGCCGTAGCCGCGCAGGAGGCCGACGACCTCCCAGCCGCGGCGGATCGAGGCCAGGGTCACCGCCCGGATCACCGCGTTGAGGCCGGGCGCGTCGCCGCCGCCGGTGCTGATGCCGATCCGCTTCATCGGACTGCGGAGAATCGCACAGTCGCGCGGCTATCGTCTACCGGCCGAGCTGCTCCCCGCCGTAGACGAAGCGCTCGACCTCACCGTGGACCCGGGCGACGGTCTCGCGAGACGGGCCGGGGGTGAAGGCGGAAACGGCCACCGCCAGCAGGGTGTTCGCGAACAGACCCCAGAGCCCGCCGTGCATGTCCAGGGGATGCGCGCCCCAGGGCAGCGCGAACCCCAGATTCAGCGGGAGCGTCAGGGCCAGGGTCAGCAGCCCGGCGCCCAGGCCGGCGAGGACCCCGGCACGGCTCAGCGAGCGACGGCCGGGAAAGCAGACCCCGACGATCGCCGGCATGAGTTGCAGCGCGCCGGCCCCGGACAACGTGACGATCGCCACCAGCAGGTCGCTCTCTGTGATCGAGAGCGCGAAGGCGACCCCCAGGAGCACGAAGACGATCGCGCGGCCGACGAAGACGTAGTGGGCCTGGCTCCGCCCGCGGGCGATGTAGCGCTGGTAGACGTCGCGGGTGAGGACGGTCATGTTCGCGTGCAGGATGGAGTCCAGGGTGGACATGGCGGCGGCCGCCGCGCCGGCCAGGATGATGCCGGTGAGCCACGCCGGAGCGTGCTGGAACAACAGCTCCGGGAAGACCCGGTCCGCCTGCTCGAGCTCCGGCATGACGAGCGCCCCGCCCAGGCCCACCAGCGCGGCCGGGATGTACAGCGTCATCAGGTAGATCGGCGTCGTGGCGCCGAGCAGCTTGAGGGTCTTGCCGTCCACCGCCGTGTAGTAGCGGATCATCATGTGGGGCTGGAAGATGATCCCGAACGACAGGGTGAGCACCATGCCGACCCACATGCCGGGCGTGAAGAACCCCTCGGGACCGGGCAGGGTCAGCATGTCCGGCCGCTCGCTCGTCACCCGCTGCCAGAGCTCGACCGGGCCGCCGAAGAGCTCGAAGGAAAGGACGAGCGCGCCGGCCCAGATGGCGACGTACATCCAGGCGCCCTGGAACACGTCGGTCCAGTAGACCGCGCGCAGGCCGCCGACCATCAGATGGACGACGGCGACCGTCAGCATGATCAGCACGCCGATCTCGAACGGCACGCGGCCGTCCGTCGCCACGTCCATGATGTAGCCGAGGGCGAGCGCCTGGACCTGGATGTAGAGGATCGTGAAGACGACGGAAACGACCGCGACCGCGATGCGCACCGCCTCCGACTCGTAGAAGTCGGCCAGCAGATCGGCCGGTGTGATGTAGCCGAAGGCCTTGCCGAGCGCCCAGATGCGGGTACCGATGACGTAGGTGGCGGCCCCAACCAGGAGGGTCCAGGCGCCGGCCGACCAGAAGCCGATGCCGTGGGTGAAGAAGAAGCCCCCGGAGCCGAGGAAGGCAAACGCCGAGTGGTAGGTGGCGACCACGGTCAGGTAGAGGACGATGAAGCCGGTGCGCCGCCCGCACAGGAGGAAGTCCTCCATGTCGACCGTCATGTGACGGTTGGCGACGACGGCGACGCCCAGGGTGATCAGCAGGTAGACGCTGATCAGACTCGTCGCGACGACCCAGGTCTCCACTACCGGTCCTCAGACGGCGAAGCTGAATAGAGGAGCCGCGTCACACGCCGCGGCGGTAGGCCCAGATCAGGACCGCGATGAGGGCGACGTAGACGGCGAACAGGCCAACGTAGAGAAACGGAACGCCGAGGACGCTCGGCTCGATCCGGTTCAGCAGCGTGTGGGTGACCGGCGGCATCGCCAGCAGGAAGACCGCCCCGAAGGCGACCGTGGCGATCCAGCCGTCGCGGGTGCGCGGCAGGAAGCGGGAGGAGCGGCGAGTCAGTCCGGGTTCTCCATGCGGTGATACATCCGGCGCACCTCCACGTCGGAGGGCTGCCGCTGCGGAAACGCCGTGGCGGACAGGTCGAGCGCGCCGGAGACCTCTTCGGCTGGCACTCCCGCCGCATGCTTCTCCGCTGTCCGTTCCCAGAGGACGCGGTAGTACTCCTGCGACTTCTCGATCGCACTCAGGTCGTTGAGCGGCGGGCCGTGCCCGGGAACCACGATGTCGAAGTCCAGGGCCTTCAGGTTCTCCAGCGTCTCGGCCCACTCGTCGACGTAGCCGTCGCCCATGAAGGACGGTCCACCGAACAGCATGTCGCCGGTGAAGACCAGCTTGTCCTGCGGGAAATAGATGACGGTGTCTCCGCCGGTGTGGGCGCGGCCCACGAACATGATCTGGATCTCCCGGCCGCCGCGAAACAGGGTCATCTTCTCGTTCATCGTCACGTCGGGCGGCAGCGGGTCGATCTCGTCAAAGTCGGCGGCGTGAGCGGCGAACATCGACCGGTAGGCCTCGAGCCCCGCGCGCTCCTCCTCGTCCTCGGCCGCCTCGATCTGCTCGGCGAGCCGCTCGAGGGTCGCCGCGTTGCCGTTGATGCCGGTGACGTACGTCGGCTCCTCCAGCGGCGCCGTCGCCATCTTCATCCGCGTGTACTCGTGGCCGATGATCGGGATGTCCGCGAACTCCTGGTTGCCGTGGGCGTGGTCCCAGTGGAAGTGGGAGTTGATCAGCGTCGTCACCGGCTTGTCGGTGATGGCCGGGATCGAGGCGATCAGGTCGCGGGCCTTGGCCGGCGTCACGTGGGAGTCCACGAGAATCACGTCCTCGTCATTGACGATCACGAGGGCGTTGCTGTTGAACACCTGCGCCGTGGTCTGGGTCAGCCAGATGCCGTTCCGGACCTCCATGAAGCGGTGAGTGTCGGTCGTCGTGGTCCACTCCTGGGCCGACAGCGAACCCGCCGCAAACACCGCGGCCGCGGCAACTGCCGTACGAATCGTCAGTCGAAGAGCGTGTCTCATGGAACCTCCCTCTCGCGGTACGCCGAGTCGCGGCGACGCCTGCCGTAGCTTGCTGTCTACAATAGCGCGATGAACTTCTCCTTCCGTCCCTTGCTCGCCGCGGCCGGACCGGCCCTCGCCCTCATGTGCCTCGCCGCCCTGACCGCGACGGCCCCGGCCCGTGCGGAGGAAGGCGCGGGCGCGTCGCAGGCCGCCGAGCCGTCCGCGCCGCCCGGCCGCTGGGAAACCAGCCACTCGATCGAAGTCGGCGGCGAGACGGTCGAATACGACGCCGTCGTCACCGGTCTCCAGCTCGACAACGACGACGGCGCCCCGGCCGCGCAGCTCTGGTACACGGCGTACTTCCGGACGAACGGCGCGGCGCCCCAGGAGCGCCCCCTTGTCTTCTCATACAACGGAGGCCCCGGCTCCGCGTCGTTCTGGCTGCACATGGGGATCATGGGGCCGCGGCGCGTCGTGACCCCAGACGTGGGCCCGCAGGGAGCGCCGCCCTACCCTCTCGAGGACAACGCCTGGACCCTCCTCGACATCGCCGACATCGTGATGGTCGATCCGATCGGCACCGGCTTCAGCCATACCTTGGGAGAAACTCCGGGCTCCGACTACTGGGGCATCGACGAGGACGCGAAGTCCCTCGCCCAGTTCATCCGGCGCTTCCTCAGCGCGCACGACCGCTGGAACTCGCCCCGCTATCTGCTCGGCGAGAGCTACGGAACGACTCGATCGGCAGTGCTCGCCAGCCACCTGCAGCGGGCGAACATCGACCTGAACGGCATCGTACTCGTGTCCTCGATCCTGCAGTTCAACACGATCCAGTTCGCGCCCGGCGACGACCTCCCCTACATCGTCAACCTGCCGTCCTACACCGTGGCCGCCCGCTACCTGGACGCGCTGCCGGAGAAGACCCCCGCGGACCTCGAGACCCTGATGGCCGAAGTCGAGGAATGGGCGCTCACGGAGTACGCCACCGCGCTGCTTCGGGGCAGCACCCTCGACCCGGACACCCGCGCCCGCGTGGTCGACCGCCTGCACCGCTACACCGGACTCTCGCGCGACTTCATCGACAAGTCGGACCTGCGGGTGACAGCTCCGGCCTTCGAGGCCGAACTGCTGCGCGACGAAGGCAAGGTCGTCGGCCGGCTGGACGCGCGCTTCACCGGCCCGGCCGGGGACACGCTGGGAGCGAGGCCTTCCCACGATCCCCAGTCCACGGCGATCAGCTCGGCCTACACGTCGGCGTTCAACAGCTACCTGCGGAGCGAACTCGGCTACGACGGCGACCGCGAGTATGTCCCGAGCGGCGCCGTCCGCGACTGGAACTGGGGGCGGGTGAGCGCTGGCCGTTTCTCGCGCGGCGACGGCACACCGAACGTCGCCCCCGACCTGGCCGCCGCCATGCGCCGGAATCCGGCGCTCGAAGTGCTCCTGATCAACGGCCTGTACGACCTGGCGACGCCCTACTTCGCGGCCGTCTGGACGATGGACCACATGGGTCTGCCGCCGGAACTCAGAGACAACATCCAGCGCGAGGACTTCGCCGCCGGACACATGATGTACGTTGAGCAGTCCCTGCTGCCGCAGTGGAAGGAAACGCTCGACGCCTTCATCCTGCGCACCTCAGGCGCCGGGCGGGACGCCGACTAGCTGGGTGCTCCGCTCTACTGATACAGTGTTACAAGTTCGTCTCGGACCGGGGTCCCCGGCCCACGCCATCCGCCATGAAGCTCGATCTCAGGACGATCCTGCTGCTCTTCTGCGTCGCCGGCCTCGCGCAGTCCGCGGCGGCTGCCTCGCCTGAACCGGCCGGGACGGACCAGACGGCGCCCCTGGCGCTCACGCCGACCGAGTACAACAACACCGTCGCCGACCTGCTCGGCTTCCCCAGGGCCGGGGAGCAGTGGCCGAAGCGGCCGCCCGTCGCCGACCGGATCAGCCCCCGGCGCGCCGCCAGCAAGGGCGTGTTTTCACCGCCGCCGCCGCCCGACCCGTGGCCGTGGCCGTTTCCGGATGAGCCCGGCGCCGACGGCTTCGAGGGCATTGCACAGGGCCAGAGTCCGTCTTCCTACCAGGTGGAGGAACTCCACCTCGCCGGGATGCACTTCGGATCCTTCGCCCTCCTCTCGCCGACCTTCTTCGACTGCTCGCGGTGGTCCGAACTGCCGGCCGCGGAGCGCGAGGCCTGCGCCGCCACGAGCATCCTCCGCTTCGCCGAACGGGCGTATCGCCGGCCGCTGCGCGACGGGGAACGCGATCGGATCGAAGCGTTCTGGCAGACGCAGGTGGCCGCCGAGCCGATCGACGAGGCCGTGGCGCTCACCGTCGCCGGCATCCTCCAGGCCCCGGCCTTCCACTTCAAGCTGAAGCCGGACGCCACGGGCGCCACGAGACTCGATCCGTGGCAGCTCGCCACGCGGCTGTCCTACTTCCTCTGGGACTCGATGCCGGACGAGGAGCTCTTCCGGGCGGCCGGCGCCGGCGAACTCGGCACTCTGGAAGGCGTCGAACGGCAGGCACGGCGCATGCTCGACGATCCGAAGGCCCGGCCGGCCGTCGTTCACTTCCATCACCAGTGGCTCGGCACGGATCAGGTTCTCCTGATCGCCCCCGCCCGCCGCGCCTTCGGTCCGAGGTTCGGCATTTCCCGAGCACTCAGGAACGCGCGCGACGACGACACGAAGTGGCCCGCGATCATGGGGCCGATCCGGCACTCGATGAGGCTGGAGACCGAGCTGTTCGTCGAAGAGGCGATCTTCGACCGCGCGGGGACGTTCACCGAGCTGATGACCGGCAATCACGGCTACATGTCGCGCAACACGTCGCCGATCTACGGCGCCACCACGGCCACGGACGAAGGACGCACGGCGGTCACCCGGCAGATCGAGTACGTCTCCGTATCGGTCGGACGCAAGAAACCACTCACCCTCGATCCGGTCGTACTGGACCCCACGCAGCGGGCAGGCGTGCTGACCCTGCCGTCCGTTCTGGCCATCGGCGCCTACGCCGTGCAACCCGGCCCGATCCCCCGCGGGGTGCGCGTCCTGGAACGCATCGCCTGCATGGAAATGGGTGATCCGATCGAAGGCGTCGAGAGCGCGCTGCCGCCGGACGCGCTGGGCGTCGAGAGCACGAACCGCCAACGGACCGCCGCCGCCACCAAACCGAGGGAGTGCAACTCCTGCCACCGCCGGATCAACCCGGCCGGTTTCGCGTTCGAGCACTACGACGCGATGGGCGCCTGGCGGGCCGAGGACAACGGACTTCCGGTCGACGCCAGCGGCTCGCTGCGGTTGCCGGGCGCCGAAGAGCTCACATTCACCGACGGCGTCGAGTTCGCGCACGAGCTGGCTGCCAGCCGACGGGTGCGGGACTGCTACGCGCTCCACTGGACGCGCTACGCACTCGGCAACCATCTGGACCGGAACGCACCCGGCCTCGAACCGATCCAGGAGCGCTTCCGCAACAACGACTCGGTCAGGGAGCTCCTCGTCAGCATCGCGACCAGCGAACTGTTCCGCACAGGCGCACCCGGGCCAGGCTCAGGAGTGGACGGATGATCTCGAGACGCCACCTGCTGCAACTCGGAGGGCTCACCGCGCTCGGTGCCGGCTGGCCGGGCGGCGCCTTGCGCGCGCTCGCCCAGAGCCCCGCTCAGGTCCGGCGCATGATTCTGATCAGCCACTGCCACGGCTGGCCCTACGCCACCTGGAAGATGCGCCCTGAGGGCGTCTCCGAGAGCGAGCCCTGGTCGGTCGACCTAGAGCAGCTCCCGGAGACGGCATTCAGCAGGCCCCTGGCTCCGCTCTACGAGCATCGTCGCCGCATCCTCGCCCTGGACGGCCTGTCCCTGGCCACCGCCGAACTCGACGGCGGCGGCAACCGGCACGACCGCGGCTGGGTCCACGCCTGGACCGGCAACAACGCGGACTTTGGCGCCCGCGACACCCGCTCGACGTCGGCCTCCCTCGACCAGCTTGTCGCCGCGCACGTGTCCCGGGCGGACCGGTTGCCGTCGCTGGAAGTCTCGGTCGACGCCGCGCTCGAGGCAGGCCGTCCGATCAGCTACAACAGCGGCGGCGTACGGCTGCCGGCCGAGAACACGCCCCTGCGCGCCTGGAACCGGGTGTTCGGACCGGCGTCCTCCGGTGACACGGTCGGCGCCTACCGGCGCAGCACGCTGGATTTCGCGTACCAGGAGTATCGGGCGGTCGCCGCGCGCTTCGACGCGAACGACCGCGCCCGGCTCGAGTCCCACTTCGGCCTCGTCGACCGGCTCGGCCACCGGCTCGAAGGCCTGGCGACCCTCTCCTGCGACGCGCCGCCCCGGCCCGCCGTCTCGTTCGACCGCTACGACCTGCAGTTCGACGCCTTCGCCGACATCATCGCCGCCGCCTTCAGTTGCGACATCACCCGCGTCGTCTCGTTCTCGCTCGGCGAGATGCCGACCGCGGAATTCGGCGCCGACCACATCAGCGACAAGGTGCACAAGGGCATCGCCCACTACATCCACGAGGACGTCCGCAAGCACGACGCGATGACCAACTACGCGGCCTACCACGGCCAGCAGGTCGCCCGCCTGGTCAGCACGCTGGAGTCGATCCCGGACGCCGGCGGCGGTTCCCTGATGGACAACACGCTGATCGTCTGGGGCTCGGAACTCGGCGATGGCTGGCACGGCTACCGCAACTACTGCCCCGTCCTCATCGGCGGCTCCTGGGCTTTCGACACCGGCCGCTACCTGCACTGGCCTCACGAGACGCCAGCCCAGATGCGCGTCCCGAACCAGGTGGCCCCCGGCGGCCTCACGCAGTTCGCCGGCGTCCCCCACCAGCACCTCCTCGTCAGCATCGCCCGCGCCATGGGCCTCGACGTCAACCACGTCGGCCTCCACCATGCCTACGGCCAACGCGGCGACCACATCTCCCTCGTCGGCCCTCTGCCCGGCCTACGGGCGTAGCGACGGCACGCCGTGCCGCGGCGCTGCGCGGCGGCGGTTGTACCCGCCAGGCGAGGGGCCGGAAGGGGGTCCCAGCGGCCGCTCACGCTTTCCGGGTGGAGGGAGAGTTAGCGTTCGCTTCGGTCGCCTGCGCTTCGGATCTGCGTTGGTTACGGCGGCGTCGTTGCCCGTCGCTTGGCTCCAGCCCGCTGGGACCCCCTTCCGGCCCCTCGCCTGGCTGGTCGGCGCTGCCTGCGCTGGAGCGCCGGACGGGGCGACGGCCTGCCGGGGCTGAAGCCGTCGGGCGACGGTGTTTTCTTCAAGATCCGGAGCACTGTCGTTGCACTCCTGGACCTGAAACCGAAAGGAGGTGCAGCGATCGGGTCCTGGTGCCAGTCGGAAACGGAGCACCGGTGTTGGCGGTACTGCCTGCGTTCGTTCCGTGATCAGCGCCTGTCCGGGACGCCCGCCGACGACGTGGCGAAACCCGGCGACGTCCAGCCCGCGGTGGGCTCAGGGGGGAGGGTCCCAGCGGGCTGGAGACAAGCGACGGGCAACGGCGCTACCGAAACTGACGACGTAACGGAGCGCAGTCGACCGAAGCGAACCCCCAACCCAACATCCACCAAGCGGGGGTAAGCGTCCGTCTGGGACCCTCCCCCCTGAGCCCACACACCGCGGGCGGCAACAACCGCCGCCGCCGCGCCGCCGCTGCCACAGCGCAGCGCAGCGCGACGCAAGCGCTACGGCGGTAGCGCGAAGGCGAGGAGTTCGGATTTGCGGGGCGGGTGGCGCGGTGTTGGGCGCGTGGCGCCGGCGACGGCCACGGCTTCGACGGGGGTACCGGGGCCGGGGCGTTCGCCGCCGCCGGCGATGAGGATGTACTGGCGGCCTTCGTGCATGTAGGTCATCGGGCCGCCGTGGAGGCTGCGTTCGACTTCGAGCCGGGCCAGGAGTTCGCCGGTCGCCTTGTCGAAGGCGACGAGGTAGCTGCCGTTGGCTGAGCGGTCTCCCAGTTCGTCGACGATCGGTTCGATCGAGATGACCAGGGTCTTCGTCACCAGGACGCCGCCTTCGGTGACGACGCCGTCCTGGGGCGGCGTGCCGAGCCGGCCGAGGTTCAGGTGCCTGATCGCGGGGTGGTCGCGTGGCCCTTCCCCCAGCGGCACCTGCCACAGCATCTCGCCGCGGTTCATGTCGAACGCTGTGATTCGCCGGTAGGGCGGCTTGAGCAGGGGCAGGCCCTGGACCTTGGGCATCGGCCGGCGGTTGATCGAGTACCGCCAGTCCGAGCGCGCCGGGTCGGGGGCCGACAGGGAGATCGCGCCCGGCCTCGTCAGCGATGGCACGTAGAGGATGTTCGTCTCAGGATCGAAGGAAGCGCCCGTCCAGTTCGCGCCGCCGCCGGGGCCCGGGTTCTGGAGGTAAGCCCGCTTGCCATCCTCGCCGTGAACGATGGGCGGGGTGAACACCGGGCCGATCACGTAGTCCCGGATCACCTCGAGCGCCTCGGCCCGCAGCTCGGGCGTGTAGTCGATCAGGTCGTCGTAGTCGATGCCGAGCGTTTCGAACGGCGGCGGCCGGGTCGTGAACGGCTGGGTCCGCGACAGCTCTTCGCCCGGAATCCGCGAGTGGTAGTCGACCGGCGCCTCCACGATCGGCCAGACGTGCTCCCCCGTGGCCCGGTCGAACACGTAGGTCATCGCCACCTTCGAGACGACCGCCACCGCCTTGATCTCCCTGCCGTCGACCGTGATGTCGATCAGGTTCGGGGCCGAGGCGAGGTCGTAGTCCCAGACGCCATGGTGGATCGTCTGGAAATGCCACACCACCTCGCCGTTGCGGGCATCGAGGCAGACGACCGACTCGGCGTAGACGTTGTCGCCGTGGCGGTCGCCGCCGTAGTAGTCGTTGGTCGGCGTGCCGAACGGCAGGTAGACGTAGCCAAGCTCCTGATCGGCGCTCATCATCGACCACACGTTCGTATTGCCCATCTTCCGCCAGGACTCGTTCTCCCAGGTCTCGATGTAGGGCTCGCCCTCCCGGGGAACGGCGTGGAACGTCCACTTCAGCTTGCCGGTGCGGATGTCGAAACCGCGCACGTCCCCGGGTGGGTTGTTGTTGCGGTGCGGGAAGTCGAAGACCGTGCCGCCGATGACGATCGTGTCGGCCACGACGGTCACGGGCGCCGTCCAGTTCATGTTCCGGTTCGCCCGGCCCGGCAGAAGACCCTGCATCAGGTCGACGACGCCCTCCTCGCCGAACACGGGATCCGGCTTGCCGGTCTTCGTGTCGATCGACACCAGGCGTCCGCCGCGGGTGGCGATCAGGACGCGCTCCGCACTGCCGTCGGTCCAGGACTCGATGCCGCGGATCTGGACCAGCGAACCTCGCTGCTCGATCTCCCAGTCCCTCGGATCGTGCCGCCAGAGCTCCTCGCCGGTCGCCGGGTCGAGCGCCGCGACCTGGCCCAGGTTCGTCGCGATGTAGACGACGCCGTCGATCATCAGCGGCATGCTCCGGTACGGTCCCGGCGTCTTGTCGGTCACGTCCTTCAGCAGGAAATCGGCCGACTCCCAGCGCCAGGAGACCTCCAACTGCGAGAAGTTGTCCCGGTCGATCTGATCCAGGGGCGCGTACCGCGTGGAGCCGCTGTCGCCACCGAAGTGCCGCCACTCGCCCCCCTGCGTGCCATGCTGCGCCGCGGCCGGCGCCGCGCCCCCAACAGCGGCCAGAAGGACGCAGAAACCTTGGACGATCCTCGAACCGAGACTCGACATTCGCAATCCCCTCAGGTTGGACCGGCGCATCTTACTGCGGCGTCGACGCCGTAGGTCGTGGTGTCGTAGGCTCCGCCGTCACCCGTGACGACGAACTCCACCATCATCTCCTCGGTCGCCGGCCGCGAAGTACTCGACAGCCGCGGCAACCCGACCGTCGAGGTCGGGATCACCCTCGAGGGCGGCGCGCACGGCCGTGCCATCGTCCCCAGCGGCGCCAGCACCGGCCGGCACGAAGCGGTCGAGTTGCGCGACGGCGACGCCGGACGCTACGGCGGCAAGGGAACGACGGCCGCGGTCGCGCACGTCAACGGTGAGATCGCCGGCGCCGTCCGCGGCCTCGACGCTGCCGACCAACCCGAACTCGACCGCCTGCTGCTGAAACTCGACGGTACGCCGAACAAGAGCCGCCTCGGCGCGAACGCTGTGCTCGGCGCCAGCCTCGCCGCCGCGCACGCCACGGCCTCCGCGCGCGGCCTGCCGCTCTACGCGGCGATCGGCGGCAACGACGCCCGCACCCTGCCGGTGCCGATGCTGAACATCCTGAACGGCGGCCAGCACGCCGCCGGTTCGACCGACTTCCAGGAGTTCATGGTCATGCCGACGGGCGCCGGCTCCTTCGCCGAGGGCTTGCGCTGGGGTGTCGAGATCTACCACCGGCTGCGCGCGATCCTCCACGATCGCGGCTTCTCCGTCGCCGTCGGCGACGAGGGCGGCTTCGCGCCCGCGCTCGGCGGCAACGAGCGGGCGGTCGAAGTCATCCTCGAAGCGATCGAAGCCGCCGGGCGGAGACCCGGCGAGGACATCCGGATCGCTCTCGATCCGGCGACCAGCGAGCTCTACGACGAAGCCACCGGCCGCTACCGCCTGCCGATCGAAGGCCGGGAAGTGGAGAGCGGCGAACTCGTCGACCTCTGGGCCGACTGGTGCCGCAGGTACCCGATCATCAGCATCGAGGACGGACTCGCCGAGGACGACTGGGCCGGCTGGCGCGAACTCTCCGAGCGACTGGGGCGCGCCGTCCAGATCGTCGGCGACGACCTCCTCGTGACGAACATCGACCGGATCGACCGGGCAATCGAAGAACGCGCCTGCAACGCCCTGCTGTGCAAGGTGAACCAGATCGGCTCGCTCAGCGAGAGCGCGGCCGCCGTCGAGCGCAGCCGTGCCGCCGGCTGGGGCGTCGTGATGAGCCACCGCTCCGGCGAGACGGAGGACACGACGATCGCCGACCTCGCCGTCGCCTGGAACACCGGCCAGATCAAGACCGGCGCCCCCGCGCGCAGCGACCGCGTGGCGAAGTACAACCAGCTCCTGCGTATCGAGGAAGAACTGGGTGACCGGGCCGTCTACCCAGGCGTGGGCGCGTTTCCGGTCAAGAACCCGGCCGGTTGATTCGGCGCCGCGCTAGTTGCAGCGGTCGCCCCGCCAGTCTTCGATTCCATCAAGCCACTCGTCGAACTCGGCCGTCGCCGGAGCGCACAAGTCGCTGAAGTGGAACCAGAAAGCCTCGAGCCCGCCGACCTCGAGAAGCTCGTCGGGCAGCGCGCCCGCGAGCTCGTTATCGTGAACGTAGAGTTCCGCCAGGGCCGTGAGGCGGCCGATCTCGGGCGGCACCGGACCGGTCAGGTCGTTCGACCACAGACGCAGCGACTCCAAGTCGGTCAGATCGCCCAACGAAGGCGGTATCGCCCCCGAGAACCCGTTGTCGCCGAGCCCGAGGTAACTCAGGTTCGACAGTTCGCCAAACCAGTCCGGAATCGAGCCGGTCAACTGATTGTTCCGCATGTCCAGGAAAGCGAGCCTGTTCAGGTTACGGAACGAACCGGGAACTCCGCCGGTCAACTCGTTGTAGCCCAGGCGCAGCAAAGCCAAGCCTGACAGGCGCCCCAACTCCGGGGGAATCTCGCCGGTCAGTTCGTTGAAGTGCAGGTAGAGAAAGACCAGGTCACGGAGACCCCCTAGTTCGGACGGTATCTGGCCGCTCAGTTCGTTCGACGAAAGGACCAGAAAGATCAGGTCGCGAAGGTTGCCTATCTCGGCCGGAATCGACCCGGTCAACTGGTTCCCATCGAGGAACAGGACCAGGAGTCGGTCCAGGTCGCCGATCGCCGCCGGCAAGCTGCCGTTCAGGCCGTTGTCGCTCAACTCGAGCCAAGTCACGCGCCCGGCCGAGTTGGTGGTCACGCCGTACCACTCGTCCGGCGGACGGTTGCTGAGCCAGTTCTCGTTGTTGGTCCAGTTCGGGCCGTCAGTCGCCCGGTAGAGCGCGATCAGGGCGTCGCGGTCCCGCTTGGAGATGACGGTCGTAGCTGAGAACCCCGTGTGCAGCTCGTAGGCGCCGGTTGCCGCCGCGTCCTTCCCGGTCACCCGGACGTAGTACGTTCCCGGTCCGACCCGTGCAGCGACGCGGAAGTTCATCTCAGCTCCTGAGTCCGAGTCGCTGGCCAGGACTTCTCCGGCAGCGTTCATCAGCGCGCCCTCGGTGTCGGTCGAGCCCGTGGTGCGGAGTTGCACACGGCCCGAGCGCGGCACTCGGAAGACGAAGAAATCGCTGTCACCAGGCCCCAGGTGGCCTGTCCGCGAGCGTTCGAGGGGGACGTCCGTCGCCCCGACACGGGTGTCCGCGTGATCGTCCGTCGCGGAACACGAGAAGAACTTCGTGTCCTTGATGGGACGGAACGGCCTTCCCAGGCGGTTGAAGTAGTTCCGCGTGGCGCCCGTCTGGACGTCGACCACGGTCATTTCGACCGCCACGTCGGTGAGCCCCCCGGCGAAAACCCAACGGTGGCCGTTCACGGCGCAGCCGTCGAGCACCTTGATCACGATCTCGATGTTGTCAGGCTCGAAGAACCAGAACAGCCCGGTGTCGCCGCTGAGCGGGAGGGCACTGCCAAGACCGGTCTCTTCATCCTCCTTCTCCCAGTCCAGACGCACGCGGAAACGGCCGTTCTCGAGGCACAGCGTGCGGTCGTCGGCCTTGCACTCGCCGGGAGCAGCCTGCGGCAGTTCAACGCGGCTGGCCCGAAGGCGCGCCAGGGCCAGTCGAACTTCACGGTCAGGGTCGAATCGCCGCGCGAGGGAATGCGAGGGCATCGTCGTCGCCGAGTCCGCCGTCGCAACGATCTCGTCGGAACTGCAGGTCTCGAACGCCTCGCTGTCCTGAACCGGTGACAGAAGCGTCCCTTCCGGATTGAACCAGGTCCCTGCGATGCCGGTTTCCGTATCGACAACCGTCAACTGGACCTCGGTGTCGGTCAGGCCGCCGGCGAAGACCCAGAAGTGCTGGTTCAGACCGCAGCCGTCGAGGAGCTTGACGACCATCTCGACGTTGGACGGATCGAAGAACCAGAAGGCGCCCGTGTCCTCCGTCAGAGGCGTCGAGCCGCCAACACCCGTGGCGCCGTCCGCGGTGGCCCACTCAGCTGTCACCTCGAAGCGGCCCTCGTTCAGGCAGAGAGTCTGCCCATCCTCCACACACGGCCCCGCCTCGCCGAACGTCACCGCGCTCGCCTCGCTGGTGGAGGAAGAACGTCCGCCAGCGTTGCGCGCTGCTACTCGATAGGCGCGATAGGTCGCGGGAGGAAGGCCTTCGACGACAAACGACGTCGCGTTGCTGCCGGCACTGGCGATCAGAGCGAACTCCGTCTCGTTGATCGATCGCTCGAAGATGTCGAACGCCGCCTCGTCGTTCGAGTTGTCCTGCCACGCGAGTTCCAGGCTGTGCTGATCGATCGCCTTCGCGGTCAGATCGGAAGGGCTGGCGGGACCGCTGTGCGCCGGGTAGAGAAACCGGACCGCGGCCAGATCGTCGGCGTTCGGCAGACCGCCCCTGTAGATGTGCCTGCCGCTGGCGGTCGCTTTCATCAGGGAGTCGCCGGTCAGCGCGCTGCACGTGTCGCTGAATCCCTGGGCGCAGGAATGGGCAAGACCCAGTGTGTGGCCCAACTCGTGCGCCATGACGTGCTCGTGCACCTTGCTGGCATTGAGGCTCAGCGCCGCCCAACTCCGGCCGTAGCCATCCTGGGTCAGGATGTCCGCCTCCAGGATCGGAAGGGCGTCGTGCGCGCTGTTGCCCGGGATCCTGTGACGGTTCTCCTCGGCACAGCGAAAGCGCGTCAGAGCGACGGCCAGAACGCCTCCGGTACTGGCCTGGAAGTAGCCCGGAAGCACATCATGCGGATCCTCGAACAGAATCGAGTTGACCCCGTCCGGCTGGGCGACCTCGGCCTTCTTGTTCGTGGTGCCCAGATTCGCCAGTTGAATGGTGCTCTCAGGATCTTCGTTCCAGGCCCGCATCGCGCGCGCCACCTCGGCGATTCCACCGCCCGGGATGCCGGGCTGTCCGTCGGCCTGGATCGTGAAGCCGACGCTGCGTCCCCGATCGAACTGCCGCCACCGGATGGGGAGATTCGGCGCCTGGCAACTGGAAGAGGAGACGAGCAACCTGTAAGGCGAAACCACCGAGACCGGCCCGTCGGCCGGCGCGGCTGCGAAATAGTCCGCCTGCCGCTCTACACCACGCGCGCGGTCGCTGATCCAACGGCGAAAAGTCCTGCTGGTCCGGGGCCGCTGGCTCAGCGACTCGGACTCTGTCCCGTTCGCCGAAGCAGGCACCTCCTCATGAAAGGCGGCCTCACGCACAAGCAGGCTGCCCGCGGCCGACGGCACTTCGAAGAACATGCCCAGCGACAACTCGACCGTGCGGTACGCGAGCGCGTCCCGCGCGTCCGGAATCTCCTCGAGAAAGAGCAGCATCCGGTCGCCCGGCGCCATCATCGGCAGTCCGTGGATGCCCGAGTACACGCCGTCCTCGCTCATTCCACCGAACTGCCGGACCAGGATCGTGCCGCCCGGGATCCTTCCCTTCAGCACCTGCGCAACCTCGAAGACCGCGTCGGTGGACGGGTGCCGCGCTCCGGGAGCCGCCATGACCGACCGCACCTCACCGAAGACGATGATCGAGGTCCGGTCCACCATCACCGCGTCGCCCGGGTCTACGTAGATGATGCCGTCCGCGGGAGCCACGACCAGCAGCGCCAGCCCAAGGCTGGCAAACCCCGCACCAACTCGCGTCCCCATGCTCTTCCTCTTCACTACCCGATCCCCCACGGACGAGCGTCGCCCGAGAACTCCGTACCTTCGGCCCCGAGCACTTTACGCCTTCGACAGGAACACGACGACATCTGCAACATTCGTGCCCGTCGCGCCGATGCGAAGCAACGCGCCGGCCGCGTCGAGGGCACCGTAGGAGTCGTTCTCCGCCATCGCGGCAACCGGGTCGATGTCGGCCGTCCGGATGCGCGTGACCGTCGCCGCGTCGACGATGCCGCCCGCCGCGTCCGTGGGGCCGTCGCGGCCATCCGTGCCGGCGGCGAGGAAGACCCAGTCGGAGCGGTCCGCGAGCGGGCCCTTCGCCGCTTCCAGTGCAAAGGCGAGGGCCAGCTCCTGGCTGCGGCCGCCCTTGCCGGCGCCGCGCACCGTGACCGTGGTTTCGCCTCCGGCAACGTACGCTGGCGGCGGAGCCGAAGCGAAGCGCCTTGCCAGCACGGCGCCGGCTTCGCGCGCCTCGCCTTCAAGCGGCTCAGGATCGACTTCGGCGCCGCAGACCGCGCCCATCGCCCGGACGCTGGTCCGGTTGCCGCCGACAATGCGGTAGGTCGTTCCGTCGAGAACGGGATCGCCCGGCTTCGGCGTCTCTTCCAGTTCGCCGCGAGCGCCCGCCTCCAGCCGCTCGCGTACTGGCGTCGGGCAAGTTCCGGCTACTCCACGACGTACCAGCACGGCGAGGGCATCTTCGAACGTCGACGGATCGGGCGCCGTCGGACCGCTGCCGATCACGGAAGGGTCGTCGTCGATCACGTCAGACAAAGCCAGCGTTACCACCCGGGCCGAGCGCAACTGGCGCAGCAACCCGCCACCCTTGGTCGTCGACAGGTGCTTGCGCACCGCGTTCAGTTCGTGGATCGTGGCACCGCTCAGAAGAAGCTGGCGGGTTGTCTCGAGCTTGTCGTCCAGGCAGATTCCCGCCGCCGGCGCCGGCAGGAGCGCGGAAGCGCCGCCCGAGATCAGGACCAGGGCCAGGTCGCCGGCACCCAGCTCCGCGGCGCGCCGTTCAACCTCTCTCGCGGCGGCCTGACCGCGTTCGTCCGGCAGCGGATGTCCGGATCGCAGAGCATCGAAGTGGCCAAGGCGCTTCGCCTCGTCGTGAGTAACGACCAACACGTCGGCAGGCCGTACGTGGTCGCCAAGCACCTCGATCGCGGCTCGGGTCATCCCGAACGCCGCCTTCCCAACCGCCAGCACCGCGACGCGGCCACCCGCTTTGGCTCGCAGGTCGAGGCCGCGAATCGCCGAAGCGGTCGAGGCCGCCGGATCGGCGGCCGCGACGCCCTTCAGGAAGATCTCCGCAGCCTGCTTTCTGAGCGCCTCCACCATACGTCAAGGATACGGTTCACTGACGACTAGAATGGTCCCCAGGGGACGCCATGGACTCTACTCACGCGCCGCCTTCCGTCGCCTGCAGGATCGGTTGGCCGTCCCCGGCGCCGGTACCCGAGGGCTACCGCTTCAACGCCTTTCTCGAGGAGCGCGGAGGCAGACTGCAGGCACACGGCCTGGATCTCGCCGCGTTCTTCGAGGGCGACCGATCTCCCGCCGCCGGTCTCCCCGACGACGCCATGCCCAGCCCTCTGGAGATCGCCTTCCTGCCGAACATCCGCGCCCAGGTGGTGGCGATGGGCAGTTGCTTTCGCCGCGCGATCGAGGAGCTCGGCTACCCGGCCCCGTTCCACTTCGCCTTCGCCTCGAAGGCGAACACGGCGGAGGAGATCGTCCGTTCGACCCTGACCGGCGGCGCCCACCACGAGATGTCGTCCGACGTCGACGTGGAGATCGCCCGCCGCATGATCCGGGCCGGCCTGCTACCGGAAGATCGGATGGTGCTCGCCAACGGTTTCAAGGGACCGCGCAGCGCCTACGCGCGGAACCTGCTGGCGCTCCGCCGCGAACACCGCCGCCTGATTCCGATTCTCGAGGACTCCGCTGAACTCGGCTTCCTCGCCGGCCGTGGCGTGGACTTCGACTTCGGCATCCGGCTGAAGCGAACGCAGCGCGACGCCGGCGCCGATCGGGATTCGCGCTTCGGCGTGGATGCCGGCGAGTTGGAGCGACTGGCCTTCGAGATCGACCGGACACCGGGCGCACGCTTCGTCCTCCTGCACGCGATGTTCGGCGCCCCGAGCGACAGCGAGGAACAGTTCGTCGAGGCCCTCGAGCCAGCCCTGGACCTCTTCGCGCGCCTCGCACACGACCACCGGCACCTTCGTTTCTTCGACTTCGGCGGCGGCGTGCCTGGCCGAACCACCCTGGGCGACGGCTTCGACTACGACCGCTTCGCGCGCCTCCTGCTACGGAAGGCGCTTGACGTCTGTGCCCGCCAAGGCACGAGACCACCGGCGCTGATCGGCGAGTTCGGACGCTACACCGTGTCCGAGCACGCGGTGCACCTGTTCCGGGTCATCGCGGTCAAGGCGAACGAGGCCGGACCTCCCTGGTATCTCGTCGACGGTTCGATCATGACCTCGTTCCCGGACACGTGGGCGCTGGGCGAGCACTTCATCTGCCTGCCGCTCAACCACCTCGACCGTTCCTTCCAGCGCGTCCGCCTCGGCGGCATCACCTGTGACCGGGACGACGTCTACCCTCCCCGCGGCAGCGTCGTGCCGCTCTTCCTCCCGCAGGTTGCTGCGGCTGAGCTCGACGAAACGCCGCTGTACGTGGGCTTCTTTTCCGTCGGCGCCTATCAGGAGATGCTTGGCGGCGTGCGCGGCAGCAAGCACTGCGTCCTGCCTGAAGCGACCGAACTCCTGATCGACGACGGCGACGACGGCGGCTTCGTGTGCGACGTCGTGCCCGGGCACACCACCGAGGACGTGCTCGACAACCTGGGGTATGGACGAACAGCCCGCGCCGGAGCGCCGCGGACGGCGGCGCCGGTGGCGTTGGTCTGACCGTGCCGGTGTTCCGGAACGCCCCAGCCCCGGCGCTCACGCTCACCCTGGCAACCGCCGCAATCGCTGGGTCGGTCGCTGCCGAGGAGGGAGTGCCCGTCTTCGTGGACCGGGCCGCGGAACTCGGCGTGGACTTCGTCCACGACAACGGCATGACCGGCGAGCTCTACTTCGCCGAGAACATGGGCGGCGGTGCGGCGTTGTTCGACGCCGACGGTGACGGCGACCTGGACCTCTACCTTGGCCAGGGTCACCGGCTCGCGCCGGCCAGCGACGCGGCCGCACCCGACGCCGCAAACCTCCCCAGGGACCGGCTGTACCGCAACGACCTGGACACCGGCGAACTCCGCTTCACGGACATCACGGAGAAGAGCGGCCTCGATGCTCGCGGCTACGGGATGGGTGTGACCGTCGGCGACATCGACAACGACGGCGACCCGGATCTCTACATCCTGAACCTCGGACCCAACGAACTCTGGCGCAACGACTCCGGGTCCGGCTCGATCCGCTTCACGAACATCACCACCGGCAGCAACACCGCGGACCCTCGCTGGAGCGCCGCGGCCAGCTTCTTCGACCTCGACGCCGACGGACTGCTCGACCTCTTCGTAGGCAACTACGTGGAGTTCCGGGTCGCGATCCACAAGACCTGCAGCTCGCCGCAGGGCCTCCTCGACTACTGCGGTCCGAAGGCCTACCGGGACGAACCGAACCGGGTCCTGCGCAACCGCAGCGACGGCGTCTTCGAGGACTGGACGTTTCGTCTGGGGATCGCCGACCTTAAACGCCCCACCCTCGGCACGGTGGCGACCGACCTGGACGGCGACGGCACGACGGACATCTACGTCGCCAACGACCAGAGCCCGAACGCCCTGCTGTTGAACGAGGGCGGCGCGTCCCTCCTGGACGACGCGGTCCTGGCCGGCGCGGCCGTCGACGCCGAAGGACAGCCCGAGGCAAGCATGGGGGTGCTCGCCGAGGACTTCAACGGCGACGGTCTCGTGGACCTCTTCATGACCCACCTCCAGCACCAGACGAACACGCTCTACCTCAACGAGGGAGGCGGGCTTTGGGACGATCGCACCCGCCGCAGCGGCCTCGGGCAGGCGAGCTTCGTCTACACCGGCTTCGGCGCCGCCGCCCTGGACTACGACCTCGACGGCGAACTCGACATCTACGTGGCCAACGGCGCCGTCAAGCGGATCGAGGAGCAACTCCGAACCGGTGACCCACACCCTCTGAAACAGCCCAACCAGCTCTTTCGCGGCCTCGGGAACGGCCGCTTCGAAGAAGTCCCGGGCTTCGAACGACCGGCGGTGTCCGAGGTCGGCCGCGGCGTTGCCCGGGGCGACCTGGACAACGACGGCGACCCGGACCTGGTGGTCGTCAACAACGGCGGACCGGTTCGGGTGCTGATCAACGAGGGCGCACCGGACATACGCGCCTGGGTGGGCGTCGAGCTCCGACTGCCGCCTGCCGGAGAGGCGGCGCTCGGCCGCCGCGCCCTGGGCGCCTGGCTGGGTGTCCAGTACGGCGACACGGCCCGGAGTTGGCGCCGGTTTCATACGGACGGTTCCTACGCCTCGGCCAACGATCCGCGGGTGATCGTCGCCGCCCCGACCGGCGCCCCGCCGACACTGATCGCACGCTGGACCGACGGCGCCACCGAGAACTTCCAGATCGCAAACGCCGGCAGCTACGTCATTCTCGTGCGGGGCGAAGGCTCGCCGGCGACGGCGGACGCAACGCCGTGACGCCAGCGCCGGCGATCCGCCGCCCGAGGCGCGACAGGCCCATCGCCACGGGGGTCGTCACCGCTGCCCTTGCCGCCGCCCTCGTGCTCCCACCTGGAGCGGGCAACGCCCAGCCACAGCTTCTTCCGCTCGACCGGCCGCGTACCGACGACTACGAGCAGCCCGTCCAGGAACAACTGCGCGCCGCCCGCGATGCGCTCGACCGTCTGCTCGAGGAACCCGGTACGGATCGCCTTCAACTCGCGGCCGCCTTCGGGCACATGGGCCAGCTCTACCTCGTCTACGACTTCTGGCGGATCGCGCGACCCGCGCTGAACAACGCCGAAACGCTCGACCCGACGGACGCCCGCTGGCCCTACTACCGCGCTATCGCCAACACGTACGACGGTAACGACGAAGGCACCGTCGCGGCGCTCGACCAAGTTCTCGAGCTCGCGCCCGAGGATCTCGCAGCAAGGACGCGGCGCGCCTACGCGATGCTGGACCTTGACCGCTCCGAGGAGGCAGCGGAGGAATGCCGCCGCATTCTCGAACTCGACCCCAACAACTCGGCGGCCCTTGCCGGTCTCGGTCGTGTGGAGTTCGAGGCCGGCAGCTTCGAGCGAGCGCTCGAGCACTTCACGAAAGCGCTCGACGGACAGCCCGAGGGCTCCGCCATCCACCACCGGATCGGGCTCGCCCTGAGACGTCTCGGACGCCGGGAAGAGGCGGCGGATCACTTGGCGCGGAACAGGCAGATCCCGATCAGCTACGCCGATCCCCTCTACTCGGCGATGCAGGCGCTCAATGTGAGCCGCAGGGCCATCTTCGCGCGCGGCGCCGAGGCGATGCGCACCGGTGAGCCGGCGCTCGCCCTCGCGGCGTTTGAAGCGGCGCTCCGCGCCTTGCCGGACGATCCCGAGACCCTCTTCAACGTCGCCATGGCTCTCATAGACCTCGGAGACAAGCCGGCCGCCGAGGAACGCCTGCGGGAGGCGATCGCCCTCGACCCCGAGTACCGGGAACCCCGCTTCAACCTGGCGCTGATGCTGGCCGAACGGAATGACATGGAGGAGGCTGAACGCCACTTCCGGCGGGCAACGGAGATCGACCCGGACGACCTGGACGCCAGGACGCGATGGGGCGACGCGCTGGCCCGTCTCGGCAGGACGGACGACGCGATCGAGGTACTCACCGCCGTCCTGGCGGTCGACGCCGCCCTGCCGGCGGCCCAGCTCGCCCTCGGCGCGGCCCGGCAAGCCGAGGGCAACGTGGAAGCGGCCAGGAAAGCCCTGAACCGGGTCCTGGAGGCCGCGCCGGGCGCTTCCCGGGAGCGGTCGGAGGCCCACTATCGTCTGGCGGCGCTACTGGAAGCGGAGGCCGCGGAAACGATCGGTAGACGTCCTGCCGGCGACGACGACGCGGAAGCCGAGTCGCACCTGCGCGAAGCCCTGGAACTGGACCCGGACTTCGCCGAAGCTCACGTCCTGCTGGGCCGCCTGCTCGGACAGCAGGAGCGCTTCCCGGAAGCGGCGGGACACTTCGCCCGCGCGCTCGTTCAGGACCCGTCGAACTCCGGCTGGCATCGCGACCGCGCGATGGCCCTCATCCTCGCCCGCCGCTACCCGGCGGCGCGGGGAGCGCTGGCAAGCGCCCGGCGTGCGGTCGCCAGCTCAGGCGACGACGTGGCGGCAGCAGCGGAGCACCTCGACACCCTGCTGGCGCGCCTCCTCGCCGCCAGTCCCGATGCTCAGGTCCGAAACGGTGGCGAGGCGCTCGCCATCGCGCAGCGCCTGATGACCGACCGGCCAAGCGTGGAGCACGCGGAGACGCTCGCCATGGCCCTGGCCGAGGTCGGCGACTTCGACCGCGCCGCGGCGCTCCAGAGCCAGCTCATCACCGAAGTCGAGCGTCAGGGCGGAGTGCCCACCGACGGCCAGCGCCAGCGTCTCGATTCCTACCTGGCCGGCGAGCCGGTCCGCGAGCCGTGGTTCCAGCCCTGATCGTTCTCGGAGCGGCGCTCGCGGCTCCCGCCCAGCAGCCGGCGGCAGGCGGCGGAATCCGTTTCGTCGACGCGGCCGACGCCTGGGGGGTCGACTTCCGCCACCGCAACGGCGCCGGCGGCGACTTCTTCATGATCGAGACCCTGGGCGGCGGCGTCGTCGCCTTCGACTACGACGGCGACGGGGACGACGATCTCCTGTTCGTCGACAGCGGCCAACCCGAGCCCTACGGCGGCGAACCGGGCGCGACGACCCTGCTGCGCAACGACGGCGGCCGGTTCACGGACGTCACCGAGACCTCCGGGCTGCACCTCGACAGCTACGGCATGGGGGCCGCGGCCGGTGACGTCGACGGCGACGGAGACCCCGACCTCTACCTGACCGCTTTCGGCCCGAACCGTCTGTGGCTCAACGATGGCGACGGCAGCTTCAGCCCGGCGCCCGCCGATGGCGCCGCGGCCGACCCGTCCTGGAGCGCCTCGGCCGCTTTCGGCGATGTCGACCTCGACGGCGATCTCGACCTCTACGTGACGAACTACGTCGACTTCGCCTACGACAACAACAAGGTCTGCGGCGTGGAGGAAACCGGCCGGCGAAGCTATTGCCATCCGGACGTCTACGGGGACCTTCAGGACCGCTTCTACCGCAACGAGCTCGCCGTGCGGGGAGACGCGACCTTCGCCGACGCGACGGCCGCCACCGGGATCGAGGGTGCGCGCGGCGCCGGCCTGGGCGTCGTCATCACCGATCTCGACGGCGACCGCCGGCCGGATGTCTACGTCGCCAACGACATGGACGCGAACTTCCACTTCCTGAACCGGACCCGGAACGACGCTCTTCGGTTCGTCGACGATGCGCTGCTCGCCGGCACGGCGCTCTCCCACCGCGGCCAGCCCGAGGCCGGCATGGGCATCGCCGTCGGCGACATCGACGCAAACGGCTTCGACGACCTCGTCGTGACCCACCTCGACCGCGAAACCAACGCTTTGTACTCGAACCGCGGCGACGGCGTCTTTCTCGATCGGCGCTTCGCCGCCGGGATCGCCGAGCCTTCGCAACCGTACGTCGGCTTCGGCGTCGACCTCGCCGACTTCGACCTGGACGGCGACCTCGACCTGGCAATCGCCAACGGCCACGTCCTGCACGACATCTCCGAGCACGCGCAAGGTCCCCGCGAGACGTACGCACAGCCGAACCAGATCCTCGAGTACCGCGAGGGCCGCTTCCAGCCGGCGCCCGGCGCCGGCCTCTCCGCCGCCGGCGTCAGCCGGGGCCTGGCGACAGCCGACCTGGACCTGGACGGCGACCTGGACCTCGCCATCGCGAACTGCAACGGCCCCGCGGAGGTCTACGCCAACGAGAGCGGCCGTCTGGGCGGTAGTCTCCGCGTCGATCTGTTCGACCGCGCGAGCGCGAACCGGCGCGGAATCGGCGCCGTGCTGGAGCTGGGCACGGAGACGGGAACGCAGCGCCGGGAGGTCCGGGCCGGTTCCTCCTACCTGTCGCGGAACTCCCTGACCCAGTCCTTCGGCGTGCCGTTCGGCGACGGCGGCGCGGCGCCGGAAGAGGCCGGCGCGGCCGTGAGTCTCGACGTTCTGTGGCCCGGCGCCGCGACGCTGCGACTGGCCCGCCTGCCGTCCGACGCCAGGATCCGCGTCGTCCGCTGACTTTGGGGCTAGCATCCCCAACGATGAGGGTCTCAGGCAAACGACTCGTCGCGCTCGCCCTGCCCAGCTTGATCGCCGCGAGTGCAGTGGCGGCCCAGGAAGTACCGTCCGCACTGGGCGATGCAATGGCGCTCGTCGAGCAGGGAGACACCGCCGGCGCGATCGCCGCCCTCGACGGACTGGTCCAGCAGCCCGGCGCACCCGAGATCGCCTTCGCAGCACTCGGAGCGCTTCTTCTCGAGACGGGGAACGCGGAACGGGCGCTCGCGGTCCTGGCGCCCCTCGCCGACCGCGACCCGCCCGATCCCGCGGCCCTGTTCAACGCCGGTCGTGCGGCGGAAGCGCTGGGACGCATCCAGGACGCCGCGTCCTACTACCAGCGATCGATCGAGATCGAGCCGCTGTCGCCGGCGCTGCGCGCCCTGGGCATGATGATCGGACGCCTGGGTCGTGCCGGCGACGCCTACCCGTACCTTCGGCCATGGAGCAACGCGAACCCCGATGACCTGGACGCACGGATGGCGGCTGCCTGGGGTGCGGTCGCACTCGGGCGGCCGCGCGACGCCGAGAAGTTGATCGAGAACCTGGATCCGGAGGATCAGCAGGTACAACTGCTCCGCGGCCGGGTTCTCCTTCTACGCGACGATCCGTGGGGCGCACTGGCCGAACTCCAGCCGCTGGCCGCGGCTCCTCCGGCGCACCTGGAGCGAGGCATTCGCAGCGCCCTCGCCACTGCCTATCTCCTGGTCGGCGAGGCGGACGGAGCGATCCAGCAACTCGAGCGCCTGTCGCCCGAGGATCCGGAGCTTGTCGGCCGCCTCGCCCGCGCCTACTACCAGGCCGGTCGAACCGCTGACGCGATCGCCGCGCTGGCGGCTTTCGTCGAACCGCTCGCGACCGCCACACCGCCTGCGGGCGCTTCAACCGATCTCGCAAGGGAGTTGACCTATGACTACGGGCGATTCCTGCACGCTGCCGGCGAGACCGAACGCGCCCTGCCCTTCCTGCGTCTCGCGGCGGATCTCGACCCGAACGTGCCAGAGACCTTCCGCACTCTCGGACAGGTGCTCTCCGCTCTCGGCCAGCGAGAAGAGGCCGAGGAAGCCGTGCAGCGATTCCGGGATCTCACTGCCGCGGCGGATCGATCCGATCCCCAACAGGGAAGCCTCGACGATCCGACCGGCCACGCCATCCGGCTGGCGCTTCAACGATCCGGAAGCGGCGACGCGGAGGGGGCCCTGGAGGCCCTCGCCCGGGAGGGTCGGCTGGCGCCGGACGATCCGAGACCCGCGATCGCCGCCTCCTCCGTCCTTCTGCACGCGGGCCGCCGCGAGGAAGCACTGGCGGCCGTGGAGCGGGCCCTCGACATGGCTCCGGCGAACGCGGACGGGCTCTACCAACGCGGCGCCGTCCTGATGGCGATGCAGGAACCGGGCGAGGCCGAAGAGATGTTCCGGCAGTCGCTGACGGTCTCCCCGCAGCACATTGCCGCGCTCTCCGACTTCGCCGTCCTGTTGATGAGCCAGGGGCGCAACGACGAAGCAGCCCGACACCTTCGAACGGTTCTAGAACTTCGCCCAGACGACCCACTGGCCCAACGGCACCTCGACCAGTTGCAGACCGCACCTCCCGCGACCGGGAGCGACGGCGGGCCGGAGGTCGATCGCTTCCGCAGTGCGATCGAAGTCGATCCGGAGGACCCGGGCGCCTGGGCCCGCCTTGGCGCCGCACTCCTTCTCGAGCGCCGCTTCCGCGCCGCCGAAGAACCGCTCCGCCGCGCCGTCGAACTCGATCCCACGAACGTAGGAACCCGGATCGCCCTGGCGTCCGCGCTGTGGGAGGACAATCAGCCGGACGAAGCGCTGCTGCATGCCCGGGAGGCCGCGACGCTGCGACCGGCCGATCCCGCGCCCCACCGTCTGCTCGGCGGCATCCTGCTCTGGCGCGGGGAGTACATGGGAGCAGCGGAGTCGCTTGAGCGTTCCACGTCGCTGGCGGAGCCCGATGCCGAGCAGCTACTGGAGCTCGCCAGGGCCTGGGAAGGCGCCGCCGGAGCGGAGCCCGGGCGAACCGGGGACCTGCTGCAGCGGGCGGAAGCTGCCTACCGCCGGGCGACGACGCTGGCGCCCGAACACAGCGAGGCGGTCTACGGCCTCGCCCAGGTCCTGCGACAGCTCGGGCGAACCGAAGAGGCCAGGGCGCAGATGGAGAGGTACCAGGCCCTCTACGACCGCGACCAGCGGGAAGCACGCGAGCGGGGTCGGGCTTCGGAGTCCGGCGCTCCGCCGCGCTAGTGTGCGGCTAAAGGCCGCGCAGCAGAGCCCGTACCGTCTGGAGGTCCGCCGCGCGCCTCGCGCGCAGGGCGGGCGCCGACGCCTCGCGAACGAACCTCTCGAGCGCCGGGCGGGCGATCGCCCGCCGGCCGGAACGGGCCGCCACCGTCGCCAGGTTGAAGAGCACGTCCAGGTCGCCGGGCCCGACCTCGACCGACCTCTGCCACGCCTCCAACGCCTCGTCGATCCGATCCTGATTGGCCAGGGACATGCCGAGGTAGTTCCAGGCGAGCGGTAACTGCGAATTGAGCGCCAGCGCTTCACGGGCCTCGATCTCGGAAGCCGGCCAGTCGCCGGCGTGAAGCGCCGCCAGCGCCAGGTTCTGCCGCGCCACCGGATTCCGCTCGTCAATCCCGATCGACCGCTCCAGGATCTCGCGGGCGCGGACCGTCATTCCGGCCTCGGCGAGAACGAGCCCGAACACGTTCAGCGCCTCGGGATCGCCGGAATCCGCGTAGCGCTCCATCAGCCGGACCGCGTCCGCCGCCCGGCCGACCTCGGACAGCGTCAGCGCCAGTTGACGGTGCAGCGAAGCCGACGCGAGCCGGCGCCGCTCGGCGTCGATCATGACGCCCAGAGCTTCCTCCACCTTGCCCTGTTCGAGCAGCGCCTGGGCCAGGATCCTGTAGCCGAGGCCCATCTCGGGCCGGCGCTCGATCACCCCGCGGGCGAGCCGCTCCGCCTCCCCATGGCGTCCTGCCTGGAACGCCTCCGACCAGGCCTGGATCGCCCGGTCGAGGTCCACCAGCCGCTTCGGGTCGTCCTCCGGTCCGTAGCTCTCGGGAAGGGCCGCGCCGCCGGACGAACCGAGGTAGCCGAGGCTCTCGAGCGCCCGTCGCTCCTCCTCGCTCACCGCGCCGACCGCCGGCGGCCACTCGGACTCCTCCGGCAGCAGGGCCGCGAGCCGCGACGCGACGTCGGACTCGGCGCCGTGCAGGTTCCTCGCCTCGGCCGGATCGGCGTTCAGGTCGTAGAGCTCGGCCTCCGGCAGCGAAACGTACTTCAGGAGCCGGCGGTCACCCTCGCCGGTCGCCTCCGTTGCCTCCGCGATCACGCCGCGGAGAGGCGCCCACCCGCGCTGCAGGTTCGCCTGCAACGCCTCGAAGTAGGTGGACCGGCCGTCCACCGGCGCGCGCCACAGGCTGCGCCCCACCATCTCCGGCAGCGCCTCCGCATCCACGCCCGCCGCCTCCAGCATCGTCGGCAGAACGTCGATATGGCGCACGGCGTGGTCGTGCCGCGCCGGCGCCAGTTCCTTCGCCCACAACACGAGAGGCACCTGCAGCGTCTCGTCGTAGGCGAACAGGCCGTGTGTCTCCTCGCCGTGCTCACCGAGCGCCTCGCCGTGGTCGGACGTCACGACGACCAGCACACCACCCCCCGCGCCCGCCGGCGCCACGTCCGCGAGCAGACGGCCGACATGGTCGTCGGCGGCCGCGACCTCGCCCAGGTACGGCTCCCCCGGAAACCGGGAAGCGAACGGCTCGGGCGGTTCGTAGGGCGCGTGGGGCTCGTAGAAGTGGGCCCACAGGAAGCGGCGTTCACCGTCGTGGCGGCGCCACCAGGCGGACGCCGCCGCCACCACTTCGGCGCCGCCGCGCTCGGCGACCGCGAAGCCGACCGTCGAGCCCTCCGGATAGGAGTCGTCGTAGAACTCGAAGCCCCGGTCGAGCCCGTAGCGCGCGTCCAGCGGGAAGGCGGCCACCACGGCGCCGGTGCGGAAACCCGCGTCCAGGAACGCCTCGGCGGCGGTCGGGACTGTCTCCGGCAGGACGAACCCGGCGTTGTCCCGCACTCCGTGCTGGTACGGCAACTGACCCGTCAGCAGGTTCGCGTGAGACGGCAGCGTCATCACGTTGTGGGCGTGGGCACGCTCGAACACCCAGCCTTCCGCCGCCAGCCGGTCGAGGTACGGGGTCGGCGCGGCCGCGTTGCCTCCAAAACCCGTCGCGTCGGCCCGCAGGGTGTCGATCGTGATCAGAACGACGTCCCGCGCGAAACCGGGAGCAGGCGTAGGCGGCCAGGACGCCGTCTCGCGGACCGCCTCCGGCGAACTCTCATCGGCAGCCGGCTCGCACGCCGCGACCGCGAGCGCGGTCAGCAACAGGGCGACGAACGGTCTCAGAGCGATTCCAGGTACTCCGCGAACTGCTTCGCCTCCTCGGCCCTTTCGCCGTCCGGCACGAGTTCGAGCAGCTTGCGAAAGTCCGCGGCGGCAGCCTCGTTCTGGCTCGCCGCCATTCTCGCCAGGCCGCGGTAGTAGTAGGCGTCGGCCCACTCCGGCTCGCGCTCGATCGCCGCGGTCAGCTTCTCGACCGCACCTTCGAAGTCGTTCTGGTTGTAGAGATCAACCCCCTCACGCAGGAGGATCTCCGGATCGGCGCGCAGGTCCTCCGGCAGCCGCTCCAGATACTGCTGCGCCTCCTCGGATCGGCCGAGAACGGTCAGCCGACGGCTCATCAGCCGCAGCGCGTCCACGTTCTCGGGCGCCAGGGCAAGCGCCTTCTCCAGGTTCGCGATCGCCTCGTCGTCCCGCTCCAGGCGCGCCTGAGTCTGCGCGATGATCACCAGGACCGAGGCTTTCGCCCCGTCCGGCAAGGACGGCAGGGCTTCGCTGAAGACCGCGAGCGCCCCCTCGAAGTCCTCGACGGCGAGCAGGCCGTTGCCCTGCTCCAGCAGTCCGCGCGCCGCCTGGGCCGACGCGTCGTCCGTCAGGCCGCCCGCCTCGACCTGGCGGAGGTTCGTCCTCAACACCGGGCGATCCGCGCCGGTGGCGTACTCGTTGACCATCACCTCGTGCTCTGTGGGAACGAAGCCCGTCTTCGACACGAGAACGATCCAGTTGCCGCTCGCCAGGCCCCCCTTTGCCCACCGGCCCCGGCGGTCCGTCTGAACCTCCTCCGGTCCGGCGCCGTCCAGGGTCAGCTTGACTGTCGCCCCTTGGACGGACTCGCCCTCGGAGTCCTCGACGGTGCCGCTGAGACGCCCCCGGCCAGCCCAACCTTGAGCCGAGAGGAAAGCCGCCAGCAGGAGTCCGGCAATGCCCGCCGCGCAGATTCGGATGCGATAGCTCATGAGTCCTCCCCCAACGTGCCGAGAACGCTGATCCTGCAGCGATGCTACTACCAAGCCGCACGGTGCAGTGGACAAACCGCGCCAATTGAAAACCGCCGCCCCCGGACAAGCCCGGAGGCGGCGGTCGTTCGAAGCAGAAGGCTAAGGCCGGAGGCGAAAGGCGTTAACCGTTCCGCCCCCGACTGCCTTGTCACCTAGCGCCAGTTCAGGCGAACGCCAAGGCGGTAAATCCGCGGAGCAATGTTGTCCGCGAGGTTACCGGCGTTCGAGATCCCGACCCGGTCGTTGTACGACAGCCCCGTACCCTGGTTCGTCAGGTTGAAGATGTCGATACCGAAGGTCAGGTTGACCGGCCCGGACAGCGAGAATTCCTTCTCGAGCCGGAGGTCGACAATCTGGACATCATCCAGCCGGATGTCGTTGAAGTCCCGAATCAGGTTGATGTTGGTGCCACCGTCGCGCAGCGCGACGTTACGGTAGTAGCCGATCGGCGAGCCCTCCCGCCCCGTCAGGTTGGCCGAGACGTTGAAGCCCCAACCGCGGTCCGGAGCGACCTGGTACATGCCGTTCAGGTTGTACGACCAGGTCGACTGGAGGTACCGCTGGCCCTTGCCGGAGCCGCTGGAGGCCGTCATGTAGAGCTGGCCGTCCACATCGCCGCCACCCTGGCCGTTGTTCCGGCTGTTGCGGTCGAAGTAGGAGTTCGGCACGTTCCACTCGGCCTTGCCGTACTGGAAGAAACCGCGGGCCATCCAACGGTCCGCGAGCCGCTTCGTCAGCGTCAGGCTGTAGCCGAGGTAATCGCGCGAGCGGACCCCGTTCTCCAGGTGACTGCCGAAGTGAACCTCGACGTCCGGATCGTAGTCAAAGACGTTGGCGCTGTAGCTGCCGGCCCCACGCGGCAGGCTGCCGGTGATCGTGCCGATCTGCATGAAATCCGTGCCCTGCACCAGGCGGCGGTTGCCCGCCCCGTCGGTGACGTAGCCCGGAGCCCAGGTCAGGTCGTCAATGCTCCGGGAGGTGACCTGAAGGCCGACCACCAGCTCCGGCAGGAAGGAGTGCTCCACGCCCGCGAGAATCTCGGTGGTCGTCGTATCATTAAAAAAAAAGTCGACCGTGCTCCAGACCCTCAGGGGATCAGTGGTGTCGACGTTCGTGTAGATGTGCGCGTCCGTCACCGAGTCGCGAAGGGCGAGCGAGTAACCGAGCGGCGACAGCCGGTTGATGCTGTTCGTCGGCAACTGGTCCGCGAACTGCGAGAAGCTCGCGCGAACGAGCGTGTCGCGGTCCTGCCCAAGCGCGTAGGTGAAGCCCAGCCGCGGCGCGATGGACTCCCAGGTGAAGCCCGCGCCGCCGCCCGGGTACGACAGGCCCGGAATCAGCTCCGGACGGGTCGGATGCGCCGGAAGCTCGTACTGTTTGTTCTCACCACCCTGCTCGTCGTAGCGAAGACCGGCGTTGATCGTCATCTTCCCAAGCGAGATCGTGTCCTGGACCCACAGCCCGGTGTACTCGGCCAGCAACTGGCCAACGTCGTCCCGGGCGTAGTACGTCCACTCCCGATCGAGCCGATGCCAGGTCTGGTTCGGGCCCCAACGGAAGATCGAGTTGTTCTCGTAGGTGCGGTACCGGCCGCCGAACCGAAGCTCGTGCGTGGCGCTGGCGCCGCTGGTGAAGAAGTACGTGCCGTCGACCTTGAACAGGTCGTTCGGGGACGCGGCGAAGCCGGACAGGTAGTTGTTCGACCAGATGCCGTCCTCCCGCTGCGGATCCGGAGCGTCCGGATGGAGACCGTTCTCGTCGGCCCGGTTGCTCCTGGCGAAGAGGCCGAAGCCGAAGTCGCCGTGCATGTAGGTGCCGGTGAAGAACAGGTTCGCCGAAGCGACGTGCTGGTCCTCGAGGCGGTACTGCGCCGAGGGGCCGCGCTGGTTCCAGGTAGTTGCCGGCGGCCGGGTGGTGCCGGCGCCGCGCCCGAACTTCAGCTTGTCGCCGTTGTTGTAGGAACCGACGATCGAGTTCTCGTCGCTGATCTGGCCGTTCGCCTTGATCACCGTGTTCTCGAGGAGCGTGTCGTCGGCCGTACCGGAAGCGGCGTTCTGGCCGATGTCGTTCTGACCCCAGCTACCCCAGAACCAGAGACGGTCCTGGATCGCGGCGCCGCCGGCCTCGAAGCCGAAGTCCTCGATCTTGCGGACGCGGGCGCCGGCCAGCGACGTCTGTCCGTTCGACTTGTGGAGTTCGCCGTCGATGTTCGGCTGGGACGCCTTGAGGGCGCCGCCGAAGTAGCCCGTGGCCGCCGTGTTGTAGAACCGCGCGGAACCACGGAACTCGTTCGTGCCCCGCTTGGTGACCAGGTTGACCTGGACGCCCGAGCTGTTCTTCGTGACATCGGTGCCGCCGGTCGTGAAGGACATCTCGGCGAACTGATCGAAGTCGTAGTAGGTCGGCGAAGCGCCCGTGGCGCGCATGTCCGTGATCTCGGAACCGTCCATCTGGAAGTCGTTCTGCGACGAGGACACGCCGGCCGCACGGAAGTTGGCCTGCTGGCCGGACTCGTTGCCGCCGACGTTGACCCGGTCGACGATGACGCCCGGAGTCTGCGAAAGGACCGCCCACGGGTCGCGAGCGGTCGGAATCTTCTCCAGCTCGACCTGGCTGACATTCGTGCCTGCCGAGATCTGCCGTTCATCGAGGAGCGGACTCTCGGAGGTGACGGTGATCGTCTCCTCGAGCGCCGCGGTGAGAGTCAGCGGCACGTCGGTGTTCTGGCCGAGGCGGATGACGACATCCGGATACTCGATGCCGCCAAAGCCGTCGAGCTCCGCGATGACCGTGTAGCCGCCGGGATCGAGACCGAGGAACCGGAACCCGCCCGTGGCGTCCGTGAACTGCGTGCGGTCCGCGCCGATGCCCGCGACCGTGACGCTCACGCCCGGCAACGGCGCGCCGGACTCGTCAGTGACGGTGCCGTACAGGTTGCCCGTCGCGGACTGGCCGAAGGCCGCCCCGCTGACGAGCAGACAAAGGATGACGCCGAACGTCGAAACGGTGCGTCTGCTCATAACGTTCAATACTCCCTCCAAGGTGAGTTGTACGGAGAGGTTGGGCGCCCTAGTTGGACGCTGTACTGGCCTCCGCAGTTTGGAACGAGCCGAATCGGCTCACCAATCGTGACAAGCCTACCGCAAGGCACGTGCCAGAACGGCCGGAGGCCGGGCACCCGCCGCGGTACGCGAAAACCCGCATCCCTGAACGGCTAAGAGGCAGGCGGAAGCCAAGCAACGCCAAATTGGCGCTACCACCGTCGCATGCGCATCCAGAAAAACGGTTCACGTCCATTCTCTTGAACAACCCGCCAGGTCCTGCTGACTCCCTGCCTACGTGCGCGTCGGCCCTTGGGCCGCCATCTGACCGCTGTCCGCCGGTACCGTCCAACGAGGAACCGGGCTGAGGCGCGCTAGATTCGACATCGCACTTGACGGTGAACCAGCATCCACCGCCGAAGCGGCGTGACGCGCGCCTGACCCGGACTAAACCTGTCGAGTGCGGGAATCGTATAGCAGACGAAGGTCGTTGTCCATATGCGATGAACTCCGCTACCGCAAGAGCCACTCCGACCCCGCCGCGCCCGCTCTCCTCCATGGCGTTCGTCCTCGGCGCGTCGGTCGCCGCCTGCACGGCGTACGTGCCCTTCGACGGCTCCCAGCCGCTGGAAGCCGAGTTCGAACGACGCCTCGGCGGCGGCTGGCAGGAACAGGTCGTGGTGCCGTTCGCCGTCACCGACGAGCTGCGTGCCGTCATCGACGAACGTGTGAGTCCCGCCGGCAGCGAGACCCGCCGCCGCGACGAGGTCCTGGACTTCATCTTCGGCTGGCTCGACCTGCAGTACGAGCTGAGACCCACCCGCACCGCCGCGGAGACGTTCAGCACCGCCCGCGGCAACTGCCTCTCCTTCGTCAACCTGTTCGTGGCGGCGGGACGGGAGCGGCGCCTCAACCCGTTCTTCGTCGAGGTCGAGGACTACCAGCGGTGGAACTACCACAACGGCGTCGTCGTCAGCCGCGGCCACATCGTCGCCGGCATGTACGTCGACGGCAACATGGCCACCTACGACTTCCTGCCCTACAGGCCGAAGTCCTACCGAAGCTTCCAGCCGATCACGGACCTCGCGGCCGCCGGCCACTACTACAACAACCTCGGTGCCGAGGCGCTCATGGTGGACGACCTCCGGACCGCCGAGCGCTGGCTCGACATCGCCGTGCGGCTGGCGCCCGACTTCGACAAGGCGATCAACAACCACGGCCTGGTTCTGCTGCGGACCGGCCGTGTCGACGATGCGATCGAGGTCTACGAACAGAGCCTCGAGCTCCATCCCGAGAACGTGCCCCTGCTGACGAACCTGGTCCGCGCCTATCAGATCGAGGGCCGCCACGACCGCGCCGCGGAACTGCTCGACACGCTGGAAGCGATGAACCGGGCGAGCCCCTTCTTCTACGTCTACCGCGGAGACGCCGCGCTCGCGGCCGGAGACGCGGCCGCCGCGCTCGACTACATGCGACGCGCGCTGGCGGCCGACCCGGAGCTGCCCGAGGTCCACGTCGGCCTGGTGCGCGTTTACCTGGCGACCGGTCAGATGCGCGAGGCGAAGCACCACGTCGAACGCGCGCTTCGCCTGGACGCGACGCACGACGAAGCGCGGAAGTACGCCGCGATGATCGAGCGGGGACCGCAATAGGCGCCGGCCAGGAACCGGAAGGGGTGCTAGCCTTGATTTCGCTCATGCCAGACACCGTCAAGCCTGAGATCACAAGGCGGGTGTCCTTGCACGACCGGCTGGCCTCCGCCGCAACGCTCGCGGCGCTGGCAGTCACATCGTCCGCCGCGGTTGCCCAGGAGCCCGACCCCGGCGACCTCCGCCAGTTCGAGGGACGCGAGTTCGTCTTCGAAGTCCAGGTGCCGGTCAACGTCGTCGCGCGCGACGGCGAAGCCGTCCGGGGGCTCACCCAGGACGACTTCCAGGTCCTCGACGAGGGCGAGCCCCAGCAGATCACGGGCTTCCGGGTCATCGATCTCGACCTGATCGAGCCCGACGACCGGCGGGTAGTCGAAACGGACTACGGCATCCCGCCCGCGGCACGGCGGCACTTCCTCTTCCTGTTCGACCTCTCCTACTCCGCGCCGACCTCGATCGCGAAGGCCCAGCAGGCGGCCCACACCTTCGTGCTGGAGCAAATGCATCCGACGGATCTGGCGGCCGTCGGCATCCACTCCGTCGAATCCGGGCCGCAACTACTGATCACGTTCACACCTGACCGCGCCCAGCTCGCGCGGGCGATCACGACCCTCGGGAATCCGAGACTGCTCCGGTTGACGACCGAGGATCCGCTGGGCTTCCTGATCGACGCGCCGGGGACGACGTCGGAATTGACCTCGGCCCTCGACGTCGGCGGCGTGAACGCGGGGATCACCGAAATGGAGCGGAGCATGAGCAGCTATCTCCAGGTGATCGGCAGGGAGATGGCCAAGTCGGAGCGGAACTACGCGCGAGGGCAGGTCTCGCGCTGGGCCGACACCCTTCACCAGATGGCGCGCATCCTGTCCACCGTGGAAGGCCGCAAACACCTGGTTCTCTTCTCCGAGGGCTTCGACGGCAGGCTCCTGTTCGGCCGCCAGCCCGACTTCACGGACGAGGAGTTCCGGCGCGAGACCGACCTGATCGAGCGCGGGCAGATCGCCCAGGTCGACACCGACCAGCGCTGGGGCAACACCCAGCTCCAGACCCAGGTCCACCAGATGCTGAGCGAGTTCAACCGGGCCAACACGGTGATCCACACGGTCGACATCTCCGGACTTCGGGCCGATTCGATCGAGGAGAACCGGATCCGTTCGGTCGGCCGCGACGCGCTGTTCTACCTGGCGAACCAGACCGGCGGCCAGGCGCACGAAGACGCGAACGACTTCGGCGCCGAGCTGCGGGAAGTGCTCGAGTCCTCGACCGTCACCTATCTGCTCTCCTTCCAGCCCTCCGACCCGGGCGACGCCGGCGATCACCACCGTCTGCGGGTACGGGCGCGGGTGCCCAAGGGCGCCCAGCTTTCCCACCGCATGGGCTACTACACGCCCAGGCCCTACGGCGACCTCCACCCCATGGAAAAGCGTCTGCTCGCCTCCGACCTGATCGCGGCGGCGGCCGAGCGGGATGACCTGACGATGCACGTACTGGCCGCGCCCTTCCGGGCCGGCCCGGACCAGGCCTACATACCGGTCATCGTCGAGATTGACGGCGGCAGCCTGCTCGAGGACCACGGGTCGCCCCGGCTGCCGGTCGAGATCTACGCCTACATCACCGACGACAAGTCGGAAATGCGGGACTTCTTCAGCCGCGTCGTGACCCTTGACCTGACCGGCCGCCAGGACACCTTCGTGAACACCGGGCTCAAGTACTACGGCAGCCTCGATCTGCCGCCGGGCGAGTACCTGCTCCGGGTCCTCGCCCGCAACGCATTGACCGGCGCCACCGGGGTCGAGACGGTGGCCCTGCACGTCCCGACCTTCGAGAGCGGCGAACCGACCCTCCTGCCCCCCTTCTTCCACGAAGAGCCTGGCGCCTGGTTCCTGGTCCGGGAACAGCCCGCGGACCAGTACGCCAAGACGACGGTCTACCCGTTCACGGTCAACGGCCAGCCTTACGTGCCGTCGGCCGTACCGCTCCTCGCCGGCGGCGTGGCCAGCGAAGCCGAGATCTGCCTCGTGGGCTACAACCTCGGCGAAGGCGATCTGTCGCTCCAGGGCACCGTCCTCGACGCGGACGGCGAGCGGATGGCCGGCGGCGCGCTCAGCCTGCGCGAGCGGACCGTGACGGGAATCCCCGGCCTCGACAAGCTGGTCGCCGCCTTCGATCCGGTCGACCTGCCGGCGGGCGACTACACTCTGAGGGTTACGGTGACCGATCCGGCGACCCAGGCTCGACCGTTCAACTCGATTCCGCTTAGAGTCCTGAACTGAGCGGCAGCCCCTGAGGCCCCTCCGCCGCTCCGGAACCCGATCACTCCATCAGGATCAAGGAGTCCGAGCATGAACGACCACAGTCGTATCGTCTCACCGCTCACGCGCATCCGACGCGTCAGGACCGCCGCCGCGGCGACCTGCGCCGCCGCCCTGCTGCTGGCCGCCGCCGACGCCGACGCCCAACGCAACCGCCGGCGCCAGGCGGACGCCCAGTTCAGCGACGCAACCACCGTCACGGTGGTCGAGGTCCCGGTCCAGGTGATCAGCAGCGGCGCTCCGGTGCGCGACCTCACGGTCAACGACTTCGAACTCCTGGACGGCCGCAGGCAGGTCGAGATCACGGGCTTCGACTTCGTCGACCTGTCGCTGGTCGAGGGCAAGCCGACCCAGCAACAGATCCCCGTCGCCGCCAGACGGCACTTCCTGCTGTTCTTCGACCTGTTCTTCACGGCCCCCGACTCGGTCGGCCGTGCCCAGCAGGCGGCGGCAGACCTCGTCTTGACGTCGCTGCATCCGACCGACCTGGTCGCCGTCGCGGTATTCGACACCCGGCCCCGGCTCGTTCTCGGTTTCACCTCGGACCGCAGCCAGCTCCGGCAGGCGATCCGGTCGCTGGGGCAGGTCCAGGTCAGCGAAACGGTCGTGCGCGACCCGCTCGGTCTCGTCATTTCGGACATCGGCGCCGCTCTGGCGGCGGGCGACGAAGTAGCGGGCGGAGCGCAAACCGCTGGCGGCATCGCCGCCGGCGCGATGCTCGCCGAGACGCAGCGTGAACTCCAGAACCTCCAGGAGCAGGCCGAGCGCGGCAACGAAGCCAGCAGGATAGCCGCCATGACCCAGGGGATGAGCGCGCTTTCTGACTGGATGGCTTCGGTCGAGGGCCGCAAGCACGTCGTGTTCCTGTCCGAAGGGATGCCGACGAGGGTGCTGTACGGCAACCAGGGTCTGACCGACGAAGATCGGGCGGCCCTGCTGGCCGACAGCGAATCCGTGATCCAGGGCCGGACCCAGGAGGTGGATCAGCAGAGCACGTTCGGCGACTCCTCCGCCCAAAGCGCGATGGAACGCATGCTCAGACAATTCCGTGAAGCGAACTGCACGATCCAGGCGGTCGACGTCAGCGGTCAGATCGCGGGAGAGGCACAGAGCAAACGCGGCTCCCTGCTCCAGATGGCGAAGGACACGGGCGGCGAGATGTTCTCGAACTTCACGAACCTCGGGGACGCGATGGACGAGATGCTGGAGCGCAACAGCGTCACCTACCTCCTGGCCTTCCAGCCCGGCAATCTCAAGCCGGACGGCAAGTTCCGCCGTCTCCGGGTACGGCTCAAGGACGCTCCCCGGGGCACGCAGGTCGTCCATCGTCCTGGCTACTACCCACCCAAGACGTACGAGCAGACGAGCCCGTTCGAGCGCGCACTCGGCTCGGCCCAGGCCGTCATGGGAGGCGTCGAGACCGGCGACATCGACGCCTCGGTCCTGGCCACCGGCTTCCCCGCAGACAGCGGCAAGCCCTACGCCCCGATCCTCATCACCGCCCGCGGCGAGGACCTCCTCGCTGGCGTGAACGGCGACGTCCTTCCGGTCGAGATCTACGCATACGCGCTGGACGAGAACGGCGTCGTGCGCGACTTCTTCTCCACCCGCATGGGTCTCGATCTTGCGCAAGCCGGCGCCGCCATCCGCCAGAGCGGCATCAAGTACTGGGGGCACTTCGATCTCGATCCGGGCACCTACTCGGCGCGCGTCCTGCTCCGCAACGACGTCACCGGGCGACGGGCGCTGGCGACGGCCGTGCTGGACGTTCCCGGCGACGGTCCCGTACTGCAGCCGCCCCTGTTCCCGGAACCGCCGACGAAGTGGCTGCTGCTGCGCGAGGACGCGTCCGAACAGCGGCAGGACGTCGCTTTCCCCTTCCTGCTGGAGGGCGCACCGTTCATCCCGGCCGCCCGGCCCGAGGTCGCCAGCGGCGGCGAGGCGCAGATCAGCCTTGTCGGCATGAACCTGGCGGCGGGCGCCGTCTCGGTGCGTGCCCAGATCTTCGGTGCGAACGGAGAAGCAATCGCCGGCGGCGGCGAGGTCGTCCTGGAAGCGAACCAGGCCAGCGGCGGCGCCCTCTCCCGGCTGAACGGGAAGTTCGTCGCCGGCAAGAAGCTCGACCCGGGCGACTACACGCTGACTGTCACCGTCACCGACTCGGCGAACGGACAGCACGCGTCGTCGACGCCGATCCGGGTGCTGTAGGCCGGCTATCCGCTGCAGGCGAACGCCTTGGTGTCGCCCGCGGTGGCCGCGGTCTGCCCCAGTTTGTTGCTGTGCGTCCACGGCGCGCCGCCGCCGGGAGGCGTCACCACGAGGTTGAACGCGAGGTCCGTCACCGGCGCCACGAACACCCAGCGATAGCCGTTCACGCCACAGGCGTCCAGCACCTTGATCAGGACTTCGGCGTTGTTCCGGTCGAAGAAGTACAGAAGGCCCGACTGCTCGGAATCCAGTCCGTAGTCCTTGACTTCCGCGCTCTCCGGCGCCCCGTCCTTGAGGAACTCGACGCACATGCTGACCTGATGGCCACGGTTCAGTGTCAGCACCGGTTGGGGCTCGCAATCCGGCGCCTCGCCAGCGTTGATCGGATCCGCGACCGAGGCCGGCGCGAGGCCGGCATCGACCAGATTCACGCCACCGGGGCCCTCGGCGGTGCGAGCCGCCGTCACGGCAGCGCCGGTTGCTCGGGCCGCACAGGGGAACGCCGTCACGTCACCCTTCGGCGCCGCGGTCACGCCGCCCCGCGGATTCCGGTGCATCCAGCGCTCCCCGGTGGCCGTTTCGTCGACGTACAGGTTGAACGCCAGGTCCGTGACCGGCGCCACGAACACCCAGCGGAAGCCGTTCACGACGCAGGCGTCCAGCACCTTGACCAACACCTCCGCATTGTCGCGGTCGAAGAAGTACAGGAGGCCCGACTCGCGAGATTCGAGCTCGTAGTTCTTCGCGTCCTCCTTGACGATCGGGCCCACGCCGCCCTCGAGATACTCGACGCACATGCTCACCGTGAAACCGTGATCGAACGCGATCAGCGGTTCGCTCGGCACGCAGTCCGTAAAGTCCGTCGACGGCAGGACGATGGTCACCAGGTCGCTCGCGGAGCGGCCGGCGTCGTTGACCGCCCTCACCCGGAAGTCGTAGCGTCCGCCCGGAGTCAGCCCCGTCACGTCGGCGGTCGTCGTGTTGGCCGGCACGGTTGAGTCCGTCCGCCAGCCGCGGCCTCTCTGGCGAAGCTGGACCTCGAAGCCGGTCTCGTCGTCCGACCGGTCCACCCAGCTCAGGCGAACGCTGGTGGGACCCGTCGAGGTGCCGGTCAGGTTGCCCGGCGCGGTCGGTCCGGCGCCCGGCGGAGGAGGCTCCGGATCCGGACCCGGGTCGGGATCCGGATCGGGACCCGGACCTCCAGGCAGCGAGTCGCTGTAGTGCGGTGCAATGGGGACTGAGACCTCACGCAACGCCCGCTCGTTCTCCCGCTCGCCGGCGACTCCGAACGCGATCTGGCGGCCGCCGATTCTCGGCTGAACCCGCACGGTAGAGAACCACGGCTCCACTTCACCGCTGCCGTAGCTCATGATCGTGTCCTTGTCCGGCGGGTTCGGAGCCGATCCGCTGAACCAGGTGTGTCCGAATGCGTAGGGCGCGATCAACGTGTTGTTCCGGCAATCCGCATCCTCAAAACAACCTCCGGCATTCGGTGGATCGTGCTGCCCGCCCAGGTTGTGGCCCACCTCGTGGGCGAAGGTCTCGTCGCCGCAGCCCTGCATGACCGTCAGGCCGTAACCCGCCGGGGAGAACGACGCCGCCGTTTCGCCCTTGGTGAGCAAGTAGGCGATGCCGCAGACATCCCTGACCTCAGCGGTCACGAAGATGTGCACCAGGTCCGCCTGGTGCTCGGCGCGCAGCGACCGCACCTCCTGATTGTTCCGGAGCCCGCGAAGCACCGCGCTACCCCCACCCTCGACACTCAACGAAGCCGGCGCCTGCTCGTGATGCACCAACCGGGCGACCACGTCCAGATCGCCATTGCGGAACACCGTGTTCAGGTAGTCGATCGATGCCTGCACGGGGGCGTCCACCGAGCCGTCGCGGGCCTCGTAGCGCTGGCGGGCCGCCTCGCTGTAGACGATCAGCATGTCGAGATGGTTGTGGCTCGACGCCTGAACGACGTGCTCCGGATCGCCCCCGCGTTGCGCCTCGATCGCGGCCACCGGCGACGGCCGATCCGGGACCACACCGCCGGGGCAGAACTCCTCCTTGGGCTTCCGCTCCATCGTCGACATGTTCTCGATCCGCCCGCTGCCGTTGGGCCGGGCCGAGATCCGGTACTTCGCGCCGCCCGGCACGCCGAAGTGGCCCACCAGGTGGTCGTTCGCAACGGTGAACACGACGCTCTCGTAGTCCGAACCCGCCACCCGGCCGGCCCACATCGCGTCGCCGTCGCCGCGGTCCTCGAACACGCTCAGTTCAGCGACCAGCAGCCGGCCGTCCGGCGCCGGCACCTCCAGGCGCTGCGGAGCGGACCGGACGAGGTCGATGTCGAGGTCGATCGCGTACGGCACGACACCCGGCTCCGACACCACCGGCTCCACGATGACGGGGCCAAGGTCCAGCAAACGCTGCGCCTGGGCACTGACGCCCGGCAACAGCAGGAAGAGACAGAACGGCAGAAACCGCCGCTGTCGAAGGACGGTCCGGCCGGGGAATCCCCCAGCTCGACCCAGGTGAGAAACAGTCATGAAATCACTATAGCGCCGGGCGGCGGCCAGCTGAGTGCCGCTTCCGGTCGCCAGCGACGGGTCCTACGCCTCTAACGAACGTCGACGCCGCCCCTGAGGAACGACTGACGGCCGCCGAGGTCGTCCCGCAGGCCGATGCCCAGGTCGTGGTAGCCGCCCTCCATCGTGAGCTCCAGGCCGTAGCGCCAGGTGCCGTCCTCGATCTCGGCCAGGCGATCGGCCGGCACCGCGATGTTGAGGTCCGTCCGCTGCGGTTCGGTCGTGTGGTCCTTCTCGTCCCGGGCCGCCATCCAGAGCTGGATGCGGCCATGGTGGACGCCGTCGCGCGGGATGAGCGTCAGGTCCTCCCAGGCCACTTCGAGCACGAGGGGAACGTCGTAGTTCCCGTCGGGCCGGCGCTTCGGCGGCAGGTTGTGGAGCCGGACGGCGAGCGGGTTCTCCAGCATGTTCAGGTGCAGGGCCGACAGGGTCCCCTCGATCATCCGGGATTCGAGCGTCTTGTCCCGGTAGCCCTTGCGGTAGCGGACTTCGGCACCCCGCGGCCTGTTCTTCCAGATCACCTCGATCCGGTGGTAGGCGCCCCCGCCGGCCAGATCCGGCATGTAGCCCAGGGCGTAGTAGTTGCGGAAGTCGGCGGCGACCTTGAGCAGGTCCGGCGTCACCCGGTTCGTGTTGAGGATCGCCCGGCCGCCCGTCTCCTCCGACATCAACTGCAGCGGACTCTGGAGATTCGTCCGAATGATCGTGTCGATCTGGGCCATCTGGCCGGGAAGACCCGCCACCGCGCTGTCGATCGTGCCCTGCGAATAGACCGTCAAGCCGCGCGCGTCGATCGTGTAGAAGCTGACCCGATTCGCGTTCGCCGACGCGGCTAGCTGCTGGAACCGCCGCGACATGTCGTACTCGGTCATCTCGATCAGCGAGACCGCCTGTTCCCACACGCCGTGGAGGAAGTAGAAGATGTCCTCGCCGGCGATCATCGGGATGCCGTCGGCGACATAGACGACCGCCTTGCGTCCCGGAGCGGCCGAAAGGTTCTCGACCAGGCGCATCAGGCCGTCGATCGACATGTTCGTCTCGTTGCGGACCGACCCGGCGTAGTTGATCAACTGCTCGCGGGCCAGCACCGCGCTACCGCCAATCAAACCGCCCTGCCGCGCCGCCTCGATCCGCCGTTCGCTGTCCGTCCGGTTCTCGATCTCGGTGTTCACGTCGTTGACCACCTCGAACAGGTCGCGGCGCTCGCTGTTCCGGTGCACGCGCTGGCCGGTGAACTCCTCGAGCTCCAACAGTGCCCGCCGCACCTGGTCGCGATCGTTCGTGAACGGCATGCGCAGGTTCAGGTAGCGGTCGAAGCTCGCGAGCATGATCCGGTCCTCGGGCCTCAGGTGCTCTCGGATGAATGCCCGCAACTCGCGCATCACCCGGTTGCGGTTCGGCGGCGTCAGGTTCAGGTTGTCGATGTAGAAGACGACGTGGAGCGCCTGTTCCGGCGGCACGGTCACGGGTTGCCGCGCGGCCGCCTCCCGTTCGAACGGATCGTCGGGCGGCGGTGCGAGCAGCGGCTCCGCCTTCAGTTCGCCGCCGCGGCGCACGAGGAGCTCGTCGCCCTGCTGCTCCACCGCGTAGAAGTTGCTGATCGGGACGCGCCGCCCGTCGATCTTGAGTTCGAAGTCGTCGGAGCCCAGGCCCAGCACCGGCTTGCCGTCGGCGTCCGTCACGTAGACATCGACGTTGACGACCTCGACGTTGACGACCTCGACGAATCCGGGCCCCGAGGGTGAACGCGCGTCGCCGGGCTGAGCGGCCGCGGGAAGTGAGGGCGCGAGCCCCAGGAGAACGGCGGCCAGCGGGGTGATCGAGCGAGGGATCGCGGGCGAGTCCGCAATGGTCATGGGGAGAGCCTACCGCTTTGCTGCCGCACCCGGCAGGGAGCGGAGTTCGTCGCTGTCCGGCCAGCGGCGCAGGGCTTCCGCGAGCACGGCATCGGCGGAACGGTCGTCGCGCATCGCGCGCAGGGTGCGCACGGCCTCGGCGTAGGCGGCCGGCGCCGGGTTGACGGTGACCAGCTCCTGGAGCGTCCTGCCGGCCTCGGCGGCGCGGCCCTCGATGGCGAGCAGGAAGGCGAGAGACGAGTACGCGCCGAGCAGACCGCGGTCGAGCCCGATGGCCTCCCGGTAGGAGCTCTCCGCTTCCTCGGCTCGGGCAAGGGCCCCGAGTGCGGTCCCGCGATGAAGGTAGAGACGCGCGAGGACCGAACGGTCGCGGCGGTCGCCGAACTCGGCCAGCGCCTCGTCGCTCTGGGCCAGCGCCTCCTCGAAGCGGCCCTGCGCGTTCAACAGGCTCGTTCGGACGACAAGGGGCGCGATCCGCGGCCCCCGCCCGGCCAGGGCCCGCTCCAGGTGCTGCGCCGCCGCCGCCAGGTCTCCCTCGGCCAGGGCGGCCTCAGCGAGGAGCTGGGGAGCGAGCGGCGAACGGTCGGCGACCGTCAGGGCGTGCTCCCGCGCCTCCGCGACGCGGCCCGCCCGCAGCAGCAGTTCGGCGACCTTGATCCCGGACGCCGCGGCATTCCCGCCGGACACATCAAAGGCCCGGCGGTAGGCATCGAGCGCCGCCCCGGGACGGCCAAGGCGCTCCAGAGTCTCTCCCAGCTCGTGCCACGCCAGGACGAGCCGCGGCTCGGTCTCGAGCACCGAGCGCAGCGCCGCCTCGGAACCGGCCAGATCGCCTTCCGCACCGAGGCGAACGGCCCGCGCCAGGTCCTCGACTACACGGATCCGGCTCTTCGGGTCGGGCAGAGGGCGGTCTCCGGCACCGGCGCCGCCGGAGAGGTAACCGAGCGACTCGAGCCGCCGCCGGGTCTCCGGATCCTCTTCCGACGGCGAGGCGAGCGACCGGTCGATCGCTTCGAGCGCCGCACGCATCCGGCGCGCCGCCACGCGCTCCTCCTGGATCACGTTGTTCCGCTCGCCCGGATCTTCGGACAGGCGGAACAGCTCCGGCTCGGGCGACTCGATGAAGTGGAGGTCCCCTTCGACAACCGAGCCGAGGTCGCTCCAGCCGAAGTGAATGCGGGGATAGACGCTCTCGGAGACGATCTGCCGTGGCCCGGCGCCCGGCGACGGCTCGGCGCCGAGGCCAAGCAGATCGGCGCCGGCAAACCTGGCCGGCTGCTCCAGTCCGAGGAGCGAGTGGACCGTCGGCGCCACGTCGCCGAGCTGGGCGTTGGCGGCGACCCGCTCGCCGGCCCGCTCGCCGCCCGGCAGCTTGACGATCAGCGGCACCTGGAGCACTTCCCGGTAGACGAGGATCAGGTGGTCCATCTCGCCGTGGTCCATCAGGCCCTCGCCGTGATCCGAGAGGAGCATGACCAGGGCGTCCCGGTAGAGGCCTCGCTCCTTGAGCCGGCGGACGAGTTCACCGACCACAGCGTCGGCGGCCGCGATCTCACCGTCGTAGGGATCGTCGTAACGGTCCGCGAAGGGCGGCGGCGGGTTGTAGGGAGCGTGCGGTTCGTACAGGTGGAGGAACAGGAAGAACGGAGAACCCCCCAGGTCGCCGAGCCAGCGCGAGGCCGCGTCCAGCGTCTCCAGGCCCGGCCGTTGCAGCTCGCCGAAGTCGCGGCCGGTCTCGAACCGGACGCCGTCGTCGTAGACGTCGAAGCCGCGTTCCACTCCGGTTCCGGCGCGGAGGACGTAGGAGGAAACGAAACCGCCGGTGGCGTAGCCCTCCGCGCGCAGCGTCCCGGCCAGCGTCGGGATCCCTTCGTCCAACCGGTAGCCCGAGTTGTCCCGCACGCCGTGCTCCGGCGGCAGCAACCCGGTGAACACGCTGACGTGCGACGGCAGGGTGACGTTGACGTGGGTGTAGGCCCGCTCGAACAGTACGCCGTCGGCGGCCAGGCGGTCGATCGCCGGCGTCTCGACGCCGTCGTAGCCGTAGGCCGGCAACCGGTCCGAGCGCAGCGTGTCGATGGAGATCAAGACGATGTCCGGACGCGCCGCGGCGGCAGCTCGGGCGTCGTCAGGGGCCGGCGGGGCCGCGCAGCCGAGGAGCGCGCCGCCGCACGCGAAAGCGATCGCCGCGGCGCGGCTCACTTCAGTTCGAGCGTCCGGCTCGCCGCCTGCGGCAGGCCGGCCACGTCGCCGACCGGAGTCCACACCTCCACCGTCTCGCCGTCCTCCTCGACCTCGGTCACCTCGACCCAGCGCGCCGCGCGTAGTCGAACGACGACTTCCAGCTTGCCGTCGGCGGGCGCGGGCCGCCCCTGCTCGGATGTCCAGAAGTTGTAGAGCGCCACTTCCTCCGACTCGCCCGGTTCGATCACCTGCAGGAAGAGCTGCTGCTCGTACACCGGCAGCGCCCGGCCGTTCAGCTCGACGTCGAAGCCGAAGCTGTAGACGGCGCGATCGCCGTTGTTCTCGACCGTCGCGACCAGCCGGCACAGGGTCTCGGGACCGGGCGCCGCGGGCGCCACCTCGAACCCGGCGAGGAGAACCTCCGGAGCGTCATCGTCGGCGCCGGCCGGTGAGGTGACCGGCAACTGTCCAAGAACCGACAGGGCCATGACCGCCACTGACGCCGCTGACGGGCGCCGTGACGAAACTCTGGCGCCGGAAGCCCCGGCGGCAGCCCCCACGTTCGACACCCCATGGATAATACTGCCGGGGAGACTCCCATCGTGTCCCTCAACCTCATGCTTCGCCTGACGGCTGCCCTGGCCGGCCTGGCCCTCCTGGGCTCCGCCGAGCTCTCCGCGCAGACCAGCGGGCAACTCAACGAGGAGGACGACCCGACGCTCCGCCTCGCGGACCTGCCCTCGGCCGAGGCACGGAGCGAGCCGGCCTTCTACGACCGTGTCCGCCGCCTCATGTCCGGTAGGGCGAAGGCGCGGAAACGGGCCGCCAGGTCACTCGCCAGGGCCGACGAGTCCGTCCTCATCCCCCTGGTCGACGCTTACTTCTTCTCGCCGAACGAGGCGCGTCCGGAACTGAGACAGGCCCTGGAGGAGCTCTCCGGCAAGCAGTTCGGCAGCCGCTACCGCGACTGGTTCGAGTACGTGGGAAGCCGCGAAGACCTCGAAACACCCTCCGGGTACACCGCCTGGAAGGGAGAGCTGTTCTCGCGCATCGACCCGGCCTACCGGCGCATCCTGAGCCCGGAAGCGACCGTCCGTCTCAGACTGCGCGAAGTTCAGTGGGGAGGCGTTCCCCTGGACGGGATTCCCACGATCGACGATCCGGAAGCAGTACCCGCCGGCGCCGCACGCTTCATGCGCGACACGGACACCGTCTTCGGCGTCAGCCTGGGCGGCGAGCACCGCGCCTACCCGGTCAAGGTCCTGAGCTGGCACGAACTGCTGAACGACACCGTCGGCGGCCGGCCCATCGCCCTCTCCTTCTGCACCCTCTGCGGATCCGGGATTCTCTACCTCGCGGAGGACGCAGGCGGAACCCGCATGCTGTTCGGCACCTCGGGGTTGCTCTACCGCTCGAACAAGCTGATGTTCGACCGCGCCACGCTCAGCCTGTGGAGCAACCTGACCGGAGAGGCGGTGATCGGCGAGCGAGCAGCCGAGGGCACGCGGCTCACGATGCTGCCCATGACTCTGACCCGCTGGGACGCCTGGCGGCAGCGCCACCCGGACACCACGATCATGCTCCCCGATCCGGCCGTGGCCCAACGCACCGGCTACCGCTACATCGAGGGCGCCGCCGACGAGGCCCGGGCCGGTGTCGAGTTCGCGGTGTGGCGGCGGAGCGACGCCCTGGAGCGGAACGCGCGGATCTACGCCCTGCGGATCAACGGCGAGGCGAAGGCGTACCCGCTCGACAAGCTCCTGGACGAACGCCTCGTCCACGACACCGTCGGCGGCGTCGAGATCGTGCTCTTCCTCGACGGGGCGAGCGGCGCGGTGCGCGCCTTCGAGCGCGGCGGCCGCGAGTTCCGCGTACCGGGGTTGACGCCAATCCGGCAACTTCGCGCCGAGGACGGAACTGTCTGGCGGCTAACCGAGGAAGGACTGGCGTCCGATGCCGGCGGCGACCTGCTGCCGCGAGTCCCCGGCCACGTCGCGTTCTGGTTCGGCTGGTACGCGTTCTACCCGGACACCGGGATCTACTGAGGAGCGGCCGAGTCGCCCACGACGACCACCACCATGGCCGCGGGGTCGATGAAGCGTCGCGCCGCATGCCGGATGTCCGCGGCGGTCACGGCAAGGAGCCGCTCGCGGTACGTCGCCCAGTACTCGTGGGGGCGGCCGAGCAGCTCGTCCTCCGCGTAGCGGCCGGCGATGGTCTCGGCGCGGTCGAACAGCAGCGGCAGGCGGGCGAGCAGCGACTGCCTGGCGGTGGCGATCTCGTTCTCCGGCACCTCCTCACGCCGCAGCCGGCGGAGTTCGTCGAGTACCGCGGCGGCGGCCGTGGCGGACGACTCGGGAGCCGTTTCCAGGAAGACGCGGAACTCGCCCGCCCCCTGGCTCCCAGCTGAAACCGAAGCGGCCGGAACAACGTCCAGGTCGAACCACGTGAGCACCCGGTAGGTGAGTCCCTCTTCGAGCTGCAGCCGGGAACGCAGCCGGGACACCGCGCCGGGGCCGTCGAGGATCTCGGTCAGCAGCATGAGGGCCCAGCGATCGGGGTCGTCCCAGGTGGCGAAGACCCCGCCGCGGTGGCCGATCGCGATCGCCGCCTGCGGTCCCTTGCGGTCGATCCTTCTCCAGCCCGGAGACGCGGCGGCGACGTTCGAGGACGCTTCGCCCTGCTCGCCGCCCGGGGAGGCGCCGCGCGTCCGGCCTGCCTCCTGCCCGGCGGCTTCGGAAACGGCGGCCTCCCAGCCGCCGAACAGTCCGTCGAGGCGCGCCAGCAGGGACTCGGCATCCACGTCGCCCGAGACGGCGATCACCGCCCCTTCGGGCCGCCAGTGCCGCCGGTGGAACCGAGCGAGGACGCCCCGCTCGAAGGCCGTCACGGACGCCTCGGTCAGCCGGCGGCTGCGCTTCGAGTCCGGGCCATGCACGAGACGTAGCCACTCCCGGTCCAGCACCGCCCGCGGGTCGTCGGCTTCCGCCAGCAGGCTGACGCGGAGGTTCTCTTTCGCCTGTTCCAGTCGTTCTTCGTCGAACCGCGGCTCGAACAGAATCGCCGCCAGCAGCTCCAGGCCGCGATGGAGCGCCTCCGACCCGGTGTCGAGCACCAGGACGGTACGGCCCCAGGAACTGCTCGCCTGGATGCGGGCGCCCAGAGCTTCGATCTCGTCGTCCAGTTCCTCCGGGCCGAACTCGCCGGCGCCGCCCCGCCGTGCCATCGCCGCGGTCATCGAGGCCAATCCGTCCTCGCCCGGGCCCTCGTTCCGGTCACCGACCGGGAGCGCCACCACGACATCCACGAGCGGCAGGCTGCGGTCGGGCACGACGTAGACCGGCAGGCCGTTCCGAAGCTCGAAGCGCAGCCCGTCGACCGGCGGCACCTCGAACGTGGACCGAGCGAAGCGCAGTTCCTCCGGCCGTTCCGGAATCGCCTGCGCTGGAAGGGTCTCGGCGAACGGAGGCGGCGCCGCCGCGAGAATGGCGAGCGCGAGCAGCCGGCTCACGGTCCGGAACCCCCCGTTCGGGTCAGCGAGAGAACGGCCCGGTCGGCCGGCCGGAGATAGCGGTCGATCACCCGCTCCAGGTCTTCGGCCGAAACCACGGCCGCGGCGTCGAGCCACTCCGTCGACTGCCGCCAGCCCCCGAGCACCTCGGCCGCCGCCAAACGTTGCGCCAGGCCGGCGTCCTGCTCGAGCTGGCGCCAGGAATCCGTCAGGAGCTGCCGGCGCACCCGCTCGAGTTCGGCATCATCGGCCCGGGCCGTGCGCAACCGGCCGAGGAGCCGGTCCCAGGCCGGGATCAACTCTTCGGGACCGACCACCTCGCCAACCTCGATCCGCACCGCGAAGTAGCCGCCGAGTCTGCGCGACACGTGCTCCGCCGACGCCGCGAAGGCGACCCGGCCTTCGCCCACGACCAGGTCCCGGTAGAGCCGGCCGGAGCGACTGTTCAGGAGACCGGCCAGGACGTCCAGGGCGACCGCGTCGCTGCCGGCCTCGAAGGGCACCGTGGGATAGCGAATCTCGACCTGGCTGCGGCAGGTGCAGAAGCCCTCCAGGGATTCGAGCGCCGCCTCCCCGACCTTGTCCATACCCTCCGCGCCGGCGTCCTCTCCCCCACGTGCGCGCTCGCCGCGGCCGAGCCGGCCGAAGTAGCGTTCCGCCAGGGCGCGGGCGCGCTCCGGCGAGAGGTCCCCCACCAGCACCGCGACGAGACGGTCGGGCCGGTAGTGAGCCTCGAAGTGGGAACGCGCGTCCGCCGGCAGGAGCCGCGCGACCTCGAGGCGCTCGCCGCCCGGCGAATGGGCGTAGGGGTGTCCGGCGCCCCAGTAGGCGGCGTCGAACAGCTCGAACCAGGTCCCGGCGGGAGTCGAATCGATCCGCTGGCGGCGTTCCTGCTCGACCACCGCCAGTTCCCGCCGAAAGCCCCGGAACACGGGCTCGAGCAGGCGGTCCGACTCCATCCAGAACCAGAGCTCGACCTTCTCCTTCGGCACCAGCGTCTGGAACGTGGTCGAGTCGTGGCGGGTGACCGCGTCGATCCCGAGCGCACCCGCCCGGGTGTAAACGCCGGAATAGGCGCCCGGCCGCTGAAGAGCCGCCAGGCGCTGCTCCACGCGGTCCAGACCGCGCGCGATCGCCCCCTGCCGGACCGACTGTTCGTACAGCCGCTCCCAGCGCCGGAGCAGAGGCGCTTCCTCCTCCCAGTCACGGGTACCGATGGTCCGACTGCCAGCGTAGAGGAGATGTTCGACGACGTGGGCGAGGCCGCGGCGGCCGGGCGGGTCCGACGCGGAGCCGACGCGCACCGCCCAGACGGCGGCCACGAGCGGCCGGCCCGGGCGTTCGACGACCAGGAAGGTCATCCCGTTGTCGAGGGCGAAGTGGGCGGGTTCGAGGGGCGGCGCGGCAGCGGCCGCCGTTGCGGCGACGAGCAGGAGCGCCGGCGCACCGACGGGTTTCACGGGCGTTCCTCGACGACGAGGTAGGCGCCGGCCGGGGGATCGACGATCCGGGTGCGGGCGCCCGAGGGCCAGCGGAGGTCGAGTTGCCGCCGGCCGTCCGCCGCCGGCACGGCCCAGCGCAGGCGGTGGCCGCTCGACGACTGGTAGCTGTCGCCGCGGATCGTCCAGCGTCGTGCCGGCGGCGTGCTGGTTTCGCCGAACAGGGTCGCCACGGCGCCCACCGCCTGCGTGTTCGGCGACCGGCCGCGCAGTTCGAGGCCCAGCCACGTCGCGTCAGCCGGCCCGGCCGTGTCGTTCCGCCACAGGCGGGCCGGACCGTCGTTGGCGGTGACCGCGAGGTCGGCGTCGCCGTCGTTGTCGTAGTCCGCCACGGCGGCCCCGCGGCTCACCAGGGGATCCTCGTCGGTCCAGACGCAGCGCACCGCGGAGAAACTCCCCGCCGCGTCGCCCGGGCGGCCGCGCAGCAGCAGGTTCCGCTGCCGGTGCCCCGTGTTGTCGCGCCGGGGCGACGCGAAGATGTGGCCGTTCGCGACGTACACGTCGAGCGCGCCGTCGCGGTCGAAGTCCTCGGCAACGATCCCGAAGCCCAGCAGGTTGAAGGACGGCTGTCCGAAACCGGTAGTGGCCGAGACGTCGTCGAACAGCAGGCCCGGCCCCGGCCCGGCGTTCCGGTACAACGTGTTCGTCTCCACGTCGAAGTTGGTCACGGCCAGATCGGGGTCGCCGTCGAGGTCGAAGTCGGCCACGGCCAGTCCCATGCCCGCTTCCGGCCGGCCGTTGCGGTTGACGGCGGCGCCCGAGAGCAGGGACAAATCCTCGAACGCGCCGTCGCCCCGGTTCCTGAACAGGAGGTTCAGCGTCAGGTCGTTCGCGACGTAGAGATCCGGCCGGCCGTCCGCGTCGAGGTCAGTGAACAGGACGCCCAGGCCCTTGCCGTCGGCGCCGGCAAGGCCGGCGGCGGCCGTCCCGTCCTCGAAGCCTCCGCCGCCATCGTTCGTGTAGAACCGGTCATGCTGGCCCACGAACAGTGACGGATCGCACACCTCGGGCGGCGATTCGGGACCCTCCCGGCGACAGTTCAGGCCATGGTCCGGGTCGTAGTCGAGATAGCGGCTGACATGGAGGTCGAGATCGCCGTCCCCGTCCGCATCGGCCAGCGCCATCGAGGAGCCCCAGGGGAACTCGTCCGCCGCTTCTCCCGGGGCCAGCCGCTCAGCCGCGGCGAAGCGACCGGCGCCGTCGTTCCGCAGGAGGACCGTGGGGCCGTAACGGGAGACGAGCAGGTCGACGTCGCGATCCCCGTCGACGTCGGCGGCGACGACGCCCTGGCCGTAGCCCCGTGCGAGCTCGCCGGCGCCGGCCGGGACGAAGCGGAGCTCCCCGGAGCCGTCCGGCCCGAGGTTCCGAAACAGGCGGTCCGCCGAAACCTCGCCGCCTTCCGGCGGAAACGGCCCTGACTGCACCAGGTAGAGATCGAGCCAGCCGTCGCCGTCGAAGTCGATCCAGGCGACTCCGGCACCCATCGTCTCGGGCAGGTGCAGCCCGCCCGCTACGCCCGCGTCGTGGACGAAGCGAAGTCCCGTTTCGGCGGCCACTTCGGAGAAGCTGAATCCGCAGTCCTCCGGGACAGCGGCCAGCCAGGGACGGAAGGCGAGCGACTGGACGGCGGCAAGGACGACGGCCAACCGCCAGACACCGCCTCGCCAACCCATCCGGCGACGGTAGCACCCGGCAGGCACCTTAGACTCCAGCGATGGAACTGGCCTGCGGCACGCGCACTCTGAAGTTCGACGAGCGCCCCCTGGTGCTGGGCGATCACCTCCTGACGTTCGGTGATCGCCCCCTGTGATGGGCGATCACCTCCTGACGTTCGGTGATCGCCCCCTGGTCATGGGCGTCCTGAACGTGACGCCGGACAGCTTCTCGGACGGTGGCCTGTACGACACGCCGGACCGTGCCCTCGATCACGCGCGGCGGATGGCGGCGGAGGGCGCCGACCTGATCGACGTCGGCGCGGAGAGCACCCGCCCGGGCGCGGCGCCCGTCGGTCTCGAGAATGAGCTCGCACGCCTGCTGCCAGTGGTCGAAGGGATCGCCTCACTCGACCTCGGCGTGGCCCTGAGCGTCGACACGGCGAAGCCGGAAGCGGCGGACCGTGCGCTCGCCGCCGGCGCCTCGATGATCAACGATGTCTCCGGCGCCGGCGAGGCGATGCTGGAAGTGGCGGCCCGCCACGGCGCGCCGGTCATCGCGATGCACATGCGGGGCGAGCCCCGGACGATGCAGCACGCGCCGCGGTACGACGACGTGGTAATCGAGATCCGCGACTACCTCTCTGCCCGCGTGACCGCCGGCCGCAGGCTCGGCGTCCACGTGCTCGTGGACCCCGGGATCGGCTTCGGCAAGACACTGGAGCACAATCTCGAGCTGCTGGCAAACCTCCGCGCGCTGCGGGATCTCGCCGTGCCGGTGGTGCTGGGCGTATCTCGCAAGTCCTTCCTCGACCGGCTGCTCGGCGGCCTTCCGGTCGAGGAGCGGCTGACCGGGACTCTTACGGTCAACGCCTGGGCCGCCGCCCTCGACGCCGCCGACGTGCTGCGTGTCCACGACGTGCGGGAGCACCGGCAACTGGCCGAGGGCATCGCCGCCCTGCGCCGGCATCGCCGTGCGGCGGCGCCGCGGCGGCGGGTTCTCGCCCGCGGCATCCCCTGCCGCTGCCGCGTCGGCGTGACGGCGAAGGAGCGCGCCGATCCGCAGGACCTGCTGGTGGACGTCGAGGTGTCCCTGACGCCGGCCGGCCTGGGCGCACGCGACGACCTGGACGCGACGGTGGACTACGCGGAACTCGCCGCACACGCCCAGGCGGTCGCGGCGAGGGACGAGTACCGTCTCGTGGAGACGCTGGCCGAACGCATCGGGGTCGCGATCGCCGCCGATGCCGGATCGAACGCCGGCGGCACGGCGGCTCCGGGACGGATCGAGTCGCTCCGCGTGCGCGTCTCGAAGCCTGGCGCGGCCCGCGAACTCGGCGTCGCCGAAGTCGGCGCGGAGATCGACTGGCGGCCGTGACGCGTACGCGAGCCTTCATCGCCCTGGGATCCAACCTGCGACCCCGGAGCGCGAACCTGCGCGCGGCCCTCGATCGCCTGCGCGACGTCGGGGACGTGACCGCGGTGTCGCGCTTCCTTCGCACCGAAGCCGTAGCCGAGCGCGGCGTCGCGACCACCGACCCGGAGTTTCGCAACGCCGCCGCCACGCTCGAGACCGGGCTCGACGCCGACGGGTTGCTCGCAGCCCTGCTGGAGATCGAGGCCGCGCTGGGTCGCGACCGGACCGCCGGCGCGGCCGGCCCACGAACGATCGATCTCGACCTGCTGCTGTTCGGCGCCGCCGTCATCGAGGAGCCGGGCCTGGCCGTGCCGCATCCCCGGATGCACCGGCGACGCTTCGTGCTGGAACCCCTGGTCGAGATCGCTCCAAACGCCTGGCATCCGGGCCTGCGGAAGACGGCGACCGAACTGCTGGCGGAGCTGCCCGGCTAGTAGCTCTTCGGCAGGCCGAGTACCTTCTCCGCGATGTGGCAGAGGATGAGTTGCGGACTCACCGGCGCGAGTCGCGGGATCATCACTTCCCGCATCAGCCGCTCGACGTGAAACTCCTTCGCGTAGCCCATGCCACCGTGCGTCATGACGGCCTGCGTGCAGGCCTTGAAGCCGGCCTCCGCGCCGAGGTACTTCGCGGCATTCGCGTAGTGGCCGCAGGGTTCGTCGCGGTCATAGAGCGACGCGGCCTGCATCGCCATGAGAAACGCGGCCTCCAGCTCCATCCAGCACTCCGCCAGCGGATGCTGGATCGACTGGTTCTGGCCGATCGGCCGACCGAAGACCCTGCGCTCGCGGGCGTAGTCCGCCGCCCGCTCCAGCGCGTTGCGGCCCACACCGACCGCCTCGATGCCGATCAGGATCCGCTCCGGGTTCAGGCTGTGCAGGATGTACTCGAAGCCCCGCCCCTCTTCGCCGATCCGATCTTCGGCCGGCACCTCGAGACCGTCGATGAACAGTTCGTTCGAGTCCACGGCGGCCCGACCCATCTTCGGGATCCGCCGAACCTCGACCTTCGACCGGTCGAGGGTCGTGTAGAACAGCGACAGTCCCTTGGTCGCCTTCCCGGTCTCGGCCCTGGGCGTCGTGCGCGCCAGGAGCATGATCCGGTCGGCCTCCTGGGCGGTCGTGGTCCAGATCTTGCGGCCATGGACGACGTAGCCGCCGTCCGGCTGCCGTTCGGCGCGGGTCGTGATCGCCGTGGTTTCCAGACCCGCGTCGGGCTCGGTGACCGCGAAGCAGGTCTTCGCCCGGCCCTCGATCAGTTCCGGCAGGAACCGCCGCCGCTGCTCCTCCGTTCCGAAGACGACGATCGGATGCGGACCGAAGATGTTGATGTGGATCGCCGACGCCGCGCTCATGCCGCCGCCGGCACGGGCTACTTCGTGCATCACGAGAGCCGCTTCCGTGACGCCCAGGCCGGAACCGCCGTACGCCTCCGGCATGGCGATACCGAGTGCGCCGCACTCCGCCATGGCGGAGTGGAATTCGTTCGGGAACCGCACATCGTTGTCGACCTCGAGCCAGTACTCGTCGTCGAAGCCGGCGCAGGTGCGCGCGATTCCCTCGCACAGCGCCCGCTGCTGTCCGGTGAGCGTGAAGTCCATCAACCGGGCGCGGATGGCAACAGGACGTACCGCGCCAGCACGGCGAAACCCCCGATCAGGATCAGCGCCGCGGTCCAGATCAGGGTCAACTGCTGCCACCTTGCGAGATGGTCGAGAGCCCGTACCCGCCGCAGGATGCCGCGCAACAGGAACGGCATGGAGGCGCCCCAGACCAGCAGCAGGCCCAGGAGCAGCCACGAAGTCGGCGAGAAGCCCTGCAGCACGGCCAGCGCCCCGATCGCGAACAGGAGGGCCAGGCGCACCACGACGCGCACGAAGCGCAGGCTCCCGGCCTGCTGCCGCCTGAGCTTCTCCCGCCGGTCGCTGAAGTCGATCGCCATCTTCCCGTTACCCTCAGTTCTCCGCCGCCTGCGCTCTCAATGCGTCGACGTTCGCCTCCCGCCCCGTCTCGACTCAGGAATCGCCGAGACCGGCCAGGTCGAGCAGAAACGCGTAGACCAGGGCCGTCTCGCGGTAGCGGTCATAGCGGCCGGACGCGCCGCCGTGGCCGGCGCCCATGTTCGTCTCGAGCAGCAGGAGGTTGTCGTCCGTCTTGCTGGCGCGCAGCCGCGCCACCCACTTCGCCGGCTCCCAGTACTGGACCTGCGAGTCGTGCAGGCCGGTGGTCACGAGCAGGTGGGGATAGTCGCGCGCCTCCACGTTGTCGTAGGGCGAGTAGGAGAGCATGTAGTCGTAGTACTCGCGAACCCTGGGATCGCCCCACTCGTCCCACTCGAAGGTCGTGAGCGGGATGCTCGCGTCGAGCATCGTGGTCACGACGTCGACGAAGGGCACGCGGGCCACGACGCCGTCCCAGAGGTCGGGCCGCATCGTGAACACCGCACCCACGAGCAGACCGCCGGCGCTGCCGCCCATCGCGTAGATCCGGTCCGGGTCGGCATATCCCTCGGCCGCGAGGTGCTCGGCGGCGGCGATGAAGTCGGTGAACGTGTTCTTCTTGTGGAGGAGCTTGCCGTTCTCGTACCAGGAGCGGCCCATCTCCTCGCCGCCGCGGATGTGGGCGATCGCGTAGACGAAGCCGCGGTCGATCAGGCTCAGGAGCGGCGAACTGAACGACGCGTCCATGCTGGCGCCGTAGGAACCGTAGCCGTAGAGCAACAGCGGACTGCCGCCCTCCTCGGGACGCAGGTCGGGCCGGTAGACGAGGGACACCGGCACCCGGGTGCCGTCCCCGGCGGTCGCCCACAGCCGTTCGCTCCGGTAGTTGGCGGAATCGAAGCCGCCGAGCACCTGGTCCTGCTTGCGCAGGGTCTTCTCACGCGTCGCCGGGTCGTAATCGAACACGGACCGCGGCGTGGTCAGCGACTGGTAGACGTAGCGAAGCGTACCGGAGGACGGATCCGGGTTGACGCCGAGGCCGGACGAATAGGTCGGCTCGCCGAAGTCCAGGTCGTGCCCGTCCGGTCCGTCGCCCCCCATCGGCTCGATCCGGAGCTGCTCCAGGCCGTCGCGCCGCTCGGCCAGCACGAGGAAGCGGTCGAACAGCTCGAAGCCCTCGAAGAGCACGTCGTCGCGGTTCGGCAACTCCTCCTTCCAGGCGGCGCGGCCGGTGTCGTTCTCGGCGGTCGACATGAGCCGGAAGTTCGGCGCGCGATCGTTCGTGCGCACCCAGAACCGGTCCCCCAGGTGATCGACGCTGTACTCGTGGCGTTCGCCACGCGGCTCGAAGACGGCGAAGTCGCCGCCTGGATCGTCCGCCCGCAGGACACGCACCTCGGTGCGCAACGTATGGCTCGACGTCGCCATCAGGTACTCGCGCGACTGGCTCCGCCCGAGGAAGACGCTGAAGGTCTCGTCCGGCTCCTCGTAGACCAGTTCGTCGGCCGCGTCGGACCCGAGCCGGTGCCGGTAGACCTGGTAGGCGCGGAGCGTGTCGGGATCCTGCCGGACGTAGAACAGGGTCGCGCTGTCGGCGGCCCAGACCAGATTCGCGGTCACGTCGGGGATCTCGTCCGGGAGAGTCTCGCCGGTTTCCAGGTTCCTGAAGCGAACAGTGTAGAAGCGGCGCCCCACGTCGTCGACGCCGTAGGCGAGGATCCGGTGGTCCGGACTGACCGCGGGCCGGACCGCGGTGTACTCCTTGCCCTCGGCGACCTCGTTGACGTCGACCAGCACCTCCTCCGCCTCGGGATCCTGGTCGCCGCCGAACGTGTCGCCGTCCGCGGGCCGGCGGCAGTGGATCGGGTACTGCTTCCCCTGCTCGTAGCGGGTGTAGTACCAGTAGTCGCCGTCGCGGTAGGGAACCGACGAATCGTCCTCGACGACCCGGCTCCGAATCTCCGAGAACACGCGCTCCTGGAGCGCCTCGGTGTGCCCCAGTGCGGCGTCGACGTAGGCGTTCTCGGCCTCGAGATGGGAGATCACCTCCGGGTTCTCGCGCTCACGCAACCAGTAGTACTCGTCGATCCGCACGTCACCGTGGGTCTCGAGTTCGTGGGGACGAGCCTCGGCCAGCGGCGGATCGCCGGGACCGGCCGCGGGGGCGTTGCAGGAGGTCACCGCGAGAGCGGCCACGAGAAGGGCGGCAGGTACCTTTGGCATAGGCACCGGAGTCTAGCCCGCAGATCAGCCACCACTCCGCTCCCACAACAGGATGGCCGCGAACAGGTCCTCCAGCGCGGCGCCGACCGACTTGAACAGCGTGATCTCGGAAGCGCCCCGGCGGCCCCCGTGCCCGCCGCGGCAAAGGTCGTAGAAGTCGGCCACGATGTCTTCGGCCCTCAGTGCGCCGGACTCGATCGGCTGCGTGAGATCACCGGCCTCGACCAGAGCGCCGTCCCGGGTGTCGACGAACACGGTGGAGCGGCGCACCGCCTCGTCGTCCGACTCACGCATCCCCGGCGTGAAGCCGCCGACCAGGTCGACATGCACGCCCGGCCGGAGCCAGTCGCCGAAGAGCAGGGGTTCCGTGGCGAGTGTCGCGGTGCTCACGATGTCGGCGCCGCGGACCGCCGCCTCCAGGTCGGTCGCCGTCCCCGTCACGAGCCCCTCGAGCAATGGCGAACGGGACGCCGCGAGAGCCCGCTCAGGCCGCCGCCCCCAGAACTCGATCTCGAGGTCCGGGTTCACGGCCGCGTGAGCCCCGGCCAGGTGGGGCGCCAGGTTGCCCGTGCCGACGACGAGCAGCCGGTGGGAATCCGGCCGCGCCAGGAATCGCGCAGCCAGAGCCGACGCCGCCGCGGTGCGCCGCAGCGTCAGTTCCAGGCCGTCAATCAGGGCCAGCGGCTCGCCGGTCTCTCCGGAGGCCAGGATGTAGCTGGCCTGCACGGCGCCCAGCCCGCGGGAAGAATTGCCGGGGAACACGGACGCCACCTTGACTCCGAGGTAGCCGCCGACGGTCCATGCGGGCATCAGGAGCAGCGTCGCCTCGGGATCGCCTGCCGGCGCCGCGACGCCGTGGTGATGGCGTACCGGCATCTCGCAGCCGTCACGGAAGCCCGCCTGGAGTGCATCCACCACCGCGCCCCAGGGCAGCAGTTCGGCCGTCCAGGCAGCGTCAAAGATCTTCATGCAGCTAGCGGAGGATAGTCTCATCGTCCGTGGACCACCTCAAGCACCTCGAAGAGAACGGCTACGTCATCCTGGAAGGGGTGCTCGACCGCGAGCAGCAGACGGCGCTGCGTGGCGTGCTCCAACCCCACTTCGAGCGCCACCTGTTCGGCCGCAACCCCTTCGAAGGCCACAACACGCAACGGGTCTACGGCCTGCTTGCGAAGTCGCGGCTGTTCGATGCCCTGGTCGCGCAGCCCGCCGTCATGGCGGCCTGCGAGGCGACGCTCGGACCCGGCTTCCTGCTTTCGGTGGCTCACGCGATCCTGATCCACCCGGGCGAAGTGGCGCAGAGCCTCCACCACGACGACTCGTTCTATCCGCTGCCGAGGCCCAGAAAGGCGCTCGGCGTGAGCACGATCTGGGCGCTCGACGACTTCACCGAGGACAACGGCGCCACCCGCGTCGTGCCCGGAAGCCACCGCTGGAACGGCGACCGGCCCGACGACGCGGAAGCCCGGCCCGTCATCATGCCCGCCGGCTCCCTGCTCATCTTCCTCGGCACGCTCTACCACGGCGGCGGCGAGAACTGCTCCGCGGGGTCCCGGCTCGGCCTGACCATCCAGTACTGCCCGGCCTGGGCCCGCCAGCAGGAGAACTTCATTCTCGGCGTGCCGGCCGACGAAGTGCCGCGCCTGTCCGAGACCATCCAGGAACTCATCGGCTACGGCATTCATCCCCCGTTCATGGGACACGTCGACGGCCGCCACCCATTGAAGGCACTCCAGACATGAAGAAGCTCGCACTGTTGCTGGCGCTGGTCGCAGTACCGCTCGCCCTGGCCTGCGGAACCCCGGCCGACGCTCCGGAAGCCGAAGCAAGCGGCGGAGAAACCACGGGCACCGCCGTCCCCGAAGGCACGCCCCGGCTCGTTCTCGTCATCGTGGTCGACCAGATGCGCGGCGACTACCTGGAGCGCTTCGCCCCCCTTCTGAACCACGGCTTGGCGCAGCTCCTCCGCGAGGGCATCGTCTTCACCGACACCCACCACTTCCACTCGAACACCGAGACCGCCCCCGGCCACGCCACGCTCGCCACGGGCGTGTTCCCGAAGCGCCACGGAGTCATCAGCAACGGCTGGTTCGACCGTGAGCGCGGCCAGGACGTCTACTGCTGCGGCGATCCGGACCACGGCGTCTCACCACGCAACATGCTGGCGCCGGCTCTGGGCGATCTACTGAAAGCCGCGTATCCCCAAGCCAAGGTGTACGCCGCCAGCGCCAAGGACCGTGCGGCGATCCTCATGGGCGGACACGACGCGGACGGCGCCTGGTGGTACGGCCGCTCCACCGGCAGCTTCGTCACCTCGACCTACTACGGCGACGAGGAGTCCCAACCCGCCTGGGTCGACGCCTTCAACGACGAGGACCGGCTGGCCGTCCACTTCGCCAACGCCTGGAAGCCGCTCCTCCACCTCGACCACACGTCGGCCTACGACATCGAACCGCTCGACCGCGGCCCCTTCATCGACACCTTCCCCCACGCGGTGGGCGGCTTCACCGTCGAGCGCGAATCGTTCTACCGCGACGTTTACACGTCGCCCTTCGTCGACGGTTACCTGAAGGACTTCGCCGAGGTCCTGATCGAGGCGGAGAACCTGGGCGCCGACGAGATCCCCGATCTCCTGGCGGTCAGCTTCTCCGCCCTCGACACGGTGGGTCACGGTTACGGCCCGGACGCCCCCGAAACGCTGGACACCATCCTCCGGCTAGACCGCACGATCGGCGAGCTGCTCGACTTCGTCGACCAGCGCATCGGGCTGGAGAACATGGTCGTCGCGTTTTCCTCCGACCACGGCGTCGGCGAGGTCCCCGAACTCGTGGTGCGCGACGGCGGCGACGGCGGCCGCTTCGACACCGACCAGACCCTTTGCCTGCAGCGCCTCCAGTCGCGTCTGAAGGGCCGCTTCGGCGGCGGGGAGTTCCTGCTCGACACCTTCTATCTCGACAGCGAGACGATCACGGCCGAAAAGGCCAACCGGGCCGCGATCGAGGACGAGATCATCGAGGCGATGAGCGACTGCCCGCTGATCGCCGAGGTCGTCCGGCCGGCGGAACTCGACCCGGCGAATCCGATCCACGAGCTGTACCTCAATAACTACTACCCCGGGCGCAGCGGAGACCTGGTCCTGGTGCCGGAGCCGAACGTCCTGCCCGTGCCGGCGTCCGTCATCGTGGCCAGCCACGGCTCGCCGTACGCCTACGACACTCACGTGCCGATGATCATCCGTCGCCAGGACGGCGCGGGCCAGGTGGTCGAAGCGAGAGCGAACACGATCGACCTGGCGCCCAGCCTGGCCCCGCTCCTCGGTGTCGACGTCACGAGCATCGCCGGCTTCGAGGGCTTCGACGGCACGGACCGGCTGACCGATCTCTAAGCCCGGGGAGGAAGACCAACATGCGCAACGCATTCCGAAACGCCGCCGCCGTCGTCGTCACGCTCTGCCTGGCCTCGGTCCTCGTCGCGGGCCGCCAGGCCGAAGCGCAGACCTATGCTGAGAAGCTCGGCTTCCCCGCCGGTACCCGCGCCGTCATCCTGCACGTCGACGACGCCGGCATGTCGCACGACTCGAACGTCGGCGCCCTTCGCTCGATCCTGGAGGGCGTTGCGAACTCGATGAGCGTGATGATGCCCTGCCCCTGGGTGCCGCAACTCGTGCGAAGCCTGGAGGAGAACCCGGGCATCGACGCCGGCCTCCACCTGACCCTGACCGCCGAGTGGGACGACTACCGCTGGGGACCGCTGGTGGGCCGCGAAGCGGCGCCGGGCCTGGTCGACCCGGAGGGCGCGCTCTGGTCGAGCGTCGCCGACGTCGTCGCCCACGCCTCCCCCGACGAGGTGGAAGCGGAGATCCGCGAGCAGATCCGCCGCGCCCGGACGATGGGCTTCGAGCCGACCCACCTCGACTCGCACATGGGCACCCTGTTCGCCACGATGGACTTCCTCGAGCGCTACATCGAGGTCGGCATCGAGGAAGGCATCCCGCTCATGTTCCCCGGCGGCCACAACGAGATCCTCGAGGCCGAGTACCAGGCCGAGGGACGCGACACGCCGCCGGGACTCGGCCGCGCGACCGAACTCGGCGAGCGAATCTGGGACGCCGGCCTGCCCGTCCTCGACGACCTCCACACCGATAGCTACGGATGGGTCCCGGAGAGCGGCGCCGACGCCACCGACGAGGAGTTGACGGACTACAAGGTCGAGCGCTACGTCCAGACCCTGCGCGACCTGCGCCCCGGCGTCACGATGGTCATCCTGCACTCGACCGACCCGAGCGAGAACTTCAAGTACATCTCGACTTCCGGCCCCACTCGCAAAGGCGACATGCTGGCGATGCTCGACCCACGCGTGCAGCAGGCGATCGAGGACGAGGGTCTGGTGCTGACGACCTTCCGTGAGCTCAAGGAAAGGCGGGATCGCATTGCCCGGGAGCTTGCGCCGTAGAACGCAGCGCGGCAAGTCTTCGGCGAAAGCTCCTGGGCGAGGACGGGATGGGCCGAAACACCGAGCCCGCGAGGAGTTTCGGGGCGCTAGTCAGCGGAGGATCCCGCCCTCTGGCGACCACTCCGCCGAAGACGTGGCGGCAGCCTGGTTGGTTCAGGCGCGACGGCTACTCAACTCAGCCGACCTGCCGATCGACCTGGTCACAGTCCGATCAACTCGGGAGCGACCTCTGGTCATGATCGAACTCCCCCCTGAGCCGGCCAACGCCGTCCACGAGTGGGCCCTCGAGGCAGCGACCCGGGTACTCCGAGGCGACCCGCAGCCGTCCAACGCCGAGGTCTACAAGGCGGCCCGAGCGACGCTGAGCCAAGCGAGTTCGGTGCTCTGCCCTCTCGGAACCGACGTCCAGCCCAGTCGGGGCCGGAGGGGTCGGCTCCCCGGTGCCTCTGAACGAGCGACGGCCGGCACCTCCCAGCAACCGACGCCCGACCGGAGCGAGTGAAGCGGAGCAAGCGCAACCCCTCCCATCTCCTCTGAAGCGCGCGCGTCACCTGGGAGCCGACCCCTCCGGCCCCAAGACGGGCGGGTGCGTCCGACGCCGCTTCGCGGCGTCGCGCCTAGCTCGTGATGCGCTGGAACTTCGGCGGGCGGCGTTCGACGAAGGAGGCGACGCCTTCCTTGAAGTCACCCCGCTGCAGGCTCTCGGCCATCAACTCGTTCGATTCGCGGAGCGCGTCGCCGGTGTCCATCATCAGGTGACGGTAGACCTGCTGCTTGATCACCTTGAGCGACATCGGCGCGGAGCGCTCGGCGAGCGCCCGGACGTAGTTCTCGGCCTCGGGCACGACCCGGTCGTGCGGCACGGAGCGGTTGACGACGCCCATCTGGGCCGCCTCCGGACCGTAGAACTTGCGGCCCGTCCAGAGAATGTCGAGCGCGTTGGCCGGGCCCGCCACGCGGGGCAGGATCCAGCTCAGGCCGTGCTCGGCGATCAGGCCGCGGTTCACGAACGCGGACGTGAAGACCGCCCGGTCCGATGCGAGACGGATGTCGCAGAGCATCGCGATGGCGAAGCCGAGACCCGCGCAGGGGCCGTTGATCGCGGCGACGATCGGCTTGCGCACCGCCATCAGGTAGTTGAAGGTGACGCCGAAGTTGTCTTCGCCCATCTCCTCGATCGCACCGGCCTGCGCGTCCTCGAAGTCGTTTCCGCCGCCGCTGCCGCGCTCGCCGCGACTGGTGGCCTGGAGGCCCTGCATGTCCGCGCCGGCGCAGAACCCGCGGCCGGCGCCGGTCAGAACGATGCCGACGACGCGCTCGTCGGTCTCCGCGGCTGCCATCGCGTGCTTCATCTCGGCCATCATGCTGCCGGTGATCGCGTTCAACTGCTCCGGGCGGTTCAGGGTGATCGTGGCGATCGGATCGTCCACGTCGTACTTGATGAGTTCGTACTCGGTCATTCGCTTGGCCTCCAGCCGCTGTTGACGGTGAGCGGCCGAGACTAGCAGCGTGCGCCGCAGAACGCGGCGCTAACATGGAACCCGTGCTGCGACCCCGAACACCGCGAGGAACACGAACCACCGGCGCGATGCTCGCTCTCGCCGCCGCGGCTTTCCTCCTCGCATGCGCCGGCGCGGAGCCGGTGTCCGAGCCCCGGCCGGTCGCGCCGCCCACTGCTCCGTTGGGCACGTCGGACCGGCTGGAGATCGTCGACCGCGCGATCGAGCACCACGGGGGCGATCTGTTCGAGAGTTCCCGGGTCAGGCTGACGGTGGCTTCCCGTTCTGGCAGCTTCGACGTCGACTCGACGATCGAGCGTGACCGCTTCGAGTACGTCATCCGGGCGTCCGCCGGCGACGACGAGCGGGAGTACCGCCGCGACAACAGAGCCCTCGCGGTGACCGAGGGCGGCGAACCGATGGACATGAACGAGAGAGAACAGGTGCGCGCGGAGAGCTACGTCAACCAGCGCATGTACTTCCTCTTCCTGCCCTACAAGCTGAACGATCCGGGCACCTTCAAGGAAGACCAGGGTCTCGAGGAATGGAACGGACGGCAGTTGAACCGGGTCCGCGTGACCTTCGAGCCCGGTTCGAGCGCTGGCGCAGACAGCGCCTACGTCTACTGGTTCGACCCGGAGACCGCCCGGCTCGAGCAGTTCGCCTACGACTACAGCGCCGGCACCGGACTCCGTTTCCGCACCCTCCGGAACTACCGCCGCATCGGCGGCCTGCTGTTCTACGACGCGGACAACTACGGCCTGAACACTCCGGACGGAGGACTGACCGTCGACGACATCACGCCGGCGTATGTCGAGGAGGAACTTCCTCTCGTCTCGCAGATCGAGCTCCGCGACGTCGATGTGGAGAACCTCGCCCAATGAAGGTCGGACTCGTGAGGAGCGGAGTCGCAGCCTCACCTCTCGCCGGGCTCGCGGCCGGCGTGTTTCTGGTTTCCTGCGAACCGCCCCAACTCGAAGAACCACCACCCGTGTTCGACCCGCAGACGGTCGCAGCGGCGGTCCTCGATGTGCTCGACGCGCAGGTGGAGGCCTGGAACGAGGGCGACATCGAGGGCTTCATGGCGGGCTACCTCCGAAGCGAGGAGCTGCGTTTCACCTCGGGCAACGAGGTTCGCCGGGGCTGGCAGCGCACCCTGGAGCGCTACCGCCAGACCTACCCCGACCGCTCCGCGATGGGTACGCTGGCGTTCGAGGAACTGGAAGTCCGGGTGCTCTCCGAGCACGTCGCGGAGGTCTTCGGCCGATTTCGGCTGACGCGGGAATCCGACGATCCGACCGGTCTGTTCACGTTGCGCGTGGAGCGGCACGGTGAACGGTGGCTGATCGTCGCCGATCACACTTCCAGTTAGGCAGCCAGCCGCGGCCGGCCGCGGCGCAGACGACGATGAGACGATGAGAGAACCGAGCGTCATCCTGATGGGCGTGGCCCTGCTACTGCTGCTGGGGGCCGTCTGCTTCGCGCTCGAACTCCCCCGCATCGAGGCGGCGATCGAGACGCGAGCGACCGCGACGCTCGCGGACGTCGGCGTGCGCGGTCTCCGCATTGAAGCAGACGGCCGCGCCATCACGCTCCACGGCACGATCGCCTTCGCGGAGATCGGGCTCGAGGCGGCGCGACGCGCGGCGGGCGAGCCGGGAGTGCGAAGCGTTGACAACCGCCTCGTGATGGCGGGCGAGCCGAGCTTCGAGTTCGGCCTTGACGGCGACATCTGGCTGCTGGCCGGACGCCTGCCAACCCCCGAGAGCCGGCAGGAGCTGTTCGACGCGGCGGCCGCGGTGATGGGTCAGGGCAACGTGATCGACGAAACGGAAGTCGATGACGCCGTGACCGAACCGCCCTGGATCCCGACCCTCCCGAGGCTGATTCAGCTCCTGCGGCAGGTGCACGGGGGAGCCGGCCTGAAGCTTGAGGACGGGACGTTGACCCTGACCGGCCACACATCGAGCGAAGGCATGCGCGACCGCCTGGAGTTCGACGTGCGCGCGATTGCCGCAACGGCCCAAACCGGCTGGACGATCGCCAACGAAATCGCGGTCGCGCCCGTCGGAGTGAACAGGGTCGCCCAGAACCGGATCCGCCGCCTGCTGCGGGAGCAGCCGATCGCGTTCCAGGGTCGTACGGATGCGCTCACCGACGACGCCCGGACCGCCATTGCCGGCATCGGCGAACTGCTGGACGCGTTCTCGGATACGCGGATCGAGATCCTCGTCTACACGGATGCCGGGAGCGATCCGGAGGATGACCGGCGGCTCAGCATCGCGCAGGCCGAGTCCATCCGTGAAGTCCTTTCCGCGAGCGTTCATCCCGACCGCCTGCTGGCCTTCGGCTACGGCAGCGACAGCCCGGAGGACGAAGACGGCGGGACCGGAAGTCGAGGAGTCGAGTTCCGCGTGTTCCACCGCCCCTGAAGCAGAATCCGCATGCTGTACGTCCTGTTCGAGATCTGGATCTGGGTGATCGCCGCGGGGCTGGTCGGCGCAATCTTCGGCTGGTGGCTCCGCGGCATGCGGGCGGCCAGGGAAGTTGCTCGTGAAGCCCTGCTCTGGCAGCAACGCGTCGAACGGCTGCGGAGACTCGCGACAGGGCTGAAGCAGACGACGGAAGACGAAGGAAGAAGTCCGGACGGCTCCTGAGTATCAGTCGCCCGTGCGGCGGTCGAACTGCGACGGCGCCACGGCGACGCCGGCCCGGTGCTGCAAGGCCCGCGACGTGACTTCCGCCAGACTGTCCGGCCGGTCGGCCGCGATATCCCACTGCTCGCCGGGATCGAGCGCCAGGTCGTAGAGCAGCGGCGGGTCGTGTTCCGCCCGCCCACCAGCCAGACCGTACTCGCCTCGGGTGATGAAGTGCGCCTTGAAGTTGCCGACACGGTAAGCGTAGAGCTCGCTGCCGCGGTAGAACGGCATCTCGTCGCGTGGCCCGTCCCCGTCGCCGCGAAGCACCGGGGCGAGATCCAGACTGTCCATCGGCCGGTCGTCCGGAATAGCGCCGTCAGAAAGCGAGAGGAAGGTCGCAAGCAGATCGCTGGTCGACCCGATTTCGTCCGTGATCACGGACGGAGCGATCGTTCCGGGCCACCAGAACAGCCCCGGCACGCGCATGCCGCCCTCCCAGGTCATCCCCTTGCCTTCGCGAAGCGGGCCGGCCAGGCCGCCCTGCGTGCGAAACGCCGTCCACGGGCCGTTGTCGCTGCTGAAGAAGACGAGCGTGTTCTCGGCGATCCCCTCCTCCTCGAGCGTGTCGAGAATCCGGCCCACGCTCCAGTCGATCTCCTCGATCACGTCGCCGTAGAGCCCGGCGTCGCTGTGGCCCTCGAACTCGGGGGCCCGGAACAGCGGCACGTGGGGCATGCTGTGCGGCACGTAGACGAAGAAGGGCTCGTCCCGGTGCGCGCGGATGAAGTCCACCGCCTCTTCGGCGTAACGCTTCGTGATCGTCGTCTGATCCGCCGGCTGCTCCAGGGTCTCCGTGACGATCCCGCCGGCCTCGTCGCGCTCCGAGCGGATCAGGGGCACGTCCCAGTACTCGATCTTCGGATCGAGGAAAGCGGCGCGACGCTCCTCGCGCGGGAGCGTCGACATCATGTCGTTCGAGTAGGGAATGCCGAACCAGTAGTCGAAGCCGTGCCGGGTCGGCAGGTAACGCGGCCGGTCGCCCAGGTGCCACTTGCCGAACATGCCGGTCGCGTAACCGAGATCGCGAAGCGCCTCGGCGAGCGTGATCTCCTCATCCTGAATCCCGCCCACGAAGTCAGGGAACAGCACCCGCACCTGGTCGCCGTAGAGCCCGTTGCGCACCGGCAACCGCCCGGTCAGCAGGCCCGCCCGGCTCGGCGAGCAGACCGAGGCGGTGACGTAGAAGTTCGTCCACCGTTGGCCTTCGGCCGCCATCCGGTCGAGGTGCGGCGTGCGGATCACGGGCGCACCGTAGCTGCCGAGGTCGCCCCAACCCAGGTCGTCGGCGAAGACGATGACGAAGTTCGGGGGGCGGTCCGGAGACGACGATTCCGGAGATCCCTGAGCACATGCAGCGAGGACCGCGGCCAGCAGGAGAGCGAGGCGGGCTGTTCTTGGCATGCGGCGAGTGTAGGTGACAACGCTGGTTCAGGTTCGCCGCCTGGCGGCGGCGCCGAATGCCGGCCAAAGAGCCGGCGCACCGACAGGGGGCTCAAGTGGAGACAGTAGGATCGCCAACTTCCGCCAAACCGACCAACCCGAGACCGCCCATGCCCCAACCCAGAATCGACGAAGCCCGCGCCCTCGACCATCTGATGGACCTGCTCGCCATCGAGGGCCTGAGCGGCCGCGAGGGCAAGGTCGCGGCGGCCGTGCGGGAGAAGCTCCTCCGAGCGGGTTGCGAACCGTCCTGGATCGGCCACGACGACGCGAACGAGCGGATTCCCGGCGACTACGAAGTCGGCAACCTGATCGTCGACCTGCCGGCCACGAGGTCCGGGCCGCGGCGGCTGTTCATGGGGCACATGGACACCGTGCCGCTCTGCCGGGGCGCGGTGCCGGTGCGACGAAACGGGCGGATCGAGGCCGAGGGCGACACGGCGCTCGGCGGCGACAACCGGACCTCGATCGGCGCTCTCGTGACGATGGTCGAGACTCTGCTCGCTCAGGACGTTCCCCGACCGCCGACCACGGTGCTGATGACGGTCGGCGAAGAGGTCGGCCTGTGGGGCGCACGGACCGTGGAACTCGACCGCCTCGGGAACCCGGAGATGGGCTTCAACATCGACTCCGGTGCTCCGCATGTACTGATCGTCGGCGCCACCGGCGCCGACCGCTGGCAGGTCGACGTCCACGGCAAGTCCTCGCACGCGGGGGTCCATCCCGAGCACGGCATCTCCGCGGCGCTGATCGCCTCCCGCGCCGTGGCCGACGTGGCCGCCACGGGCTTCTTCGGCAAGATCGAGCTTCCGGCCGGCAGCGGCACTTCGAACATCGGCCGGATGGCCGGCGGCGAGGCGAGCAACCAGGTCACGGACCACGTCTTCGTCTCCGGCGAATCGCGCAGCCACGACAAGGCGTTCCTGGCGCAGATCACGGCCGCCTGGCGCGACGCCTTCGAGCAGGCGGCAAGAAGCGTCACGAGTTCCGACGGCCAGTGCGGCCGCGTCGACTTCCGGGCCGAAACCGACTACGAGGCGTTCGAGATGACGAAGGGCTCACCGCCCGTGCAGCTCGCCGCGGAGCGGGTCCGCGCGGTTCTCGGCGTCGAAGCCGAGTACCTCGTCGCCAACGGCGGCCTCGATGCGAACTACCTGAACGCCAAGGGCCTGCCCACGGTGACCCTGGGCGCCGGCCAGCACAATCCCCACACCGTGGACGAGTACGTCGACGTGCAGGAGTACGTCGACGGCTGTCGAACCATCGCCGCCATCGCCGCGGCCTGAGACTGGAGGCACCTGAAATGAACACTCGCATGTTGCACGAGAAGGTGATCGTCGTCACCGGCGCAGGCCGCGGCATCGGCCGTGACATCGCGCTACTCGCCGCTTCCCACGGCGCTTCCGTCGTCGTCAACGACCTCGGCGGTTCCGAGCGCGGCGACGGCGGCGACCAGACACCGGCCCAGGCCGTCGCCTCCGAGATCCAGGCTGCCGGCGGACGCGCCGCCGCGAACTACGAGAGCGTCGCCGACCACGACGGCGCCGGGCGGATCGTCGAACAGGCGCTGGACGAGTTCGGCCAGATCGACGGCGTCGTGAACAACGCAGGCATCCTGCGGGACGGCATCTTCCACAAGATGACCGAGAGCGACTGGGACGCGGTGATCGCCGTGCATCTCAAGGGCAGCTTCAACATGGCGCGAGCCGCCGCTCCCCACTACCGCAAGCAGATCGGCGGGGCCTTCGTCCACATGACCTCGACCTCGGGGCTGATCGGCAACTTCGGCCAGGCGAACTACGCCGCCGCCAAGCTCGGCATCGTCGGCCTGTCGAAGTCCCTGGCGCTCGACATGCAGCGCTTCGAGGTGCGCTCGAACTGCATCGCCCCGTTCGCCTGGTCCCGGCTGATCGGCACGATCCCGACCGCCGACCCGGCCCAGGCCGCGCGGGTCGCGAAGATGAAGGAGATGACGCCGGCCCTGGTCGCGCCGCTCGCCGTCTACTTGCTGAGCGAGGCGGCGAAGGACGTCAGCGGCCAGGTCTTCGCGGTGCGCAAGAACGAGATCTTCCTGATGAGCCAGCCCCGGCCGGTCCGCTCGGTCCACAACGGCGACGGCTGGACCCCGGAGGCGATCGCCGAGCACGGCATGCCGGCCCTGGCCGGCTCGTTCTTCGACCTCGACCGGACGACGGACGTCTTTACCTGGGATCCGACGTAGGCGACGCCTACAACTGCCAGGCCAGCAGCAACTGCACGGCGCTCTCGTCTTCGTCCGTGCCGAGCTTGTTGCTCCAGTACTGGTACTCGATGCCCGCGAACAGCTTGCCGGCGTCGCCGCCGAACGCCTTGCCCGCGTCCCAGCGGAACTGCGGCTGGGCGAGGATCGAACCCCCGGACTTGACGCCGAACTCGTTCGTCGTGCCCCAGATGTACTCCAGGTGGCCCGTGATCTGGAAGCTCTGTTCGCCAATGGAGAACAGGAAGAGCCCGTTCACGTCGAAGGCATAGCTGTCGTCCGTCTTCGGAGCGCCTCCGGCGCCGACCCCGCTGCTGCCGTCGAGGTACAACATGAGGTCGGTGTTCAGGAAGATGAACCCGGGCGCCTTCCAGGCGAGGCGCAGTCCCGGCAGGTACTTGACGACCTTCGCGTCACCCGCCGCGTTCAGCCCGGCGATGAAGCCGACATCGGCGAGCGCGCCGCCACCGACCGTCTTCCCGGTCATCTTGCCGAGACTCACGGTCGGGTACCACTCGGCGTAGAAGTCCCGCTCGTTGAATCCGTCCCGGCCCCGATCGTCGAGGTAGTCGACGAAGAAGAAGCTGTCCCCGAACTTCCACTGCGTCGCCTGCTGCAGCGTCAGGACGAAGCTCTCCTCCTCCTGAGCCGAGAACGGGTTCAGCAGTTCGCCGAACTGGAAGTGGAACTCGGTCTGCGCGGCGGCGGGAGCGGAGGCCCCGACAAGGGTGGCCAGGGCGGCGACGGCGAAACGGCGCCGCCCGGACTCGCTCCGTTCGCCGCGACCGAGCCTCACGCCACCTCGAACAGCCCCGCGGCGCCCATGCCGCCGCCGATACACATCGTGACGACGACGTTCTTCGCGCCGCGGCGCCTGCCCTCGATCAACGCGTGGCCGACCAGGCGCGCCCCGCTCATGCCGTACGGATGGCCGATCGAGATCGCGCCGCCGTTCACGTTCAGCTTCTCGTTCGGGATGCCCAGCCGGTCGCGGCAGTAGATGACCTGGACGGCGAAGGCCTCGTTGAGCTCCCAGAGGTCGATGTCGTCGACCGTCAGGCCGTGGCGCTCGAGCAACTTCGGCACGGCAAAGACGGGGCCGATGCCCATCTCATCCGGCTCGCAGCCGGCGACCGCCATGCCCTTGTAGATGCCGAGCGGCTCGAGGCCCCGCTGCTCGGCCAGCTTCGAGTCCATGACGACGCAGGCCGACGCGCCGTCGGAGAGCTGGCTGGCGTTGCCGGCGGTGATCGTGCCGTTCTCGCGCACCGGCTTCAACCCGGCCAGACCTTCGATCGTCGTGGTGGGCCGGTTGCCCTCGTCCTGACTCAACTCGACCTCGCCGAAGCTGATGTCGCCGGTCGCCTTGTCGAGGATCATCTTCGTCGCCTTCATCGCGATGATCTCGTCGTCGAAGGCGCCCGATTCCTGGCCGGCGGCGGTCCGCTGCTGGCTCTGCAGACCGTACTCGTCCTGTTGCTCGCGGGAGACGTCGTAGCGCTTCGCCACGACTTCCGCGGTGTCGATCATGGGCAGGTGGAGATCCGGCTTGTTCTCCTTGATCCAGGGATCGGGAACACGGAAGTGGTTCATCTTGTCGTTCTGCACCAAACTGATCGAGTCGATGCCGCCGGCCACCACGACCGGCGCCCCGTCGATCACCACCTGCTTGGCGGCGGTGGCGATCGCCATCAGGCCCGACGAACACTGCCGGTCCATCGTCATCCCCGCCACCTCGACCGGCATGCCGGCACGAATCGCGCACTGCCGGGCGACGTTGCCGCCCTGGGTGCCCTGCTGCATGGCGCAGCCCATGACGACGTCGTCGACCTCGCCAGGCTCGACGCCGGCGCGTTCGACCGCGGCCGCGATCGCCGCCGCGCCCATGGTCGGGGATTCGAGGTTGTTGAAGGCGCCGCGATAGGCCTTGCCGATCGGCGTGCGCGCGGTGGAAACGATGACGGCGTCAGTCATGGAGAGGCTCCCTGGCTTGGATGGTTGCTGTGTATTCGGGACCTGTTGGGCACGGGAGAATATCACCTACCGTCCGGTCGGTCGGCTACTACTCCAGCCAGGCGTTGAAGCGCGGCTTCCGCTTCTCGCGGAAGGCGGCGACGCCCTCGCGGGAGTCCGGGTGATGGTCGGCCATCGGCGTCCGGGCCGCGATGTCCTCGAGCGACTGCTCCCAGGTCTGGTCCGCGGCGTTGTAGAGGCTGCGCTTCAGCAGCCGCATCGCCACCTGCGGCCCGTTCGCCAGCTCGCGCGCCAGGTCCATGGCGCGGGGCATCAGTTCGTCGGGCTCCACCACTTCGTGGACGAGCCCGAGCTCGAGCGCCTCCGCGGCTTCAACGAGCCTGCTCCGCATGAGGAAGTCCATCGTCTTCGGCAGGCCCATCATCTGCAACAGCAGGTAGTGGCCGCCCTCGTCCGGAAGCAACCCGAAGCGCAGCGTGCCGCTGCCCATGCGGGCCGCCGTCGAGGCGATCCGGAAGTCGCAACTCAGCGCCAGCGAGAAGCCGGTCTGCACCGCCACGCCGTTCATCGCCGCGACCGTCAGCTTGTCCATGCCGCGGATCGCCGTGTTGATGGGCTGGGAGATCTTGCGCAGGCCGTTGATCGTGCCGAGCACGTTGTCGTGGCCTCGGTGGATGTCGGGCACCAGCGCTTCGCCGCGTCGGCCCTTGTCCTGGCCGCTGATGTCGTCGCCGGCCGAGAACGCCCTGCCGCTGCCCGTAAAGAGCAGCACTCGAACCGAGTCCTCCATCGCGGCCTGGGTCAGTGTCTCCAGCAGGTCCCGCTTCATCGGCGCGTCCATGCCGTTTAGCCGGTCCGGCCGGTTGAACGTGATGACCAGGATCCCCGGATCCTCCATCGACACCTCGAAACCCCTGAACTCGCCCGTCTGGATCATGCCTGCCGCTCCCTTCCTGCTTGCTCGTTCTGCTCGTCTGTGCGCCCTGGGGGCGGTGATTCTGGCACAGCGCTGTGTTACGTTGTGCCCACCTTCAACACGCACTTCGCAGAGCCCCTCTACCTCTGCGACGGGAGACACATAAAGGATGAAACGGTTCATCGTCGGCCTGTCGGTCTGCATCCTGGTTGCCTGCCTTGCACAGGCGGCCCTGTACGCATCCGGCTCGATCTCCGCGGGCAAGGGGATCAACCCCAGGGACGCCTACACGATGGGCAAGGCGCTCACCTTCCAGAAGCTCGTCTGCCCCTCCTGCCCCCTCGAGAAGCGAGACCTCGATCGGGATCGCGCCCTCAGCCTGAAGAACAGCCTCGAAGCTCGGGACGAAGCCGTCAAGCCCGGCACCGAGGACGACGAGCACATCAACGTGCTCTGCCCCGGCGCCGGCGACGCCCAGTGCGAAGGCAAGCCGGACGAGCAGGAACTCGTTCACTTCTATCTGACGCGGCGCTACAAGCTGTAGCCCGGAGATGACGATGAACAGACGTTCCCTGCGTCCGCTTCTCCTGAGGGCGGCTGCCGTCCTCGTCTTCACCGCGCCGCCGGTACTCGCACAGGACTCCCCCTGGCTGCCCGCGCCCGGATCAGGCACGATTACCTTCTCCTACATCTCCCAGGAGGCGACCGATTACGAGCGATCCGAGCGGTGGCGGAGCATGGCCGGCGCCGACTCGACGACCATCCAGCTCGCCGGAACGCTCGGCCTCGACACCGTCTGGATCAACGGGACGTACGGCATCTCCGACGCCCTCGCGCTCGACTTCCAGATCGGCACGTCGGACAGCCAGTACCCCGGGGGCGGCCCCAAGCACCCGACCAAGGACGACCTGAGCGGGCTCCAGGACGCGAGAGCCGGCCTGACCTGGCGGTTCCGGGACGAGGTTGTAAGTTCGGGCCCGAGCATGGCGCTACGGTTCGGTGCGATCCTCGCGGGCGACTACGACACCGGCTACATCAACTCCCTGGGCGACGGCGGCAACGGCGCCGAAGTCTCTCTGCTCATCGGCAGGTACGTCGGTGAACGGGGCGTCCTGTCCGCCGAAGTCGGCTACCGCTACCGCACCGACGACATTCCAGAGGACATCATCCTGAATCTCTCGGCCGGCGTCCTGGTCGGAGAACGAGTCGGCCTGAGCGTCGGCTACCGGATGACCGACGGCGGTTCGGGCCTGGACATCGGCGTTCCGCCATTCTCCCCGGCCCGCTTTCCGGAGCTTCAGGAAGACATCAACCTCCTCTACGGCACGGTGAACATCGGCCTCACGGGCAGCGCGAGCCTCGCGTTGACCTATGGCGACGTCATCGATGGCCGCAACACACCGAATTCCGAGGTCATCGGCCTCAGCGTCGGCTTCACCTTCGGCGGCGGCGGGTTCTGACTCCGGCGCCCGTCACCTAGGGCGCGTTCAGGCTCCAGTCGTACTCGTAGTCGATCGAACCCGCGAACCCGTCGAGACGCGCGGCGAGTTCCTCGTCCGCGTACTCGACGAGGTGGGCGACAACTGACTCCTCCGTGTTGCCGAAGTCCTCCGTGTACCAGTCGTAGATGCTCGAGATGACGATGAAGTCCTCGTCGACGAAGTCGACGCCGCGCGGGTTGTTCACGTAGTCGCGGGCGCCCTGCTCCAGCAACTCCTCGGTGTTGGCGGCGGTGAAGGCGGTCGCCAGCAGATGGGGGCAGCCGTAGGCGGCGCAGTTCACCGCGTAGTGGATCCGCTGGTCACGCCACAGCGGCCGCAGGATGCCGTGCTCGATATCGTCCAGGCTGAGATCCCGTCCGTTCACCTTCGCGTGCGGGTCCTGCCACGGGCCGGTGTTCGGGATGACGCCCTCGTGGATCTCCTTGATCGAATCGACTGGGTACGCCGACAGGACGACCTGGACCGTGACAGCGTTGTAGAGGTTGATCCAGAAGGCCATCTGCTCGGCGCGCGAGTAGGTCAACGGATCGTGGTCCTGCAGGTAGTCGATGTAGGCGCTCAGCTTCGCCGCGTCGCCGGCGTTGGCCGAAATCCCCGCGTAGTCGAAGAGGTTGACGCCCGAGTCGTCGGCGCGGACGTAAGCGTCCAGGATCTCCTGCCAGGAACCGTGCTCGATCGTCGCGGCGCTCGTCTCGTCGCTCATGTCCCAACCGCCGATGTCTTTCGATTCCGGGGCGCCGCACGCCACCGCCAGAACGACAGCTCCAGCAAGGCCCATCCACTTGCGAGTCGTCATGCCATGTCCTTTCGAAGCTCTCTCCATCGCCGCGCACCGGCGTCGACAGTGAGCGCCAGACCGATCAGTCCGAACTCCAGCCCTCTGGCCCACACCGGCTGTTCGTAGGGTTGCAACGTGTAGTCGGGGATGTTCAGTCCCGTGACGTAACTGAGAAGGACCGCAGCCGAAGCCGTCCACGCCCAGACGCTCGGAAACACTACCGCGAAGGGCAGCAACCAGAGCAGGTACCACGGGTTGATCACCGGCGACAGCAGCAGCAGAACTCCGAACAGCCAGTCGCCGCGGGGGATTCCCCCTTCCGTACCGCGGGCATGGCGAAGGCAGTACCAGCACCAGAAGGCGGCGAACAGCACACCGACAACAACGCGCGCCTCGGGCGGCGCAACCACCGTCTTGAGCAACGCGAATACGGCCGAGTTGAACTCCCAGTCCCGCGCAAAGACCCTGAGCGACACCAGATCGGTGCCTCCCATGACGACGAACGGCAGGTAGGCCGCTGCCGCCGTGGCCAGGAAGAGAAGCCAGTGACGGAGCCGGGCGCGCAGCAGGATCAGCGGCGCCAGCACCAGGGCGAGAGTCTTCGCGGCCACGGCCAGCCCGAGCAGCGCGGCGGCAATCCACCAGCGCCGCCGCCGAGCCACCACGATGGCGACCAGCAGCAGGCAGACGCCGACGCCGTCGGGATGCGCGGTGAAGGCGATCTCCTTGACCACCAGCGGGCACCACGCGTAGAGCAGGACGTTCCGCGCGGGCGCCAGGCGGAGCAGGAGGGCCACGGCGGCCAGATCGACCGCGATCAGAATCGCCTGCAGCACGGCAACGCTCGCCGGCTTGATCCAGTACGCGACGAGGAAGACGAACTGCGTGACCGGAGAGTAGATCGTCTGCAGCTCCGGGTAGTTGACGCCGTCCAGAACGCCCTGGAACAACGTCGGCACCGCCGGATCAACAAAGAACTCCTCCGGCGCGGCACTGTACGGCGTGCCCGCGATAGCGAACCGGTATCCATCCCACAGATAGCGGTAGAAGTCGTCCTCGTAGAACGGGCCGCCGATCAATCCGCACAGGCGGAAGCCGACCGCCCAGAACAGCAGTCGACCGACCGGGAAGGGCTCCCCCGTCTTCCGAAAGTGGAGGAACAGGCCGAAGACCGGGAGTCCGGTCCAGGCGACGAGGAGGAAGAACGCCCGCAGGTCGGGCTCACCGGTCTGCCGCGCCAGCACCGCCAGAGCCGCGTACCCGAGAACGCACCAGAGACCGGCCGCATCCGTGTACCAGAGCGACCGCCGCGAGGGCCGCTCAAACCCAGGATCAGCCAACCCACTCCGTCCAGCCGGACCCGCGGTGACCGAAGCCGAAGGCCTCCGGGTGCAGCAGCTCGGCCAGGATCTCCGCCGACTCGACGATCCGGGGACCAGGCCGATTGAAGTACTGGTTGCCGTCAGTCAGGAACACGCGGCCGTTTCGGACCGCCGAGAGCTCGGCCCAACCGGGCTGGGCGGCCAGCGGCGGCATCTCGGCCGCGGTGCGAGGAATGTCGAAGCCGCAGGGCATGACCGCGATGACGTCGGGGTCGGCCTCGACCATCCGCTCGAACTCGAAGTAGCCGGAGTGTCTGCCCGCCTCGCCGAGCATGACCCTGCCGCCGGCGATCTCGACCAGCTCAGGCACCCAGTTCTCGGCGTGCATCAACGGGTCGATCCACTCGATGCAGGCGACCACGGGCCGCTTCGCGAGCCGGCGGCTGCGCTCGCGGATGGCGTCGAGGCGGTCCGTCAACCCGGCGTTCAGCCGCTCCGCCCGCTCGGGACGGCCGAGCGCCCCGGCAACCGTGCGGATGTCCTCGAACACGTCGCCGAGGTCCATCGGCTCGAGCGACACGATCTTCGGCTCCGAAGCCACGAGCTCGCACACGGCCTGCTCCACATCCTTCAGACTGACCGCGCACACCTCGCACTGGGTCTGGGTCACGATCACGGTCGGTGCGACTTCGTCCAGAAGGCGCGCATCGACCCGATAGACGGACAACGCGTCCGCGACGATCGCACGCACCTGGTCGTCGATGGCACGACTGGAGCCGTCGACGTCCACCTTCGAGGACGAGCACACCGGGAGCTTCTCCACCGACTGCGGGTAGTCACACTCGTGCGATCTGCCGACCATGGACTCCTCGAAGCCGAGGGCGCAGACGATCTCCGTCGCACTGGCGATCAGGGAAATGACCCGGTGTTCGGTCATGACGTGCCTCCCGCCGCCACGGCACGGCCGGCCGCGGGCAAGAGATCGCAGAAGGCGAAGCCGTCCCGCTCCGTGACCTCCCCGATCTCGATTCCGATCGCCCGGTCGAAGACAGGCCCGTCGAACACGAACGTGTGGAACTCTCCGTTCTCGCCGCAGGGATCGACCTCAGCGGGCAACTCCGCAAGAAAGGCGTCGTCGAACGTTCGCCCAACGAAGGAGACCGGCAGCACGGCCGGGTTGACGCACACGGTCAGCGCCCGGAAACCGTCGCGGATGAAGGCCCGGGCCAGTTCGTCCGTGGGCGAGTGCCAGATCGGAAACTCGCACTCCAGACCTGCCTCCGCAAGCTGGCGCACGCGGTACTCCCGGAGATCCTCGAGGAACAGATCACCGAAGCCGACGCGCCGGATGCCGGTCTCGCGCAGCCGCCGGAACGCCTTCCCCATCTCCCGTTCGTAGACTACGTTCGACGGCTCCGGCGGCACGACGACCTCGACAAGCGGCAGACCGATCGACTCCGCCTGCTCCCGAAGCAGTGACCGCCGCACGCCGTGCATGCTGACGCGATCGAACGCGTCCGTCACCGTCGTGATCAGCTCCACGACCTCGAACCGGTCCGCACGGCGCAGTTCCTGAAGCGCCAGGCAACTGTCCTTGCCGCCGCTGAAGCAGAGTGCGATGGGCTCCGGCATGAGCGAGCCCGGCAGCCTACCGCCTTCCGAGCAGGAGGACGCCCGCAGCCGGCAGCACCGTCACCGACGCCAGCAGGCACGCCGGCAGGCCGATCAACATGACGGCCGCCATCGTCTCCAGGCCCGGGTGGTCGGTGAACAGCAGGATCGAGAAACTGGCCGTCGTGGTCAGCGTCGTCATCGCGATCGCCCGGCCGACCGACAGGGCCGCCCCGCGAATCGGCTGGGCCGGATCGTCGAGGATTCGGTGGACGACGTGGATGCCGTCGTCGATCCCGAGCCCGAAGATCAGCGGCAACACGAGCCAGGTCATCACGTTGAAGGGAATGCCGACCCAGCACAGCACGCCCAGGGTGAACGGCACCGCGGCCAGCACCGGCAGCACCGCCAGCAGGACGGAGGCGGGCCGCCGGAAGTCGACGCAGAGGACGAGCAGCACGAATCCCAGGATCGAAAGCGCGATCCACGGGATCCACGGCCGGTCGCCGATCATCATCCCCTCGACCACCGCCAGCAGCCCGCTGGCGGCCGGGTCAATCGCCTGCACCACCTCGCGCTGGCGCCGTGCCAGGGCGCCGTCCGCCTTCGAATCCGCGGCGTAGGCGTAGACCAGGAACTCGCCGGTGGGCGCGATGAACTTCTCGCGCAGGCCGGGCGGCAGCGAGTCGATGTCGGGTGGGCCGACCGCCGCCGCTCGACGGAGCGCACCCACCGCCAGGGCCCGGGGATCGCCCATGGGGGCGGCTGCGGCCGACCGGCCCTCGGAGCCGAAAACCCGGTGCAGTGCCGAGGCCCGCTCCGGCAGATCGGCAGGCAGGATCGTGCCGAGGCTGATCGTCTCGCTGAACAGCGGATGACCGTCCAGCCGGCCCGCGAACTCCCTCGCCTGGTCGAGACTGTCAGCCGCCAGGATCCATGGCGCGCCGTTCGTGCCGAGTACTTCCTGAATCCGGTCGACCATCGCGATGGCCGGCACACCGCGATTCATGATCCGCTCCAGCCGCGTCTCCACCTGTAGCCGCGGCAATCCCGCGAGCGCTACCACCAGCAAGCCGGCACTTACCAGCAAGCAGCGAACCGGTCGCTCCGTCGCCCACCGCACCACGGACGGGAGGCCGGGAACACGGACCGGCGTCGCGCGCCCAGCCGGAGCCTCCGTCGCCGTCTCTACGCGCCGGCGGTGCCGCCGCTGGCGCAGCACCCACACGGACGGCAGGACGAGCAGCGTCAGCGGCAGGCAGAACAGGAGACCCAGACCGCCCGAGAGGCCGAGATGGAGCGCCACAGGGTCCGGCGCGGTCGCCGCGATGAGGAACGCTCCCGCCGTCGTGATGCCCCCGGCGACGACGCCGCGGCCGGCGCCGGACAGGGTACGCCGCAACGCCTGCTCGAACGAGCGACCACGAGCCAGTTCCTCTCGCTGGCGCACGAACAAGTGGACGGCGAAGTCGATGCCGAGGCCGAAGACCGTGACGCCGAAGAATGTCTCCATCACGGTCAGCTTCCCGGTCAGGACGCCGACGGCGCCCAGGGCGGCGCCAATCGCGAGGATCAGAACCGCGGCCACCGACAGCATGCCGCCCGGTCGTTTCTCGACGATCCGGAAGAGAAGCAGGACGAGCACGAGGCTGATCGGCGTCAGGCGCTTGATCGCACCCAACGTCTGCTCCTGGTCGCCCGCCGACAGCGCCGGCAGACCCGAGAAGCCCGCCGTCACCCCCGAACCGGCCAAGGCGCTCTCGATGGCGGCCTCGATCTCGAAGAACGGGCTCTCGCCCACCTCTTCCGCGAGCGGGTCCCTCGCCATCTTGATCTCGACCAGCCGGGCGCCGGGCACGCTGGCCACCGCGCCGCGAAGCGCCACGGCAGAGGCGGCGAACTCCGCCAGATTCGCAACGTCGTCCGGCCGCTCGACGAGGCCGAGCCAACGGTCGAACAGAGGCCGCTCGACAAGCCACGGCGCCTGCTCCGCGAGCCACTCGAGCGGCAGCGGGCGTCGGGCGGCGGCGACTGACGGCAGCGCCGACGCGGCCTCGATCGTGCGGTCTACGGCCTGATCGAGTCGCTCCTCCTCGCCCTCGAGCAGCACCAGGAGCAGACCGCCGAGCTCGTACTGCTCGGACATCTCGAAGTAGCGGCCGACGTGCTCGTTGCCGCGGTTCATGACGCCCGTGAACGTGAGATCGACCGTTGTCGCCGGCAGCAACGCGGCCAGGGCGAGAGCCGGCACAACGGCACACGCGATCGCGCTCCGCGGGGAGCGGATCGTCCAGCGCGCAACCGCGTCGAGTGCTCCTCTCATGCTCATGGACGGCTGCTACAGTCCCGCGCTCCAGTGGCCCCGGAGATGGGGCCCCCAGAACGAGGAGAAGAGATGAAGTTCGGCATCATGTTCGCCAACACCGGCCCGTTCGTCGACGGCCCACCCGCCGCGGGTCTCGCTCAGGCGGCCGAAGCCGCCGGCTTCGACTCGCTATGGACCGTGGAGCACGTCGTCGTCCCGCGCGGCTACGCCTCCCCCTATCCCTATGACGAAAGCGGCAAGATGCCCGGCGGACGCGAGGACTTCGACATCCCCGACCCGCTCGTCTGGCTATCCTACGTGGCCGCGGCGACCACGAGCATCAAGCTCGCCACCGGCATCCTGATCGTCCCGCAGCGCAATCCCCTGGTCACGGCCAAGGCCGTTGCCACGCTCGACAAGCTCTCCGGCGGCCGGGCCGTCCTGGGCGTCGGCGTCGGCTGGCTCGAAGAGGAGTTCAATGCCCTCGGCGTGCCCTTCGCCGGCCGTGGCCGCCGCCTCGACGACTATCTGCGCGCCTTCCGGGCGCTGTGGACCGAGGACTGCCCCAGCCATGACGGTGAGTTCGTCTCCTTCTCCGACTGCTACAGCCGGCCGCAACCGACGCAGGGCTCCGTGCCCATCGTCGTCGGCGGCCACTCCGACCGCGCCGCCCGCCGCGCCGGCGAGCTGGGCGACGGCTTCTTCCCCGCCCTCGGCGACGTCGACCAGCTGAAGCACCTGCTCGGCGTCATGCGCGCCAGCGCCGAGGCGGCGGGCCGCGACCCGGACGCGATCGAGATCACCGCCAACGGCGGACCGCCGGATCACGTCGCCCGAATGGCCGAACTCGGCGTCTCCCGCGTCATCGTCCCGCCGATGCCGCCGGACAAGCTCGCCCAGTTCGGCGAAGAGGTCATCGCGAAGTTCGCTTGACTTGCGCGGTGGTAACTTCCCCCGCATGATCCAAGCTGCCAGCCTCACTCGCCCCCTGCTCACCGCACTCGCGCTGCTGTTCGTCGCGGCCACCCCCAACCTCGCCTCCGAAGACGAAGCCGACGACCCCATCCGCGTCCTCTTCGTCAGCAAGTCCTCCGGCTTCCAGCACTCCGCCATCAAGCGCACCGACGGCCATCCCAGCCACGTCGACACCGTGCTGGCCGAGGTCGCGGCCGACCGCGGCTTCGAGATCACCTCCACCAAGGACGCCGGCCTGATCAACACGGCGCAACTCGCCAACTTCGACGTCGTCATCTTCTACACGACCGGCGACTTGACCCAGCGCGGCGGCAGCGGCGAGGGCATCTTCCGCGGCGACGGCAATCCCCCGATGAGCGGCGACGGCGTCTCCGACCTGATCGCCTGGACCGAAGCCGGCGGCGGTTTCGTCGGCTTCCACCCCGCGACCGACACCTTCCACGGCGAGGGCGACGAAGTGACCCCCTACATCGGCCTGATCGGCGGCGAGTTCACCCATCACGGCAGGCAGTTTCCCGGCATCGTCCGTGTTGCCGATTCCCGCCACCCCACGATGAAGTCCGTCGAAGACGGCTGGAAGATCATGGACGAGTGGTACCTGTTCAAGAACCTCGCCGAAGACAAGCTCCACGTCCTGGCGTTGATGGACCCCGGCGAAGAGCGGGCCAAGCAGGAGGTCTACGACATCGACCCCTACCCCATCGCCTGGTGCCACGAACTCGGCGCCGGCCGCGTTCTCTACAACGCGATGGGCCACCGCGAGGACGTCTGGGACCACGAGATGTTCCAGGCCTGGGTCGGCGACACGATCGAATGGGCGGCCGGGGAAGGCGAAGCCGCGGCAGCACCGAACTGGGGGGACGTGGTTCCGTAAGGCGAACGTCGCGGGAACCCGGGAGAACCCCCATGAAGAAACCACCTGAAGGCTGGCCGAGAATCTCATCATCCGTCTTCTACGACGACGCGGCGGCCGCGATCGACTGGCTGGTCCGCGCCTTCGGCTTCGAGGTGCAGGAGAGGGTCGAGGACGACCAGGGGCGCATCGTCCATTCGCAGCTCGTCCTGGACGGCGGGCTCATCATGATCGGTCAGACCGGCCTGCAGCCGGACCGCGCGTACCAGAAGTCTCCGCGGACTGTCGGCGGCGCGAACACGCAGTCGCTGGTCATCTACGTGGACGACGCCGATGCTCACTGCGAGCGGGCACGGGCGGCCGGCGCCGAGATCACGATCGAGCCGGCGACTCAGGACTACGGCGAGGGCTACTGGGTCGACCGGAGCTACGGCGCCCGGGATCCCGAAGGCCACCACTGGTGGTTCCTCCAGCGGCTGCGCTGACGCGCTTGTGCAGGAACTTTGAATAAGGGTTCTCCCTATTCAAGGTTCGCCCTGAAGTCTTAGCAAGGGGCGTCGAGCGACCGTTCTGGCTCGCTACCTGCGGCCGCGACGCCACAACAGGTGGACTTCCCATTTACGCCTTAGTTTCGCTATGATGCTCTCTTCCCACTTTCGCATTTCCCATTCCGCTCCACGGTGCCGTGACTTCCCTGCCCGCAGCTCTCACCGACCCGCAGTGGCCGCGCTCGCTCGTGCGCCAGATCCGGCGCGGGCGAGATCTGGTTAGCGACGGTTCCTCGGCCGGAATCCAGGAAGTAGAAGCCGACGTGTTCGCCACGCGGCTTGCGGGCGTCGACCGCCTGCTGGACGGCGGCATCCGCCGCGGGCAGACGATCGAGCTGGTCGGCCCCCGAAGCAGCGGCCGCTTCTCCCTGGTGCTGGAACTGCTGGCCGGCGCCACCGAGAGTGGTGAGTCGGCGGCGCTGATCGATCTGGGGGATCACTTCGATCCGCAGGCGGCGGCGCGCGCCGGGGTCGACCTCGAACGGTTGCTCTGGGCGCGGCCCGAGCGATTGAAGCAGGCGCTGGGCAGCGCCGAGGTGCTGATCGGCGGCGGATTTCCCCTGGTCGTGCTCGACCTCGGTCTGCCTCCGATCCCCGGTGGCCGCGGCAAGGAGTCGGCGTGGCTGCGGTTGCGGCGGGCAGCGGAGGACCACCAGGCGGCGCTGCTGATCGCGGCCCCGTACCGCGCCGGCGGCACGGCGCCGCAGAAGGTTCTCGATCTCGGGTCGCGAACATCGCCGGTCCGTGCCCTCTGGGCGCAGGCCGCACCGAGAAGCCCGCGCTTGCTCAACGGACTCAGAACCCGGCTCGAGCTCACCAAGTCGCGCGGCAAACGGCCGGGCGCCGCGGCCGAAGTCGAGTTGCGCGTGCTTACCCGCAGCCTGCGGCGCCCCCTGCCAGACGTGCCGCCCCGTCGGGCGGAGAACCGCAACGCCGCCGGTACGCCGGTCGAGGTCCTGCGCCGTGCCGGGTAAGCGGAAGACCCGCATCGCCTGCCTGCGAGCAGCGTTGTTTCCTCTTGCCGCCTACTTGCGAGGAGCGCCCGAACTCGCCCGCGAGGCGGTCGTGGTCCACGAAGGTCCGTCGGCGCGGATCGTCGCCGCTTCCCGGCTGGCACGGCGAGCCGGGGTGCGGCCGGGGCTGACCGTGACCCAGGCCCGGAACATCGAGTCCGGCCTCGTCTCTCGCACCCGCGACCCCGAACGCGAGCACACCGCGCAGGAGGTACTGCTCGAGATCGGGGACGCCTTCTCGCCCCGGGTCGAGGACGGCGGCGAGGGCATGGTCTACCTCGACTTGGCCGGCATCAGTCCGGCCTCCGCCGGGAACAGCGCCAAGGAGCGGGACAAGACCGCCGTCAACCCGTTGCTGCCCCTGAGCGTCGGCGGCGACGAGCACAGCCTCGGCCAGTCGATCATGCGGGACATGGACGCCGCCGGCCTCCCCGGCCGGGTCGGCATCGCCGGCAGCAAGCTGGCGGCGCGAGCGGCGGCCGCCCTCCCGCGGTCGCCGAACGTCGTGGCGCCGCGCGGCGAGGCCCGGTTCCTGGCGCCGTTGCCGCTCAAGTCCCTGTTCGAGGACGGTAGCCGCGACCCCGACTCGGCGCAGGACGGCGACGACTTTGGAGTTCTCCACACGCTGAAGCTCTGGGGACTGCGCACGGTCGGCGACCTCGCCGGCTTGCCGGCAGCCGAGGTCCACAGCCGCCTCGGCGAGCGCGGCACGGCGCTCCATTCCGCCGCCCGGGGCTTCGACCCGAAGCCGTTGACTCCCCGTCCGCCGCCGCCCACCTTCCGCGAGTCGCAGACCTTCGAGTGGCCGATCGACAACCTGGAGCCGTTCCTGTTCGTCGCCCGCGGCGCCGTCTCCCGGCTGGCGGACCGGCTCGACGCCCGGGGCATGGGCTGCAAGCGGCTCGAGCTGTCGCTCAAGGTCGAGCCCGAGGGCCTCCACGAACTGGCCATCGAACTGCCGGCGCCCACCCGCGAGGCGCGGACGCTGCTGTCACTGATCCGTCTCCACCTGGAGGACGAGCCGCCCCGGTCGCCGATCACGTCGATGCAACTGCTCGCCCATCCCGACGTTCCGCGCCAGGCGCAGCTCAGCCTGCTCGGACCGGCCGCCCTGTCGCCCGACCGCCTGGCCGCCGTCACCGCGCGGCTGCTCGCCCTGCTCGGCCCGAACCGCGTCGGCTCGCCGCGCACCCGGAACGGCCACCTGCCCGAACGTTTCCGCCTGGCCGACTACGACCCGCCCCCGCCGCCCCGGATCCGGCTCGAACCCCGGCCCGGCCGCGGCATGCTGGCGGTGCGCACCCTGCGGCCGCCGGTCGAGGTCGAGGTGCTGACCGCGGAGAGCGAAGAGACAGACCGCGTCGTGCCCTGTCCCGCACCGCTACAGATCAACCCCCTGCCGACGGACGAACGCCACATCCGCATCGAAGGCGCCGTCCGAACCGCCGCCGGCCCTTGGGAGATCGAGGAAGGCTGGTGGCGAGAAGCCCCGGCAATGCGGGACTACTGGGACGTCGAGCTGCAGACCGGCGCGGTGTGCCGGATCTACCGGGACCGGACGTCGGAACGCTGGTTCGCGGACGGCGTGTACGACTGAGGGGGCCTAGGACGAACGCACATCACCCGGAGCACACAATCGACGTCGCACGAAGTCATCGAACAGAGGGACGGTGAAGTCGATCTCGCCCCAACGCGGCGAGTAGCAGAGTCCCTTCTTGATCAGCTTGTCACGCACCGGCCCCACACCCGGTGTATCCCTGCCCATGGTCGCCGCGACGCGACCTGAGGCGTACGGACCCTCGCCAAGTGACGCCATAGCGACCAGGTACTCGCGCTCTGAATCGGTCGTGCGGTCGATCCGGACTCGGAAGAAGCCGGTGTCCAGTTCATCAACCGCAGTCGTGACCGCACTATCTACGTCCGTAGCAGTGATTTCGACAGGACCATCCGCCAAGTCCCATACCTGCTTGCCGAACTCCTGAAGGAAGTAGGGATAGCCCTGAGTCTCGTCGACGATTCGGTCAAGTGCGTCCGGCTGCCAAACGACCCCTTCCTCGTCAGCGGGTTTGACCAAAGCTGCTCTGGCGTCGTCCCCGTCCAGGCTGTCGATCGATCGGAAGTTGAACAACCGCTCCGCGTAGGACTTCGCCTCGCCGGCAAGGGCCGGCACCGAAGGCAAACCGGCACCCACTACCAGGAAGGGAAGTTGTTCCTGATTCACTTGGTGGAGGCCCACGATCAGGGCGGCCAGGTCCTTCCGCTTCAGGTACTGCACCTCGTCGACCGTGACCAGAACGCCCTTTCCCCGCTCGCGAGCGGCCTCTCCGACCTCGGAAAACAGGCCAGCCAGGTCCTCGTCCAGCAACCCCGAATCCGCTCGGCCGGGCACGGGATCGAGGCCTACTGTGAGATCACCGCCGTCTGGCAGGTTCCACCGCACCTGGAACGACTTGAGCACACCAAAGGCCCGTTTTGCCCGATCGGCCAAGTTCTGTGCCGGGGAGAGGCGAAGGAGCACCTTCCGAACGAGTTCGGCCATCGCCTGCGGGAACCGCATTCCCTCGCTGGCTTCAAGCGGTTGGCAGACCCAGTTCCGGCTTTGGCCAAGACGGCGAAACTCCTGCAGGAGCACCGTCTTCCCCACGCCGCGGAGCCCGGTCAGGATCACGCTCTTGGCGAAACGGCCAAGGCGCAGGCGCTCGATGGCGATCCGGATCGTCTCGAGTTCGGCGTCCCGACCGACGAGTGCGGGCGGAGGGCTTCCGGCACCCGGACTGTAGGGATTGCGGGTTGGGTCCATCGGCTGATTATAGGGATCTGCCCGGCTTTTATCGAGTATGGATAAAAGTCCAGCAAACTGCTATAAGTCGCCGCTCCATGCGCCCACCACACGGACGTCACCGGCGTCGGACGAGAGCCTCGTGAAACTCGATCGCGCCATCTCCGGCAGTCACCGCAACGGCGACTTGGTCGTCACCGAGTACGACGTCGATGGGGTCCGAACCATCAACCAGGCACTCGCGGACGCGTTCCGTTCCTCCAAGCGGTTCAACCCGCACGCCACTCCGCCGACGCTGGTCTCGACAGGCTTCACCGTCCACGATCTGAAGTCGCGATCCTGCCATCTCGTTCTTGTCCACGCTGCCGACCACAGACCGCGTCACGCGCCTACGATCGGCAGGGTAGTCAAGTTCTCGAAACCAGAGTTCGCACCGCACCGCGCGTCAGAGCTTCAACTCGGTACACCCAGCTACTACCGCGAGCTCGAGGCCTCCAACCCTGGAATCGGCGACCGCTACGACGGCACGATCACCAAGGACGCTTCCGAGTGGGCCAAGAACACTCTGCCCCTAGGCGCCTCCGCGAAAGCCAAGATCACCTTCACCGCATCAGAGGCGAACTGGGTTTTCTGCGCGTCCCACTACCGGCACCTCTCCGAGCTTCGCAGTCTGCAGGACCACTTCTCGCAGAGCTACGACTACCGCGCCGCAACGCAAGTCCTCGACCCCGAAGCGTTCGCCGCATGGCTCGGCATTGACTTCGCGCTGACGTTCGACAAGGAGTCGATCGGGAAGCTGGACGCCTTCGGAATCATCGGGTACGCCGCGAGTCGCTACGAAACAGAGTTCTGGGAAGGCGCCGGAAACATCGACACCTTCGTCCACGTCTACCACGGCCCAGTCGTTTACGCCGACCGCTCCGGCGAACTACGCACGCAAGCCGACTGGATCGACCCGCACGGCAGCCCAAAGGCCCTGTTCACCAAGAAGACCTCCTTCGAACCGCAACGCGAATACAGGTTCGCGGTGTCGACGCCATTGCGCCCAACGGAGCACCAGCTGCGCATGGAGATTTCGACCGAGCTACGGAGGCTGACGTCGCCGCTCTGATCGCACTCGCAGAGCAGCCGGCTACTCGCCGGGTGCGTTGGAGCCCGCAATCACCTGCTCCGCCACCACACGGCCGCCGATCAGGTGCTCCTGGATCACCCGTTCCAGAACCTCGGGCGTGCAGCCCCAGTACCAGACACCCTCCGGATAGACGACCGCGATCGGACCGGCGTCGCAGATGCGGAGGCAGTTCGCCTTCGTCCGCATCACCGTGCCGGACTCGGTGAGGCCCAGTTCGAGCAGCCGGCGCTTGAGGTAGTCCCAGGACTCGAGCGACAACTCCCGGTCGCAGCACTTCGGCTTCGTCTGGTCGCAGCACAGGAAGATGTGCCGCTGCACGCTGGCGATGCCGATCGCCTCCGCCTTGCGCCGGGCGCGTTCGAGGGCTTCAGGGTCCATGGCGGCTGATGATTCCATGATCCCGGTGGCTAGACTCCGCCCAATGAAGCTCTACGAAGCCGCCTACCCGTTTCAGGACGACGTGCTCGCTCTCCCGGTCGAGGACCTGGATACAACTGCGAAGTGGTACGCGGACGCCTTCGGGCTGCACGAGGTCGAGCGCCGCGAAGAGCCCATGCCGACGGTCATCCTCGAGCGCGACGGCGTACGGATCGGCTTCGCGATCAACGGCGGCGACGCCAGCATGGACGGCGCGGCGATCCTGGTCACCGACATCAAGGCGGCTCGGGCCGAACTGAAGAGCAACGGCGTCAAGGTCAAGAACTGGCGCATCGACAAGCGCGACGGCAAGAAGTTCCGCGTCTTCTTCGTCGTGGCGCCGGATGGGCTCTGTTACTACTTCCATCAGCCGCTGAGCAGCTAGCCAAATGACTCGTCCCCCCAGCGGTCCCGCGGCCATCGTCGCGCTGCTGCTGATCGCCCCGCTGCCCGCCGTCGCCCAGGACTTCGCCGAGCTTCTGGAGATCCGTCGCGTCAAGGAGACGCTCGACCTGAACCAGGTGCCGGAGCCGGATCTGTCCCAGGTGGCCGCGATCGACGCCCAACGGCTTCGGGACTATCGGACGCTCACGGCCGGCGCCCTGCAACATGCCGCCGAGCCGATGCAGGCGCAGCTGGCGGCGAACACCTTCGGCGATCTCTGCGCGCGCTACCTGCACTACGAGCTGCACGACGCGGCAGCGGTCTGCCTGGACCAGCTCAGGGAGCTGGCGCCCGCGGATTTCCAGTGGGCCTACTTCAAACTGCTGTTGCAAATCGCTTCCGGAGACCTCGAAGGGGCGGTAGCAGCCGCTGAGGAGGCGCTGGCCATCCGGCCGGACGATCCGTCGACGCTCATCCGCCTCGGCGAACTCCAGGTGGCTGCCGGCGACATCGACGCTGCCGAAGCCGCCTACGAGGCGGCCATGGAGGCCTACCCGGAGAGCGCCACGGCCCGCGTCGGGCTGGGCTACATCGCCCTGGAGCGGGACGACCCGGCGAAGGCGCTCCAGATCTTTCAGGAAGTCGCCGCGTCGCAGCCCGAGGGCAGCGAAGCGAATCACCACGTCGGCCTCGCCTACCGCGCCCTGGGCGACGCGGACCGGGCCGCCGAGGCGTGGCGGCTGAACCAGGACGTCCTGATCCCGATGTACGACCCGCTCCTCGAACGGCTGCGGCCGCTCGAGGAGGACGTCACGCTGCCGCTCGACCGAGCCGTCGCCGCCGCCGCAGAGGGCGACCACGAACGGGCCGTCACGCTGTACGAGGAGATCCTCGCAACGAACGAGGCAGACGACGAGGCTCACTTCCGGCTGGCCGGTTCACTGCTCGCTCTCGGCGATGCCGGACGCGGCGAAGGCCATCTGCGCCGGGCAATCGACCTCAGCCCTGAACACCCCGGGGCGCACTTCGCCCTGGCGATGCTGCTCGCTCGGGAGGGCCGCCGCACCGAAGGCGCCCAACACCTGGAGCGGGCGGTGGACCTGGCGCCGGAGAACCTCTCCTGGCGCCTGCAGCGGGCGCAAGCACGGGCCTCCTCCGGCAACACCGCCGGCGCCGTCGAGGAACTCGAGCGGATCGTCGCCCAGGATCCCGGCATGGTCGAGGCGCGACGGATGCTCTCCGCCGTGCTGGTCGGCGCTGGCAGGACCGAAGAAGCCGCCGTCCAGTTGCAGGCCCTGGTCGCGCTAACGCCGGACGATCTGCAGGCGCGCTTCAACCTCGGACTCATGCTGTTCGAGACCGGCCGCTACGCGGACGCGCGCCGAACTCTCGACGACACCCTCGGACGCTTCCCCGGCGACGTCGCCACGCGTCACCTGCTGGCGCGCCTGCTCGCGGTCAGCCCCGATGACGCGGTCCGGGACGGCGCGCGGGCGGTGGACCTTGCTCAGAGCGTCGTCGACGAGCAGCCGGCGCTCGACCACCTGGAAACCCTGGCCATGGCCTTGGCCGAGGCCGGTCGGTTCGACGACGCGGTCACCTGGCAGCAGCGAGCGCTGGAAGCGGAGCGCCAGGTTGCCGGCGGCAATTCGCCGCAGCGGCTCGACCGCCTCGCGCTCTACCAGGCCCACCAACCGCTACGGGCGCCCTGACGGCCCAGCGGAGCCGGCCTGACGGCCGGCGCATCTTTCTGGCCGCCTTCGGCGGCAGCGGGTCAGACGACCCGCGCACCCAGCTCCGGCTCGGGTTCAGGCGCCGGGCGCGCGGTAGGGCACGCTCTTCGCCACCGCGCCGTCGATCTCCTCCGGCGTCATCAGGACGCGCATCGTCACCTTGATGCCGCCGCCGGCGTTCAGGGTCATTGAGACCGCGACCGCAGTCTCGTTGTCCGGAAGGTCGACGATCATCAGCAGGTCGGCGCCACCGAACGCGTAGTAGATGGCCTCCACCGTGCCGCCTGCGCCCTCCACGGTTTCGCTGAGCGCCTTCCGCCGACTGCTGCCGCCTTCCTGGATCAGGCCCTGGACGCCGGTGTGAGTGTAGTTCGCCTCGATCAGGTACTTCGCCACTTCCACTTCTCCTGTTACTCGACGGCGTCAATCGGTTTAGCGCCGTGCCGGGTTCGGTTTGCATGTTGCCACACGGGGACGAAACGTGCCTGCCTCCCCGATCTTGCCTTCTGTTACCGCCTGATTTACGCTTCCCGGATGGCCCGGGACAGTTCCCCCAAACCCAAGGTCCCCAAACCCGAAGTCAACGTGCCGGCCCGCAACATGGGACTCTCCGGTTCCGTGCGCAAGGGCAGCGGCTACGAAGATCGCGGCGGCAACGACCTGCTCGACGCCCGGGGCGAACCGAATCCCGGCTACGCCGCGCCGGGCGCGGTCAAGGAGCAACTGCGACGGCGCCGGTTCCGGACTCCGCCGAAACGCCGGCTTCGGCCCCCGCCCTACGCCGAACTCCACGCCGCGTCATCGTTCTCCTTCCTGCGCGCTTCGTCCCAGCCCGAGGATCTGGTGGCGCGGGCCGCGGCACTGGGGCTGCCGGCAGTCGCGCTGCTCGACCGGAACGGCGTCTCCGGCGCGCCGCGCTTCTACAAGGCGGCGCGGGAAGCGGGGATCCGGGCCCTGGTCGGCGCCGAGGCGGTCATCGACCGGCCGCAGGCGTCGGCGGTTTCACGCCAGCGCGAGGAGCGGCCGGCCCTGGACGACCAGGAGACCCGCGTCAACCTGCTCGTACGGAGCCGGCAGGGCTACCGCAACCTCTGCCGCCTGCTGACCGCCGGCGCCCTCAACCACCCCAAGGGCGAGGCCCGGATCGACTGGACGCTGCTGGAAGAACACGCGGAAGGTCTCCACTGCCTGGCCGGCGCCGAAACCGATCCGGTCGGGCGGGCGCTGGCGCGGGAAGGGCTGGAAGCAGCCGGACGCCAGCTCGAACGTCTGCACGCCGTCTTCCCCGGCCGCCTGCACGTGGAGCTCTCGCGCCACGGCATCCGCGCCGAAGAGCACCGCAACCAGGCCCTGGTCCGGCTGGCGGACAGGCTGCGCGTGCCGGTCGTCGCCACCGGCGGCGTGCGCTACGCCGCGGCCCGCGACAAGCCCCTCCACGACCTGATGACCGCGATCCGGCACCACGTGACGGTCGACGACGCCGGCGCCCGCCTCGCCCGCGAACGCCAGCGCCGCCTGAGGGCTCCTGAGGAGATGCACCGGCTGTTCGCCGATCTCCCCCGCGCCGTCCACGCCGCGCACGAACTGACCGGGGAACTCGACTTCACCCTCGCCGACCTCGGCTATCGCTTCCCGGACTACCCGGTGCCCGAGGGCGAGACGCCGATCTCCCATCTCCGCGAACTGACCTGGCAGGGAGCGCGGGAGCGCTTCCGGCCGCTGACCGCCAGGTCCGGAGCGCAGCTCGAGAAGGAGCTCGCGCTGATCGAGAAGCTCGACCTCGCCGGCTACTTCCTGATCGTCTGGGACGTCGTCCGCTTCTGCAAGGAGCAGCGGATCCTCGCCCAGGGCCGCGGCTCGGCCGCCAACTCGGCCGTCTGCTACGCGCTCTCCATCACCGCGGTCGACCCGGTGAAGATGGACCTGCTCTTCGAGCGCTTCCTGTCCGAGGAACGCGGAGAGTGGCCGGACATCGACATCGACCTGCCGTCCGGCGACCAGCGCGAGAAGGTGATCCAGTACGTCTACGGGCGCTACGGCCGGCACGGCGCGGCGATGACCGCGAACGTGATCACCTACCGCGACCGCATGGCCGCGCGCGAGGCGGCCAAGGCGCTGGGGTGCTCCAGGTCCCAGGTCGACCGCCTGGCCAAGGGCCTCGGCCACTGGCACTACGACCTCTCCCGCGGCGACAGCAAGGAGATGGACGAGGAGCTCACCGAACTCGGGTTCGATCCCCGCGACCGGCGCATCCGGATCTTCGTTCGCCTGTGGCGGCAGCTCCAGAACCATCCCCGCCACCTGGGCCAGCACTCGGGCGGCATGGTGCTCTGCGCCGGACGGCTCGACGAGATCGTGCCGCTCGAACCGGCGGCGATGGAGAACCGGGTCATCGTCCAGTGGGACAAGGACGACTGCGCTGACCTGGGGCTGATCAAGGTCGACCTGCTCGGTCTCGGCATGCTGAACGCGCTCGAGGAGGCGGTGCCCCTGATCCGCCGCCACGAGGGCAGGGAAGTCGACCTCGCCCACCTGCCGCCCGACGACCCGGCAACCTACGAGATGATCTGCCGCGCCGACACGGTCGGGGTCTTCCAGATCGAGAGCCGGGCGCAGATGGCGTCCCTGCCGCGCCACAAGCCGTACAAGTTCTACGACCTCGTGATCCAGATCGCGATCATCCGTCCCGGGCCGATCGTCGGCGGCATCGCGCATCCCTTCTTCGAGCGCCGGGTCGGCCGCGAGGAGGTCTCCTACCCCCACCCGCTGCTCGAACCGATCCTGCGGCGCACCCTCGGCGTGCCGATCTTCCAGGAGCAGATCCTGAAGGTCGCCATGGTCGCGGCCGGTTTCTCCGGCGGCGAGGCGGAGGACCTGCGGCGGGCGATGGGCTTCAAGCGCTCCGTCGAGCGCATGCACGAGATCGAGCAGCGGCTGCGCTCGGGGATGAACGAACGCGGCATCACGGGCGACGCCCAGGAACAGATCGTCAAGGCGATCACCTCGTTCGCGCTCTACGGCTTCCCCGAGTCGCACTCCGCCAGCTTCGCCCTGATCGCCTACGCCAGCGCCTACCTCAAGCGCCATCACCCGACCGCCTTTTTCCTGTCGCTCCTGAACGCCTGGCCGATGGGCTTCTACCACCCGGCGACCCTGGTCCGCGAGGCGCAGCGCGCTGGGAGCGCGGTGCTGCCGATCGACGTGAACGAGTCGGGAGTGATGTGCCGCTGGCAGGACCGGCCGGCGGACGCCGGCGAGCCGGAGCCGCCCGGCGAACCGCCCCCGGCGGGCGCGATCCGTCTCGGACTGCGCTACGTCAAGGGAATGCGGCGCGAAGCGGCGGAACGGATCGAGGCCGAGCAGGCGGCGAGGCGCTTTGCGAGCATCGAGGATCTCGCCGAGCGCTGCCGCCTGCGCCGGAACGAACTCACGGCACTGGCGTCGATTGGCGCGTTGCCTGAGCGCGGCCGGCGCGCGGCCCTGTGGCAGGCGGCCCAGGTCGAGAAGCCGAAGGGCCCGCTGTTCGCCAAACTCACGACGACCACGCCTTCGCCGCTCGACGAAATGACACCGATGGAAGAAACCGCCGCTGACTTCGCCGTCGCCTCGATCACCACCGGCCCTCACCCGATGGAGTACTACCGTCGCGCGCTCGACCGCCGCCGCGTCGTGACTGCCGCGGCGCTCCCGGACAAGCCCGCCGGCCGACGCGTGCGCACCGCCGGCTCCGTCATCGTCCGCCAGCGTCCCGGCACCGCCCGCGGCCTCCTGTTCCTGACCCTGGAAGACGAGACGGGAATGAGCCAGGCGGTCGTCATGCCGGACCAGCTCAAGAAGCACCGCCGCACGATCGTCTCCTCCTCCGGCCTGATCGTCGAGGGCGTGCTGCAGAAGAAGGACGGCTCACTATCCGTCAAGGCGGACAGGTTCTGGCCCATCGACCGCCTGGAGCGGATCCCGAGCCACGACTTCCGATAGGAAGGAGCGAAGCAGCTTGACAAGGAACTGATCCTTGCTACGGTAAGGAAATGAGCAAGGTCACGAGCAAGCTCCAGTTGACCCTGCCGAAGGCGCTCGCAGTGCAGTACGGCATACGGCCCGGGCACGACGTACGCTTCGAGGGAGCCGGTGAGGTGATCCGCATGGTCCCCGAAGGCGCGGACCACGCTCCTGCCGACCTGGATGTAGAGGCGCGACTGCGCCTCTTCGACGCGGCAACGGCTCGCCAGGAGGAGCGCCAGGCAGGGCGGCGAGCGCGGGACCAGGACAGCCGAGGTTGGACACGAGAGGAACTCTACGAGCGTGGTCGCTCGCGTCCTGATTGACACCAACGTCCTCGTCTACCGCTACGACCACCGCTTCCCGAAGAAGCAGTCGACTGCGTCCACAGTTCTACGAGAGTGCCTCCGAAACGGAGTCGCGCGGGTCCCCCACCAGGCCGTGGTCGAGTTCGTCGCGGCGACAACGCGGGGACGACCCGGCCAACGACTGCTCGATCCGGCCGTCGCTCGACGCGAGGCCGAGGAGATCATGTCCCAGTTCGACGTGATCTACCCCGACGATGCGGTGCTGCGCATGGCTCTGCGCGGGGCGGCGGCCTACGGCCTGTCCTGGTTCGATGCACACCTGTGGGCCTACGCCGAAGTCCACGGCCTTTCCGAGATCCTGTCCGAGGACTTTCAACATGGCCGCATGTACGGAACGGTCACCGTACGCGATCCGTTCCGCGACGCCTGACCCGGCTCTACCGGCCCCGGACGGGAATCCCCTGCCGGTACTGCTCTAGCCTGCGGTTCAGCAGCTCGAGCAACTGCTCCCGGTCGGGCGAGGTGTTCCGCGGGTCGCCGACGATCTCAAGCGCCGACGCCACCGTCCGCGCCGCTGTTTCGAAGTCGCCGGTCTCGGCCTGGGCAGCCGCCAGGGTCTCGAGCAGGGCGGGCTCGGCGCCGCCGGCGACCGCGTTCAGTTCGAGAGCGATCAGGAGAGCGAGGCGACCGTCGCGCCGGCCGGCATCCGGATGGGTCGCCAGCGTCCAGGCGATGTCGTTGCCCCGCGCCAGGAGGTTCCGGTCTTCAACGTAGGCGCGACGGAGGTGTTCCGCGCCCTCGGCGGCGCCGGACGGACCACTGCGGATCAGGGACAGTCCGAGTTCGTGGCGGCCCGCGGCGTGATCGGGGTCGTGCGAGAGCAGCGCCCGGTAGTTCTCGATCGCTTCTTCCAGGCGGCCCGCGGCGGCCGCGATCCGGGCCGCTCCGTAGAGAGCCTCCGTGTCCCGCGGTTCGACTTCGAGGATCGCCCGGTAGTGTCCCCAGGCAGCGCCGAGTTCGTCGCTGCGAACGGCGGCTTCGGCCAGAATCCGGTGCGCTTCGACGTAGCGCGGATCGAGAGTGACAACCGCCGCGAACTGCTCCATCGCCTCCCGCAGGCGCTCCGCCTTGGCGAGCAACTGGCCATAGAGATACCGCAGCTCCACATCCCGCGGGCTCTCCTCGACCGCGCGGCCGAGTTCCCGCACCGCTTCGTCCGTGCGTCCCTCCCGGTCGAGCAGTTCGGCCACGCGAACCCGGGCCGCCACGTCTCCCGGATCGGCAGCGAGCGTAGCCTCTGCCTGGGCCCGCACCGAGCCGGTGTCGCCAGCGTCGAGGAGAGCGTTCTGCCAGGCGGCCCGCGCCGCCGGATCGTCGGGTTCGAGATCCAGGGCGGCACGGGCGTACCGGGCCGCGGCTTCGTTGTCCCCACGCCGGCCTTCGAGCACCGTCAGGCGCTGGAGCGACTTGAACAGGCGGTCCCGCGCTCCCTGCCGCTCGAACGACGCTCCACCGCCATCGTCGAGGCGCGCCTGCTCGACGTCGACTGAACGCCGCAGCAACGCCACGGACTCCTCCGGAAACGGCTCCTCGTACCAGCGCGCGTAGCTGGCGAGCGACACTTCGTCCGGGGGCTCCGTGTACCAGCGGCCGGATAGCGCAGCAGACGCCACCCGCAGGTCGGAGTCCCGCGCATCCAGCAGTTCGAGGTCCGCGATCAGGTCACCCGCGGTTACGCCTCCCCGGTAGAGCACGGCGACCTGGCCCTCGCCGTCGAGAAGCATGGAGAACGGAAGCGACAGCGGGAATCGGCGGTCGAATAGCGACCTCTTGACGATCTCGACCTTGTCCAGCGTCTCCTCGGTCGCCACTCCGTTCAGGAACGGAAAGCCGATCTCGTCCATGAAGCTCCGCGCCGCCGCTTCGGTCGTGGTCGCCAGGTCACCCATGCCATCCGTCGACAGCGCGGCGATCTCGAGACCCGCGGCACGGAGCGCATCCTCCTCGTTCGCCAGGTCCTGCAACTCGAAACGGCAGGGAACGCACCAGCTCGCCCAGATGTTGACCAGCACCGGCCGCCCCTGGCCCGCCTCTACCGCCAACGGCTCCGAGGCGCCGAAGGGGCGCAACGTCAACGAAGGAGCCGGCGGACGCGGCGCCAGCACGACACGTGCGCCAGTGGTCGCCGCCGGCGGCTCCTGGGCACGCGGCATCAACGGTGTCTGCCTCGGCGGTCCCGGCACGGCCTCTGCGCCGCCGCTGCCCTGGACGATCCGGTAGCGGCCCCCGGCCTCGACGCCGGAGAACGTCTCGCTGCCTCCCCCGGGCCAGCGGACGCTCACCGGACCCGAAACCTCGCTGTCACCGAGACCGAAGTGGAGCCAGCGGCTCGACTGCGAGAGGAAACCCTCGCCGGCGCGGACGGATCGGCGGAGGATGCCGGACGAGGTTGGGACTTCCACCCGCGCTCCGACCGCGTCCCGGTTCGTGCCCGCGCCGTCTCCCTCCAGACGCAGGGCGACGAAGCGCCGCCCCGCCGGCAACTCGTTCCGCATCAGCCGCAACCGCGGCGCGGTCCGGTTGCTGATCGCCACATCGAGATCGCCGTCGCCCTCCAGGTCGAGGAAGCCGACGCCGCGACCGTCGTCCGGGAAATCGAGACCGCTCACCGCCGACGCGTTGGCGAAGGAAACGCCAGCTTCGCCGGGGTTCAGGCTGTTTCCCAGGTTCAGAAAGACGCAGTTGCGCTCGTTGCCGCTGAAGGAAAGCCCCTCGTCGAGCCGCTCGTGGAGCGCCCGCAGGGATTCGAGATACGGCTCCAGCGAGCGGTCATCCGGGGAACTCGGCGCGCGCGGCACGACCTGCCGCCAGAAGAAGCTTCACAGGTCGTCCGGGAGAGTCTGGGTCAGGTTGCCGTTGGCAACGACCAGGTCCTCCCAGCCGTCGTTGTTGATATCGGCGAAAACGGACGACCAGGACCAGCGACCCATCGTGACGTTGGCGTCAACGCTGCGATCGTGGAAGCCGCCACCCTCAGCCCCCGCGAACAGGGAGTTGCCGCGCGCCATCCGCTGGACGTCCGCCAGCGGGCCGGCGCGCTGCCGGTCGCGCTCGAACTTCCGCTGATACGTGATCCGGTTGCCGGCGGCGGAGAACATGTTGCCGACGTAGACATCCATCCGCCCGTCCCGGTTGTAGTCGGCCCAGCTCACGGACATGCCGGACGAGATGTCCTCGACCCCGGCCTCTCCGGCCACGTCGACGAATCGGCCGCCGTCGTTGCGGTAGAGGTTGTTGCGGCCGTAGTCGTTGGCCACATAGAGGTCCGGGTCGCCGTCGCCGTCGACATCCTCCCAGGACGCGGCCAGGCTGAAACGGCGGTTGTTCACGTCGAGCCCCGTCTCGACGGTCGCATCGACGAAGCGGAAGCCGCCGTCGTTGCGCAGCAGAGCGTTGCGGCCGCCGTTGTTCGCGTCGTGGTACGGCACCGGGCTCGCAACGCCGCGCTCGTCGTAGGCCCGACGGTAGGCGCAGACGTAGAGGTCGAGGTCGCCGTCGTTGTCGTAGTCGGCCGCCGAGAGCGAGTTGCTGTCGGGGATCTCGCCGGCGATGTGGCGAACGCGGGCGAAGCCGCCGCTGCCGTCGTTCTCGAGCACCAGGACAGCGGGCCGGCTGGACAGGACGAGGTCCGGGTCACCGTCGTTGTCGAGGTCGACGAACAGCCCGGCCAGGGCCCGCTCCAGGAAGTCGACCGCCGCTTCAGCCGAGCGGTCGTCGAACGTACCTTCCCGGTTCTGCACGTAGAGCCGGTTCGGCAGGCCGCCCTGCTCGGGCAGGAAGAGGTCGTCCAGGCCGTCACCGTTCACGTCGGCGACCGAGACGCCCTGCCAACCCGTCTTGTTGTAACCCGAGGCCTTGGTGATCCGGTTGAGCCACGCGTCCGGCGGCTGGAGCAGTTGTTCCCGATAGCTCGGGTTGTGGCCGACCGCGGCCTCCGTGACGTCGACGAAGAGAGGACGGCGGGGAGTCGACGTCTCCTCGTAGTCGGCCACCTCGACCCGCAGCAGCAACGGTTCGCCGGCCCCGTCCGCGGCCAACCGCCAGACGGCCGACCAGACTGAGTTCAACTGCCGGCTGCCGGCGGGTCCAGCGACCGACGCCTCGAAGTACGCCAGGGTCGTGAACCCGGCGGACCCGGCGTCGACCGAGTAGAGCTTGAAGTCCGCCCGCGGCAGCCGGTCGCCGGCCAGCCGCCCGGCGAGAGCGCCGAGGGCCCGCCTGAAGCCCTCGGCGCCGCGGTAGCCGACATCCGCGCCACTCGCGCTCCCGCTCTCGACGTTGAAGGCTGGCCCCCGGTAGCGCGCGGCCAGGCTCTCGGGCACGAATCCCGGCGACTCGAACGTCTGATCGACAACCGACCCGACCTCGCCGGACGGTGCAGCATCGCCGCCGTTCGCGGCGAGCCCCACCAGCCACGCGGCAACGCGCTTGAGCTGGGCCTCGGCCCGTTCGCTGAGCGCCTCGGTATCCCATCCGTCGGCCCGCGGATCGACTGCGGCAGCAAAGTCCTCGGACTCGAAGGCAGGTGTGACTTCGGCCTGCCCGCTCTGCGCCAACGCCGCGGCCGGCACGACCGCCAGTGTCAGGACGATGACAACTCGGGAGATTCGCACCACCGACACTCTAACGTTCCTGCTCCTCTATCATCGGCCGGTGAGCCCCAGCCTGCGGACCCCCTTCGGCCTGGGGCAAACCAAGCCGCGCCACTACATGGAAATGGCCAGGGTGGCCTGGCGGAACCGGGACGAAGCCGGCTACGCGTGGCGCATCCTGCGGGACGGCGTCTGCGATGGTTGCGCGCTGGGAACGACAGGGCTCCGCGACTGGACCCTGGACGGAGTGCACCTCTGCATGGTCCGGCTCGATCTACTGCGGTTGAACACGATGCCGGCCCTCGACCCGGCCGTCCTCGCCGACGCCGGCGCTCTGACAGACAGAGGTTCGACGGAACTGCGAGCCCTCGGGCGGCTCGCACACCCGATGGTCCGGCGCGCTGGCGAGCCCGGGTTCCGTCGCATCGGGTGGCCCGAAGCCGTCGACCTGGCCGCTTCCCGCCTCGCCGAGATTCGTGAACGCGACCCCACCCGAGCAGCCTTCTTCCTGACGTCGCGCGGTGTTCCGAACGAGACCTATTACGTCGCGCAGAAGGCCGCCCGCTTCCTCGGCACCCCCCACGTCGACACCGCCGCGCGCCTTTGCCATGCCGCATCGACCATCGCGCTCAGGCGCGCGCTGGGAGTCGGCGCCGCCACGAATTCGTACCGCGACTGGCTGGACGCCGACCTGATCGTGTTCTTCGGCTCCAACGTTCCGAACAACCAGCCGGTCACCATCAAGTACCTCCACTTCGCGCGGCGCCGGGGCGCCGAGATCGCAGTCGTCAATCCGTACCGGGAACCCGGCCTCGATCGCTACTGGGTGCCGTCGGTGGCATCGAGCGCCCTGTTCGGCACCGACCTCGCCGAACACTGGTACGCGGTTGACACCGGCGGCGACCTCGCCTTCCTGAACGGCACGATGAAGGCGCTGCTCGACCTTCCGGGCGGCGTCGCTCGCGAGTTCGTCGAGCGCTCCACCGAGGGCTTTGCGGAGGTCGAGGCGGCGCTCCGCGACACGTCCTGGGAAGCGATCGAGCAATCGAGCGGCGTCCCGCGCGCCGAGATGGAGCGCTTCGCCAGGCTTCTCTGCTCCAGGCCGAAGACGATCCTGGTCTGGTCGATGGGGCTGACCCAGCACCGCCACGGCGTCGACACCGTGCTGGCGCTCACCAACCTGGGCCTGATGCGCGGGCTTCCGGGCAAGGCCGGGGCCGGCCTGGTGCCGATTCGAGGCCACTCCGGAGTGCAGGGAGGCGCAGAGGTCGGCTGCGCCCCGGAGTCGGACTCGGAGACCCTCGACCGCTGGGCGGACGCCTGGGGCTTCGAGCCGCCACGCGGCCCCGGCCTGGCCGCCACCGGGCAGATCGAGGCGGCGGCGGCCGCGGCGATCGACGCCTGGTGGATCGTCGGCGGCAACTTCCTCGAGACGGCGCCGGAGCCGGAACGGCAGAAGAACGCCTTGCACCGACCCGCGCTTCGCATTCACCAGGATGTCGTGCTGAACACCGCGATGCTGGTCGAACCGAGCGACACCGTGCTGCTGCTGCCGGCCACGACGCGCTACGAGATCCCCGGCGGTGTGACCGAGACGACGACCGAGCGGCGAATCGTGTTCTCGCCCTCGATTCGCCACGACGGTGCCGAAAGCCGAACGCTCGGCGAGTGCCGGCCCGAGTGGGAGGTGCTGTGCGAGGTCGTCTCCCGGGCGCGTCCCGATCCTCCCGGCGTCCTCGGCTTTGGCAGCACCGGGGCCATTCGGACCGAGATCGCGGCTACCGTGCCGCGCTACGCCGGGATCGAAAATCTAGAACAGAAGGGCGACCAGTTCCAGTGGGGCGGTACCCAACTGTTCGAGGACGGGCGCTTCGCCACACCGTCGGGCCGAGCGAGGTTCCACGCAGTCGAACCGCCGGCGGATCGGGAGCCGCTCGACGGCGAACTCTTCCTCTCAACCCGCCGCGGGCGGCAGTTCAACTCGATGGTCCACGCCGGACGGGACCCCCTGACCGGCCTCGAGCGCTCCGACCTCCTGATGAACGCGGACGATGGACGGGCGCGCGGCATCGGCGCCGGCCAACGGGTCGTCGTCTCGTCGCCGGTGTCGCGGATCGAGTTCGTCGCGCGTTTTGGGCCGATCAAGGCCGGCAACGTCGAAGCGCACTGGCCCGAATGCATGGAGCTGCTGCCCTGGTCCCTGGACCCCGACTCCGGCGAGCCGGAGTACGGCGTCCGCGTACGGGTCGAACGAACGGAAGCCGACGCGTGAAGGCGTTCGGACCCGATACGGCAGCGGAGCGGAGCGCACTGGTCGAACGTTCGGGCGACGTCGGACCCGACGTGGTGGCGGTCGAGGAACCGCTGGAGATCCGGGTCGACGGCGAGGCCGTCGTCGTGACGATGCGCAGCCCCGGCGAGGAGCGTGACCTCGCGCTCGGCTACCTCCACGCCGAAGGGATGATCGAGGAGGCTGCCGACGTCGACGCCGTGACCGTGGACGGAGCGCCGCGGCTGGACGAGGCGCCGCCGCCAGGCGGCGAACCGGCCGTTCCCGGGTCGATCGTCGATGTCCGGCTCTCGGCAGGCGGGCGACGGGCAACGAACCGCCGGGCCAGGACCAGGGAGCGGGAGCGAGCCTTCCGCGTCACCAGCGCCTGCGGGGTCTGCGGCAAGCCCTCGCTCGAAGACCTGTGGGTGCGGCTGCCGGCGATCCGTCCGCTCGACCTGGAGCCGGACCGCGAGCGTCTCCTGGTCCAGTCGCTGCCCGCGGCGATGCAGGAAGGCCAGCGCCTCTTCGGCGACACCGGCGGCGTCCATGCCGCGGCCCTCTTCGAGGTCGCCGAAGGAAGGCCCGGACTCCTGTGGCTTCGCGAGGACATCGGACGCCACAACGCGGTCGACAAGGTCATAGGCAAGGCACTCCGGGCGAACCGGCTGCCCCTGCACGACACGATCCTCGCCGTCAGCGGCCGTCTCGGTTTCGAGATCGTCCAGAAGGCGGCGGTGGCCGGCGTCCCCGTGATAGCCGCGGTCGGCGCGCCGTCGAGCCTGGCGCTGGATATCGCCCACCTGGCCGGCATCCGTGTCTACGCCTTCGTCGCCGCCGACCGAAGCAACTTCTATCCCGAAGCAGCAGTCGAAGCGAGGAGACTGGGCGGTCCCGATTGACGAGTGCCTTAGCTGGGATTAGGTTGCCCCTGGAGAGCGTTGACCTCCAGGGAGGGACACGACGATGACGAGGATTCCGAAGTGACGGTCGCCGCGGTCGAAACAGAAGCAGGGCAGGCCGCACAACACCTGACGTTCTTCGATCAGGTGAACGTCGCCTTCGACCAGGCGGCGAAGCACACTGACCACGATCCCACCCTGCTGGAGCAGGTGAAGTGGGTGAACTCGGTCTACCGGATGAGTTTCCCGCTGCGTCGGGATGACGGCACGATCGAAGTCATCCACGCCTGGCGCGCCGAACACAGCCACCACCGGCTGCCGACCAAGGGCGGCATCCGCTACGCGCCGAACGTGAACGAGGACGAGGTCATGGCCCTGGCGGCGCTCATGACCTACAAGTGCGCCCTCGTCGACGTTCCCTTCGGCGGCGCCAAGGGCGGGGTCTGCATCGATCGCCGAAACTACTCCAAGGGGGAGCTGGAACGCCTGACCCGGCGCTACACCGCCGAACTCCAGCGCAAGTCCTTCATCGGTCCGGGCAAGGACGTGCCGGCGCCCGACTACGGCACAAGCGAGCAGGAGATGGCCTGGATCGCCGACACCTACGCCCAGATCGAGCACGGCGAGGTCAACGTCGCCGCCTGCGTGACGGGCAAGCCGGTCGAGCACGGCGGCATTCAGGGCCGCACCGAGGCGACCGGACTGGGCGTCTTCTTCGGCATCCGCGAAGCCTGTTCGTTCGAGGACGACATGGCGAAGCTCGGGCTCGAACCGGGAGTCGCCAGTAAACGAGTCGTCATCCAGGGGCTGGGCAACGTCGGCTATCACGCGGCGAAGTACCTCCAGAACGCCGGCGCGAAGCTGGTCGGCCTGGCCGAGTTCGAGGGTGCGATCGCGGATCCGGGCGGACTCGACATCGATGACGTGGTCGAACACCGCAAGACGACCGGATCGATCCTCGACTTTCCGGGCGCGTCCAACGTCGAGCCCAGCCTCCGGGCCCTCGAGCTGGATTGCGACATCCTGGTTCCGGCCGCCCTCGAGAACCAGATCACGAGCGAGAACGTCGGCCGCATCTCCTGCCGCATCCTGGCCGAGGCGGCGAACGGGCCGACCACCTCGGCGGCCAGCGCCGCGGCGGCCAGGCGCGGCATCCTGGTGATTCCGGACGTGTATCTGAACGCCGGCGGCGTCACGGTCTCCTACTTCGAGTGGCTCAAGAACCTCTCCCATGTCCGCTTCGGACGGATGCAGAAGCGGTTCGAGGAGAGCGTGCGCCGGGATCTGCTGAACGCGATGAGCTCGGCGACCGGCGCCAGCTTCAGCCAGGCCGAGGTCCGGATTCTGGCCCGGGGAGCGGACGAGATCGACCTCGTGAACTCGGGACTGGAGGAGACGATGGCCACCGCCTACCACCACATCCGCCGGTACCGGAAGAAGCTGGGCCCCGACGTCGATCTGCGCACGGCCGCGATGGTGCTGGCAATCGATAAGGTCGCCGCCTCCTACAGCACCGCGGGTATCTTCCCGTAGCTCCCCGACCGCTCGTCCCGACAAGACCGAAGACTGCCTCTTGATCTCGCTGCTGCTGATCATTCTCGGCATCGCCGTGCTCTGGGCCGGCGGCGAGATCCTCGTGCGCTCCGTGACCGGCCTGGCCGCAGTTCTGCGCGTCAGTCCGACGGTGATCGGTCTGACCGTCGTGGCGTTCGGCACCTCGGCGCCGGAACTCGCGGCGGCGGTGGCCGCGGCGCTACGGGACTCGCCCGGTCTGGTCTACGGCAACGTCGTCGGTTCGAACATCGCCAACGTCGGTCTGATCCTCGGCATCTCGGCGCTCGTGGTGCCTCTCCACAACCACCACGACGGCGCCGAGCGCCAGGCCATCCGCCTGGTCCGACGCGAGCTGCCCTTCATGCTGGGTACGTCCCTGCTCGTCCTGACCTTCACCGCCTTCGGCCGCCTGGGCCGGTTCGAGGGCCTGGTGCTTCTCGCACTGATGGCGTACTTCCTCATCGTGCTGGTCCGCGCCGGCGACGCCGAAGAATCCGATGCCCAGGGCGTCAGCGGACTCAAATCCGTTCTCGGCACCCTGGTGGGACTCGCCCTGCTCGCCGTCGGCGCCGCCGAGATCCTGGTGCCGGCGGCGAAGGATCTGGCGCTGGCCCTCGGCGTCAGCGAGCGGGTGGTCGGACTCACGGTCGTGGCCTTTGGCACCAGTGTGCCTGAACTCGCCGCCTGCCTGGTGGCCGCGTACCGGAATCACCACGGCATCGTGCTGGGGAACATCATCGGCTCGAACGTGTTCAACATCCTGCTGGTCCTGCCGGCCGCGACTCTCATACGCCCCATCGAAACCACCTTCCTCGCCGAGGGTCTGGACGCCTCGGTCATGCTCTCCTTCAGTCTCCTCATGTTCCTCGCCGTCTACCTGCTGCGACACGGACGCAGCATCGGACGGACCTGGGGTGCGCTGCTCGTGGCAGCCTATGGGGGCTACGTGGCCTGGCTCTTCAGCAAGCTATGACACAACGAACCATGACACGGTCCGAATCCACCGCAAGCGGCGCCCTGCCCTTCGCCGACCGGCACATCGGACCCCGGGCCGCCGAGATCGAGCAGATGCTGGAGGCGCTCGGCCAGTCCTCGCTCGCGAGCCTGATCGACGACGCCGTGCCGGCCACGATCCGCAGCGAGGGACACGACGGCGGCCTCGAACTGCCGCCCCCGGCTTCCGAAGCCGCGGCGCTGGTCGAACTCGACGAGATCGCCGGCAGCAACCAGGTGCTGCGCAGTTTCATCGGCATGGGCTACCACGGCTGCGTCACGCCGCCGGTCATCCAGCGCAACGCCCTGGAAGACCCCGGCTGGTACACCGCCTACACGCCGTATCAGCCGGAGATCTCCCAGGGCCGGCTGGAAGCGCTGCTCAACTTCCAGACGATGATCGCCAGCCTCACCGGACTCGAGGTCGCCAACGCCTCTCTGCTCGATGAACCCACCGCCGCCGCCGAGGCGATGACGCTGTGCTGGGCCGAGAAGCGGCGCCACGGCCGCTTCTTCGTGTCGGGGAACTGCCACCCGCAGACGATCGAAGTCGTCCGCACCCGCGCCGAGCCGCTCGGCATCGAGGTCGAGGTCGGCGACCACGAGGAGTTCGACCCGGAGGGCGTGTTCGCCGCCCTGGTCCAGCAACCGGCCACCGACGGCGCCGTTCACGACTACGGCGATCTGGCGGAACGGCTGCGGGAGACCGGCGGCATGACGATCGCCGCCGCCGATCCGCTCGCCCTCTGCCTGCTCGAGGCTCCCGGCACCTGGGGCGCCGATGTCGCGGTCGGCAGCACCCAGCGCTTCGGGCTACCGATGGGATTCGGCGGACCGCACGCTGCCTACATCGCCGTCCGCGACCGGCTGAAGCGGCGGCTGCCGGGACGCCTGGTCGGTGTCACCCACGACGACCGTCACCACCCGGCCCTGCGTCTGGCGCTCCAGACGCGGGAGCAGCACATCCGGCGCGACCGGGCCACCAGCAACATCTGCACCGCCCAGGTGCTGCCGGCGGTGATCGCCAGCTTCTACGCCGTCTACCACGGGCCGGAAGGTCTCGAGTCCATCGCCAAGGCGGTTCACCGCCGCGCCGCCCGTCTCGCCGAACGCCTGCGCGCCCTGGGCTTCACGCTCCGCTCCGACACGTTCTTCGACACGGTGACCGCCGAAGTCGGCAATGTCGAGGAGGAGCGCCGGGTGATCGCCGCCGCCCGACGCCGCAAGCTGAACCTGCGGGAGTGGGGCTCGGGCGCCATCTCGGTCGCCTGCGATGAGACGACGACCGACTACGACATCGAGTCGGTGCTCGCGGCCTTCGCAGAAGTCGGCGCCGCCGGGGCTCAGGCCCCGTCTTCGACCGAAGCGACGGAACACCTGCCGGCCGCGCTGCGGCGGACGACGCCCTGTCTCGACCATCCGGTGTTCAGCAGCTACCGCTCCGAGACCGAGCTGCTCCGCTACCTGCACCGCCTGGAGGCGCGCGACCTGTCCCTGACCACCTCCATGATCCCGCTCGGCTCGTGCACGATGAAGCTGAACGGAACGGCGGAGATGATGCCGATCACCTGGCGGGGGTTCGCTCACATGCATCCCTACGCCCCCGAGGATCAGACGGCGGGTTACCGGAGGCTCTGCGGCGACCTGGAGAACTGGCTGGCGAGCATCACGGGGTTCTCCGCCGTTTCGCTGCAGCCCAACGCCGGTTCCCAGGGAGAGTACGCCGGTCTTCTCGCAATCCGGAGCTACCACGCGAGCCGCGGCGAAGGGGCCCGCAACGTCTGCCTCATCCCCACCTCCGCTCACGGAACGAACCCCGCCAGCGCCGTGCTGGCCGGGCTGAAGGTCGCGGCCGTCGCCTGCGACGAGGAAGGCAACATCGATCTCGACGATCTGCGCGCCTGCGCCGAGGCCCACAGCGAAGACCTCGCGGCGCTGATGGTCACCTACCCGTCCACCCACGGCGTGTTCGAAGAGGCGATCCGCGACATTTGCGGCATCGTCCACGACCACGGCGGGCAGATCTACCTCGACGGAGCGAACATGAACGCCCAGGTCGGCGTCTGCCGGCCCGGCGACTACGGCGCCGATGTCTGCCACCTGAACCTCCACAAGACGTTCTGCATCCCCCACGGCGGCGGCGGTCCGGGCATGGGGCCGATCGCGGTCGCCTCCCATCTCGCGCCCTTCCTGCCGCGGCACCCCCTCGCGTCCATCGGGCAGTCAGCCGGTGCCGGCAGCCTGGGAAGCGAGGCGGTTGGCGCGGTGAGCGCGACGGCCGTCGGCAGCGGCTCGATCCTGCCCATCTCCTGGGCCTACATTCGCATGATGGGGGCTGCCGGACTGCGCCGCGCCACGGAAGCCGCGATCCTGAACGCGAACTACATTGCCAACCGGCTCGAAACCCACTACCCCGTCCTGTACCGGGGCGCCAGCGGGCTGGTGGCTCACGAGTGCATCCTCGATCTGCGCGGCTTCAAGGCCTCCGGCGTCGAAGTCGACGATGTCGCCAAGCGACTCATCGACTACGGCTTCCACGCGCCGACCATGTCCTTCCCGGTGGCCGGGACGCTGATGGTCGAGCCGACCGAGAGCGAGTCGAAGGCCGAGCTCGACCGCTTCTGCGACGCGATGATCGCGATCCGCGCCGAGATCGCGGCGGTGGAGCGCGGCGACGTGGAGATTGCCGACAGCCCCCTGCGCGGAGCACCGCACACCGCGGCCGCGATCAGCGCCGACGACTGGGACCGCGCCTACTCCCGCCGGCAGGCGGCATTCCCCGCACCGTGGAACGACGAACACAAGTACTGGCCTCCGGTCGGCCGCGTCGACAACGCCCACGGCGACCGCCACCTGATCTGCACCTGCATCGGCATGGAGCCGTTCGAGGCAATCGGCGCAAGGGGCGCTTTCGCTCGCTGAGGACCGCGGCCGGGATCAGGCCGTCAGCCCGAACTCGATCGCGTCCGAGAGCGCTTCCCAGCTCGCCTCGATCACTCTCCCGTCAAGCCGAACTCGATGGCGTCGGCGAGGGCTTCCCAACTTGCCTCAATTATGTTGGTCCCCGCACCGACGGTGGTCCAGCGCTCGCCGCCGGCGACGAAGTCCACGAGCACGCGGGTCGTGGCCGCCGTGCCGTGGGCGCTGTCCAGAATGCGGACCTTGTAGTCGGCCAGGCGCATCTCGGCCAGTTGCGGGTAGTGCGGCTCCAGGGCCTTGCGCAGGGCGTGGGCCAGGGCATTCACCGGTCCATTACCCTCCGCCGCCGTGTGAGCAATGGCGCCGCCTGGCACCTCGACCTTGACGGTGGCCTCCGCGACCAGACCACGACCGTCACGATGCTCGACCACCGTCAGGAAGTCGATCAGCCGGAACGGCGCTTCGTATCCGGGCGCCGCCCGGCGCAGCATGAGTTCGACGGACGCCTCGGCGGCCTCGAAGCTGTAGCCGCGGTTTTCGAGTTCCTTGACCTTGTACAGCACCTCGCGCGCGTGCGGTGTTTCGGCGATCCCGGCGCCCGCCGCGAGATGAGCGATGTTGCCGCGGCCCGAGAGTTCGGAGACCACGGTCCGCATCTCGTTGCCGACCACCTCCGGCTCGACGTGCTGGTAGCTGGTCGGTTCCTTGAGCATCGCCGCGACATGGATGCCGCCCTTGTGGGCGAAGGCGCTGCGCCCGACGTAGGGCAGGTGGTCGTCGTGGGCGATGTTCGCCACCTCGGCGACGTATCGCGACAGAGAGGTCAACTCGCGCAGGCTCTCGTCGGGGACGCAGGAGAACCCCATCTTGCACTGCAGGTCCGGCACGATGGTCACCAGGTTCGCGTTCGCCACCCGTTCGCCGTAGCCGTTGATCGTGCCCTGAACCATGACCGCGCCTGCCCGCACCGCGGCCAGGGTGTTGGCGACGCCGCATCCGGCGTCGTCGTGCGTATGGATGCCGATCCGGACATCCGGACCGAGCTCAGCCCGCGCCGCGTCGATCCCCGCTTCGATCTGCCACGGCAGCGTGCCGCCGTTCGTATCGCAGAGAACGACGTAATCGGCGCCCGCCGCGGCCGCCGCGCGCAACGTGCCGAGCGCGCACTCGGGGTTCCCGGCCAGACCGTCGAAGAAGTGCTCCGCGTCGTAGATCACCTCGCGGCCCAGCTCCTTGAGATAGCCGACCGTGTCGCCGATCATCGCCTCGTTCTCTCGCGCATCGGTTTCGAGCACCTTCTCGACGTGCAGGTCCCAGCTCTTGCCGACCAGCGTGACGGTGGGCGTCTCCGCGGCGACCAGCGCCTGGACGTTGCCGTCGCGGCTGCATGTGCTGTGCTTGCGCCGCGTGGCGCCGAAGGCACAAACTCTCGCCTGTTCGAGTTCGACCTCGCGGATGGCCTCGAAGAAGTCCGCGTCCTTCGGATTCGAGCCGGGCCAGCCGCACTCGATGTAGGGGATTCCAAAGGCGTCCAGCCGCCTGGCGATCGCCAGCTTGTCCGCCAGCGACAGGGAGATGTTCTCTCGCTGGGTCCCGTCGCGAAGCGTCGTGTCGTACAGCTCGATCCTGGTCGTCATCGGCCCACTACCCTATTGGTCCGGCCTCAGGCCGGCTCGTCGAGGCCCGGCCCCTGCAGCAGTTCGATCAACTCCTCTCGCGAGAAGATCTTCTTGAGCTGGGGGTCGTCCTCCTGCACCACGCTCTCCATGAGACGGCGCTTGCGGTCGATGATCGCGGCGATGCGCTCCTCGAGCGTCTCCTCGGTGATTAGCTTGAAGACGTGGACCGCCCGCTTCTGGCCGATCCGGTACAACCGGTCCGTCGCCTGGTCCTCGCGAGCCGCGTTCCACCAGCGGTCGTAGTGGATGACGACCGAGCCGCCGACCAGGTCGATGCCCGTGCCGCCCGCCTTCAGGCTGCCCAGAAAGACGCGGCAGTCGTCGTCGTTGTTGAAGCGGTCGACGACCTTGCCGCGCTCGCGGGTCGAGCCCGTCAGCGTGACGAACTCGATGCCGAGCTTCGTCAGGTGGCGCTCCAGGATGCCGATCATGCCCAGGTACTGGCTGAAGACGACGACCTTCTGGCCACTGTCGAAGCTCTCTTCGAGGAGCTCCTTGCACAGGTCCCATTTTCCCGATTCGTAACTCTCGTAGCGGTCGAGGTCGCCGACCGCCAGCGCGGGATGATCGCAGATCTGCTTCAGCATGTTCAGCAGCGCGAAGATGTGGATGTAGGGAAGGGCGCCCCGCTCGCTCCGCAAGGCGTTCATCAGCGTCACGCCCTTCGTTTCGATCGTCCGGCGGTACATGTCGAACTGCTCGGGGCTCAGGCGGCAAGTGCGCACGTCCTCGATCTTCTCCGGCAACTCGTCCAGCACGGCGGTCTTCACGCGGCGAAGCACGAAGGGAGCGGTCAACCGCCGCAGGTTCACCGCGTACCAGGAGTCGGCATCGAGTTCGGTCGTCCCGAGGACATCGAGATAGGTGTCGTCGCCGCCCAGGTAGCCTGGCAGCACGAGATCGAAAAGGCCCTTCAACTCGGTGAGCGAGTTCTCGATCGGCGTGCCGGTCAACCCCAGTTTCATCCGGGCCCCAAGCGCCACGGCGGCACGGTAGCCCTGGGTGCTCCGGTTCTTGATCTGCTGCACCTCGTCGAACACGATGAGGCCCCAGCGCCGTTCGCCGAAACGCTCGACGTCATTCCGCATCACCCCATAGGACGTGAGGATCACGTCGCCATGCGCGAGCGACTCCCCAAGATCGCGTTGCGGTCCGTGGTAGTACGCCGGGCTCAATCCCGGCGCGTACTCCCGGAGCTTGTTGCGCCAGTGGCTGATGACGGTGCGGGGGCAGACAACGAGAAATGGCTCGTCGATCCCCAACTGCTCCCGCAGGATGACCATCAGGGCCATCGCCTGGTGCGTCTTCCCCAGGCCCATGTCGTCGCACAGAAGACCCGCGAGATCGTTCTCGTACAGGAACTTCAGCCACTCGACACCAAGCTTCTGGTAAGGACGCAGGACGCTCGTGAGCCCCGAAGGACTCACCATCGGATCGGCCGGCCGGAGGGCCAGGAAGCGACGCAGGAAGTCATGCCGGCTTCCTTCGCCCTCGACACGGATCGGTGCCGCACTCGAGGCCTGCAGCCGCAGCAACTCCGCCGATGAGAGACGGAGACTGCCGGACCTGCCGTTGCCGCCCGTGCCTTCGGCACGCGCTCTCGCCTGAGCGGGCAGCGATCCGAGGTTCCTGAGCGCCGGCGCGTTGAGATCGATCCAGCCCGACGCCGTCTCGAGGTACGGCAGGCCGGCACGCCTCGCTGCCAGCAGTTCCCCGAGACTCACGTCACTGTCGCCGAAGCCATAGCGGATCGAGAGCGACTCGTCTCCGTCCGGTTCGATCTCGATGTAGTCGAACTCCGTCAGGATCCCGACGGCCGCGAGCGGATTCTCGGTCAGAACCGGCTCGGGTTCGTCAATCGGCGGTACGGTCCGGAAGGTCGGCACCCGCGCCGGCACGAGATCGATGGCGGCGGGCTCGCGCCAGCCGCTCTCGTTGCGATCCGAGCGCCGGACGAGCGCTTCCAGCTCCTCGATGAAGACCAGGTCGCCATACTGGTAGCGCTCGCGCCGCTTCTCGTCGAGGACGTCCTCCCCCTCCGCGGCCAGGCGCAGTATCTCGAGCCTGTGTTCCTTCTCGATCCTGGTGTCAGATCCCACGTAGAGAAGATCCGCGGCCGACAGGGGAACCGCCGAGGTCTGCCCCGTTTCCGTGAGGAAAGCCAGCGCCGCGTCCACCCGGCCACGCGGAACGGCGATCTGAAGCAGCTCCGGCCCACCCGAACCCGTGCGGACCGCCAGGAAGAAAGTGCCGTTGGAGAGCTCGATTGACGGCTCGAGTCTCACCGTGGCTCCAGGCGTTTCGGCTCTGCCGCCGGAGATATCGCCGTACTCCCTCAGGGTGTGATAGGCGACGCGGAACCAGAGACTGCCCTCGAAGAACTGCCGGTTCGTCTGCATTCCGGCCTTGTTCAGATGCTGTTCCTCGGGCGTCCGCATGAACGTCGACAGCCGCTCCAGCAGACCCGACCGATCCGCGGTGGACACGCCGCCCGAGAGCTTCCCGATCCGTTCAAGAAAACGAACCGTTGCCGGCGCCTGTTCGAGGTAGCGAAGGACCTCCACTCCATCTGGACCGAACAGGCGAATCGGATCGTCGGGCGTTTCCTGCAGCACCAGGCAGGCCGAAGCCGCCGGGAGACGCTCCTCGAACAGAGTCTGGGCCAGCCGGAACCACCCGCTGCGAGCGAAGAGGTCGAACCAGCTACATCCGGTGACCTGGTGAAGCTCCCTGATCTGACCCTCGAGCTGCTTGAGGTGACGGCATCCGCTGCGACGGCCCGTGGAGCAACTGCAGAACGTGAGCGGCCGCTTCGACCCGGCCACCCTGGACAGATGAACGGCCGAACCGGGCTCCGGGTCGTGGGGATCGGGGAGGAGGCCGATCCCGGTGCGATGGAACTCGAGGCGTGGAAACAGCTTCACGGAAAGTCACGAAACGCGCGCGTAAACGCTCGATGATACCGCCGAATCAGAGCGTTGTGTCGCTTCTGGCGCTAGGCTTTCGAGGCATCGACCAGATCGCGCGGCCATGATCCTGAAGTTGATGACGAGACGTCGAGCTCTGCTGGTTACGGCAATCGGGTTTACCGCTGCGTGTGCCCCCCCGCCGGCGGCCGTCACGACCGGCCTCGACGACGCGCCCGGCGGGTCCCGGTCACGCCTGGACGAACTCGACGACCTCCTGCAGGAGGAAGCCGCGGAGGGTTTCGCCGGCAGCGTGCTCGTGGCCCGCGGCGACGAGGTGATTCACCTGGCCGGCTACGGCCTGGCGGACCGGGAGGCCGGCGTCCCCTTCGGGCCGGAGACCGTGTCGACGATCGGCTCGATCACCAAGCAGTTCACCGGCGCGGCGATCCTCAAGCTTCAGGAACAGGGCCGCCTGAACGTCGCCGATCCGGTCGGCCGGTTCTTCCCTGAAGCGCCGGCCGACAAGCGGGAGATCACGATCCACCAGCTCCTCACCCACACGGCCGGCCTGCCGCCAGCGCTGGGTTCGGACGAGGAGTACATCGACCGCGACCGCTACCTGGAAGAGGTCTGGCGCACCGAGTCGCGCCACCCGCCGGGCGAACGCCACGAGTACTCCAACACGGGTTACTCGCTGCTCGCCGCGATCGTCGAGGGCGTCTCCGGCACGGGCTACGAGGAGTTCCTCCGGCGGGAGTTCTTCGATCCGCTGGGCATGCATCACACCGGCTACCAGCTGGCCGACTGGTCAGAAGCACACGTCGCCGCCGGCTACCGGGACGGCCGACGCTTCGGCCGCGTCATCGAGATGCAGACACACGACGACGGCTTCTCCTGGCACCTCGTGGGCAACGGCGGCATTCACTCCACCGTCGACGACATGGCGCGCTGGGTCAAGGCTCTAGGCAAAGGCGAACTGTTGTCGGCCGAGTCGCTCGACGCCCTGTTCGGCGAACACGTGGACGAGGGCTACGGCGACTCCTTCTACGGCTACGGATGGGTCACTTTCCGCCTCCCGAACGGCGAGCGGATGATCGGACACAACGGCGGCAACGGCTTCTTCTTCGCCGACCTGAACTTCTTCCCCGATCGCGACGACCTGCTGTACTGCCTGTTCGTGAACGACGCGGCTCACGAAGACGTGAGCGGCAGCATCCGCCGGTTGCTGCTCGAACAGGCCCCTTGACAGCCGCTCCCGTCCTCTCCTACGCTCCCTCGCACGACCTACCGCCCGGTAGATCAACGGAATCTCTTACCCCATGACTCCCCCCGCCGTCCTCGTCTTGCTGGTTCTGGTCCTGATCCTTGTGACCCAGGGGGCTAACTAGGCGCACCAACAGGAAACTGAGCGACTTCAAGCCCCCAGCAACGCCTGGGGGCTTTTTTGGTTCGGCGCCAGTGGAGTAATCGCATGCCCATAGAACGATCGGAGTGGATCTGGATCGACGACCAGTGGAAACCCTGGGACGAGGCGACCGTCCACCTCACGACCCACGGCCTGCACTATGGCTCGTCGGTGTTCGAGGGCATTCGCGCCTACGACACGGGCGAGACGACGGCGATCTTCCGCCTCGGCCCGCACGTCCGGCGCCTGTTCGACAGTTGCAGGATCATGCGCATGGAACCCGGCTACACCCAGGACCAGGTCGAGGAGCTGTGCATCGAGGCGGTGGCTCGCAACCGTCTGGAGTCGTGCTACATCCGGCCGCTGATCTACCGTGGCAACGAGGAGATGGGCCTCAACCCGACCTCCTGCAGTTCCAGGCTGGCGATCTACGCCGTGCGCTGGGGGCGCTACCTCGGCGAGGAGGCGATCGAACAGGGCGTCGACGCCGCGATCAGTTCCTGGCGCCGCTTCAACTCGAACACGGCCGTGCCGCTGGGCAAGATCAGCGGGCAGTACGTGACGAACCAGTTCGTGTCCATCGAGGCACGCGAGCACGGCTACGCCGAGGGCATCATGCTCGACGACCGCGGGCTGGTCTGCGAGGGCGCCGGCGAGAATCTCTTCCTGATCAAGGACGGAGTGATCCACACGCCGCCGCTCTACAACTCGATCCTGGGCGGTATCACCAGGGACTCGGTCATCACGATCGCCCGCGACCTGAAGTACGACGTCCGCTTCCAGCCGATTGCCCGGGAAGAGCTCTATCTCGCCGACGAGCTGTTCATGACCGGCACGGCGGCCGAGGTGAGTCCCGTGCGCTCCGTCGACCGGATCCCGATCGGCAGTGGCACGCGTGGCGAGATCACGCACCACCTCCAGGAAGAGTTCTTCGGGCTGGTCGAGGGCCGGCTCCCCGACCGCCACGACTGGCTCACCCAGGTACCCCGGCTGCAGGAGGCTGCGCCACCGCTGGCAGGCTGACGCGAGGAGGCCGAGATGAGTGACGAAACGACCGCAACGGACCGGGCGAACGAGGAGGCGGGCACGAGCACGGACGCCGTCGTGCTGACCGGCGCCGAGATCGTGTGCGAGTGCCTGCTGCGCGAGGGGGTCGACATCGTCTTCGGCTATCCGGGCGGGGCCATCCTGCCGACGTACGACGCCCTGACGAAGTACCCCCAACTGCACCACGTGCTGACCCGCCACGAGCAGGGCGCGTCGCACATGGCCGACGGATACGCCCGAGCCACCGGCAAGGTCGGCGTGGCCATGGCGACCAGCGGTCCCGGCGCGACGAACCTCGTCACCGGTATCGCCACCGCGATGATGGATTCGTCCCCGATCGTCTGCATCACGGGACAGGTGCCGACCGGCGCCATCGGCAGCGACGCCTTCCAGGAAACGGACGTCACCGGGATCACCCTCCCGATCACGAAGCACAACTACCTGGTGACGAGCATCGAGGAACTGCCCGAGGTGATGCGCGAGGCGTTCCACATCGCCCGCACCGGGCGGCCTGGGCCCGTGCTGGTGGACATCCCGAAGGACGTCCAGATCCAGGAGGCGGAGTTCGTCTACCCGACGGAACCGATCGAACTCCCCGGCTACAGCCCGCCGCGGGCGGCCCGGGCGCGCCAGATCGACGCTGCCCTGGAACTGATCCGGAAGTCGAAGCGGCCGATCATCCTCGCCGGCCACGGCATCTCGATGGCCGGGGCCAACCGTGAACTCGCACAGCTGGCGGAGAAGGCGCAGATTCCGATCGCCCTGACCCTGCTCGGCAAGGGCGCGATCTCCGAGCACCACCCGCTCTGCCTGGGGATGATGGGAATGCACGGCGGCGCGGAGGTGAACCATGCGATCCAGCAGGCCGACCTCCTGATCGCTCTGGGCATGCGCTTCGACGACCGGGTGACCGGCAACCTGGCGACCTACGCGCGGGACTCGCGCAAGATCCACGTCGACATCGACCCCTCCGAAATCAACAAGAACGTGACCGTCGACGTCGGCATCGTCGGCGATCTCGGCGAGGTCCTGAGCCAGTTGCTCGAGCGGGTCGAGCGACGACCGAACGAGGCCTGGTTCGACCGAATCGCCGAGTGGCGCGCCGACTCGGAGTTGCGGGAGATCGTCCGGCCGGCCGACGCGCCCCAGCACCCGGCGGTGCCCGAAGGCAAGCTGCTCGGCGCCCAGGTCATCCGCGACCTCTTCGAGTTCACCGCGGGCAGAGCCATCACCGTGACCGATGTCGGCCAGCACCAGATGTGGGAGGCCCAGTACTACCAGCACGAACGGCCGCACAGCCTGATCACCAGCGGCGGCCTCGGGACGATGGGTTTCGGGCTGCCGGCGGCGATCGGCGCCAAGATGTCCCGGCGCGACCAGGAAGTGTGGGCCATCGTCGGCGATGGCGGATTCCAGATGACGATGATGGAACTCGCCACCGCGGTCCAGGAGCAGGTCAACGTCCACATCGCGATCATCAACAATGGCTTCCTCGGCATGGTCCGCCAGTGGCAGGAGTTCTTCTACGAGGAGCGCTACAACCAGACGCCCATGGTCAACCCGGACTTCTGCAAACTCGCGGAGGCCTACGGCATCCCGACCGTCCGCGTCACTGAGCGCGACCAGATCGAAGAGGCGGTCAACGCCTCGCGCTCGCAGACAGCCGGACCGACACTGATCGACTTCGTGGTCGAGAAGGAGGAGATCGTCTTTCCCATGGTGCCGGCGGGCGCCGACCTCGACGACATGATCCGCCGGCCGACTCCCGAAGAGTTCGAACAACAGCGCCGGGAGCGGACAGTGGCCGCGAAAGTCCGAGAGCCCCAAACTCCAGAGTCCACGCCGCCGGAGTCCACGCCGCCGGCATCCGAGGCGCCCGCGGCGGCGGGCGCCCTGGGTTCCCGGTTCGGCGTCTGAGGTCGACCGGTTTCTCGAGGAACTCCTGCGATGGCAAAGCACGTCCTGGCCGCGCTAGTCGAGAACCGCCCCGGGGTTCTTGCCCGCGTGGCGAACCTGTTCCGGCGGCGCAGCTTCAACATCGACAGCCTGTCCGTCGGCCGCACCCAGCGTGACGAAATGTCCCGGATGACGATCGTCATGGAGTCGGACAGCGCGGAAGCGGACCGCCTGGTCAAGAACCTGTACAAGCTGGTCGACGTCGTCCACGTCGACCACCTCCACAGTCAGCCCTCGGTGGTGAGGGAGATGGCTCTGGTCAAGGTCCGAGCGACCTCCGACAACCGGCGGGAGGTGATCCAGCTCTGCGACATCTTCCGGGCCCGGATCATCGACGTCTCCGCCGAAAGCCTGGTGGTCGAGATCACCGGCGAGGAGGAGAAACTCGAGAACTTCACCGAACTCGTGCGTCCCTTCGGCATCGTCGAAATGGTGCGCACCGGCATGATCGCCCTGGGCCGCGGCGGCCACACCCTGAAGGACGAGGGCTTCAAGCCCAACCGCAGCCGAGCGGCGGCGCGCCGCAACGTGCTCTGAACACACCAGACGAGGAACCCATCCAGATGGCCAAGCTCTACTACGACGACGACGCGGACCTCTCGAGGCTCGACGGCCGCACCGTCGCCGTCATCGGTTACGGCAGCCAGGGGCACGCCCACGCCCTGAACCTGCGCGACAGCGGCATCGACGTCGTCGTCGGTCTGCGTGAAGGCAGCGGCAGCGCGGCCAAGGCGGAGGCCGACGGGCTCGAGGTGCTCGGCAACGCGGCCGCGGCGGCGCGGGCGCAGATGATCATGATCCTGGCGCCCGACACCGTACAGGCCGAACTCTACGAGCAGGACATCGCCCCGAACCTCGAGCCGGGGAACACGCTGATGTTCGCGCACGGGTTCAACGTCCGCTACGGCGAAATCGACGCGCCGAAGGAGGTCGACGTGTCCCTGGTCGCGCCGAAGGCGCCGGGGCACAGGGTGCGGGAGGTTTTCACCGAGGGCGCCGGCACGCCGGGCCTGGTCGCGGTGGAGAACGACTCCACCGGCGACGCCCTGGCCGATGCCCTGGCCTACGCGAAGGGAATCGGCTGCACGCGCGCCGGAGTGATCGAGACCACGTTCGCCGAGGAGACGGAGACCGACCTCTTCGGCGAGCAGATCGTGCTCTGCGGCGGCGCCTCCGCCCTGGTCCGCGCCGGCTTCGAAAAGCTGGTCGCCGCCGGCTACCAGCCGGAGGTCGCGTACTTCGAATGCCTGCACGAGCTGAAGCTGATCGTCGACCTGATGTACGAGGGCGGGCTCGGCTACATGTGGTACAGCGTCTCCGACACCGCCGAGCACGGCGGCTACCACGCCGGCGATCAGATGATCACGGAGGACGTGCGGGCGGTGATGGACAAGATCCTGAGCGACATCCAGGACGGAACGTACGCCCGCGACTGGATCGCCGAGAACAGGAACGGCCGGCCGCGCTTCGACCCCCGGAGGCAGCGGGAGCGGAGCCACCCGATCGAGGAGGTTGGCCGGGAACTGCGTCGGATGATGCCGTTCCTGGACGCCAAGGAGGTGTAACGATGACAGGACAGGCCAAGAGCGGAGACTGGGTCCGGATCTTCGACACCACGCTGCGTGACGGCGAGCAGTCGCCGGGCGCGACGATGACCAGCGCCGAGAAGCTCGAGGTGGCCCGCCAGCTCGCCGTCCTCGGCGTCGACATCATCGAGGCGGGCTTCCCGGCCGCCAGTCCCGACGATCTCGAAGGCGTGCGACGGATCGCGCGCGAGGTCGGCAAGGCGAACGGCCCCGTGGTCGCGGGGCTCGCCCGCTGCTGGCGCGAGGACATCGACAAGGCATGGGAGGGCGTCCGGGACGCCACGAAGCCGCGCATCCACGCCTTCATCGCGACCTCTGACCTGCACATGGAGCGCAAGCTGGGCATGACCCGGGAGCAGGTCCTGAGCCAGGTCGGCCACATGGTGGCGCACGCGCGTTCCCTCTGCGACGACGTCGAGTTCAGTCCCGAGGACGGGAGCCGCTCCGACAAGGACTTCCTGGTCGAAGTGCTCTCGCTCGCCGTCAAGGAAGGCGCCACGACGCTGAACATCCCGGACACTGTCGGCTACGACATGCCGGTCGAGTACGGCGACCTCTTCCGCTACCTGATGGAGCACACCGAAGGCGCCGAAGACGTCATCTGGTCCGCGCACTGCCACGACGATCTCGGCTGCGCCACCGCCAACACGCTCGCGGCGATCGAAGCGGGCGCGCGGCAGGTCGAGGTGACGATCAACGGCATCGGCGAGCGCGCCGGTAACACCTCGCTCGAGGAAGTCGTCATGGCGCTCCATACCCGGCCCAAGGTCTACGGCGTCGGCACCCGGCTGAACACGACCGAACTCGTGCGGACCAGCCGCCTGGTCGCCCACTACACCGGTATCGCGGTACCCCGGAACAAGGCGATCGTGGGCGAGAACGCCTTCGCCCACGAGGCGGGCATCCACCAGCACGGCATGCTCCAGGATCAGCGCACCTACGAGATCATGACCCCTCAGACGGTCGGCCTGACCCAGAGCAGGCTCGTGCTCGGCAAGCACTCCGGCAAGCACGCGCTCCGGATGCGCATGGAGGAACTCGGCTTCGAACTGAACCGGGAGGAGCTGGGCGAGGCATTCCGCCGCTTCAAGCAGCTGGCCGACCAGAAGAAGGACATCACCGACGCCGACCTGCAGGCGCTGGCGAACCAGGAGATCCTGGCGCCGACGGAGATCTTCACGCTGACCGAGCTGCAGATCTCCTGCGGGCGGCCCGGCATGCCGACCGCGACCGCCCGGCTGTGCGGGCCGAACGGTCACGAGTACATCTCGCCCGGCGTCGGCACCGGACCCGTCGACGCGACCTTCCGTGCCATCGACGCCGTGGTCGAAGCCAGGAACACCCTGCTCGAGTACAACGTCCACAGCGTCACCGAGGGCATCGACGCGATGGGCGAGGTCACGGTGCGGATCAAAAGTCCCGCCTCCGGCCGCGGCAAGGGACGCGTCTTCGGCGGCTACGGCGCCGACACGGACGTCATCGTTGCCTCCGCCAAGGCGTACCTGGCGGCTCTCAACCGGATGCTCACCGCGATCGGCACGAAGTACACGGCCGGCGAGGGAGGCCCCGCCACCCTTCGCGTCTCGAGACCGCAGCCGGTGGACGCATGAGTCGGCCTGGAACCCTGTTCGAGAAGATCTGGCGGCGCCACGTCGTCCCCCCGGAAGGCGTCACCGCGGAAAAGGAGGGTCTGCCCGCGACCCTCTACGTCGACCTGCACCTGGTGCACGAAGTGACCTCGCCTCAGGCGTTCACCGAGCTGGTCGAGCGGGGGCTCCCCGTCCGGCGGCCCGACCTGACGCTGGCGACGATGGACCACTCGACGCCGACCGACCCTTCGATCGACGACGCGCGACTCCGGGTGCTTGACCCGGAGGGTTCCGCCCAACTCGACCGGTTGCAGGCGAACTGCGAACAGCACGGCATCCCGCTCTACGCGATGGGCGACGAGCGGCGCGGCATCGTTCATGTGATCGGCCCGGAACTGGGCGCCACCCAGCCCGGAATGACCGTCGTCTGCGGCGACAGCCACACCAGCACCCACGGCGCCGTCGGGGCGCTCGCCTTCGGCATCGGCACCAGCGAGGTCGGCCATGTGCTCGCCACCCAGTGCCTGCTGCAACACCGGCCGAAGACCTACGAGGTCCGCGTCGACGGCCGCCTGCAAGAGGGCGTGGTCGCCAAGGACATCATCCTGGCGGTGATCGCCAGGCTCGGCATCGGCGGCGGCACGGGGCACGTCTTCGAGTACACCGGCGAAGCCATCCGCGCCCTCGACATGGAGGGCCGGATGACGGTCTGCAACATGTCGATCGAGGCCGGCGCCCGCGCCGGCCTGATCGCCCCCGACGACGTCACCTTCGCGTATCTGGAAGGCCGCCCGATGGCGCCCGCCGGCGACGCCTGGGAGGCGGCCGTCGACGACTGGCGGTCGCTGCCCACCGACGACGGGGCGGCCTACGACAAGACCACGACTCTCGACGGCTCCGCGCTCGAACCGATGGTCACGTACGGCACGAACCCCGGCATGGCGATCCCGATCGCGGGAGCGGTGCCGGAAGACGACGCCATCGAACCCGAGAAGCGGGCCTCCTTCCGCAAGGCGCTCGACTACATGGCGCTCGAACCCGGCCAGCAGCTTCAGGGCAAGCCGATCGACGTCGTCTTCGTCGGAAGCTGCACGAACTCGCGCTACAGCGACCTGGTGGCCGCGGCGAACGTGCTGCGCGGACGCAAGGTGGCCGACGGCTTGCGGGTGCTCATCGTGCCCGGTTCGGACGCCGTCAAGCGGCAGGCCGAACGGGACGGTCTCGCCCAGGTCTTCGTCGACGCCGGCGCCGAGTGGCGCGAGGCCGGTTGCTCCATGTGCCTGGCGATGAACGGCGACCAGCTCGCACCCGGCCAGTACGCCGTCAGCACGTCGAACCGCAACTTCGAGGGCCGCCAGGGCGCCGGCGGCCGTACCTTCCTCGCCAGCCCCCTGACCGCGGCGGCATCGGCGATTACCGGGCGGGTGACCGACGTCCGCGAGGTCCTGTCGTGAGCAAGAGCTTCACCCGCTATACGGGCACGATGGCGCCGCTGCCGATCCAGAACGTCGACACCGACCAGATCATCCCGGCGTCCTACCTGAAGGTCACCGACCGCAGCGGCCTCGCCTCCGGCCTGTTCTCCCGCTGGCGCTACCGGGACGGCGATCCCGAAGGCGAGCCCATCTCCGACTTCGTGCTGAACCGCGCCGAGCACGGCGAGGCCAGAATCCTGCTCGCCGGCGACAACTTCGGCTGCGGCAGTTCCCGTGAGCACGCGCCCTGGGCGCTCGTCGGCTACGGCTTCCGCGCGGTGATCAGCACGTCCTTCGCCGACATCTTCCGCAGCAACGCGCTGAAGAACGGCCTGCTCGTCGTGCCGGTGGCCGAGGACGTCTCGGCTTCGCTTTTCGACGCCGTCGGCGCCGACCCGGCCGCCGAGGTCACGATCGACCTCGAGGCGCGGACCCTCAGCCTGCCGGGCGGCGGCGAGACGAGCTTCGACGTCGACCCGTTCGCCCGCCGCTGCCTGCTCGACGGCACGGATCAGCTCGGCTACCTGCTGAACCAGGCGCGCTCGATCCAGGCCTTCGAAGCCGCCCACCCGGCGCGGCTCGACACCCGTTCGGGCTGAACGACTCCCCATGCAGGCGCACATCGTCCTCCTCCCCGGCGACGGCGTCGGGCCGGAAGTCACCGCGGAAGCGACCCGCGTCCTGAACGCGGTCGCCGAACTCGGCGGGCACGGCTTCCAGCTCGACTCCCACCCGATGGGCGGCAACGCCATCGACGACTTCAACGACCCGCTGCCGCCCACGACCCTAGCCGCGTGCAAGGCGGCCGACGCGGTCCTTCTGGGCGCCGTCGGCGGGCCGAAGTGGTCCGATCCGACCGCCGAGCTCCGGCCCGAGCAGGGGCTGCTCGACCTGCGCGCGGAGATGGGCCTGTTCGCCAATCTGCGGCCAGTGCCCGTGTTCGAATCGCTCGCGCCGTTCGCGCCGCTCAAACCCGAACTGCTGCGCGGAGTCGACCTGCTCTTCGTACGGGAGCTGACCGGCGGCATCTACTTCGGCCCCCGCCAGGAACAGGGCGACGGCGACGTGGCCCACGACACCCTCGTCTACTCCACCGCCGAAGTGGAGCGGGTCGCCCGGGTCGCGCTGCGGGCGGCGCGGGGACGCCGGGGCAAGGTCGCGTCGATCGACAAGGCCAACGTGCTCGCCTCGATGCGGCTGTGGCGGCGTTCGGTGACCGAAGTCGCGAGCGCGTATCCCGACGTCGAGGTCAGCCACCACCTCGTGGACGCCTTCGCGATGCAGTTGATGCGCTCGCCCGCGGACTACGACGTGATCCTCGCCGGCAACATGTTCGGCGACATTCTCAGCGACGAGGCGGCGATCCTCGCCGGCTCCCTCGGCATGCTGCCCTCGGCGTCCCTCGGCGCCGGTAGGCAAGGCCTGTACGAACCGGTCCACGGGTCGGCGCCCGACATCGCGGGCCGCGGCATCGCCAACCCCATCGGCGCGATCCTGAGCGCTGCGATGCTGCTCCGCCACAGCCTCGACCTGGAGACGGAGGCGGCCCAGGTCGAAGCGGCGGTCGCCGCGGTGCTGGACGACGGGCTCCGCACCGCCGACCTGGCGTCCGCCGGCCAAGCCGCCGTATCGACGACCGGGATGGGCCAGGCCATCGTCGCCAGGGTCGGCGCCGGCTGAGGGCGCCCCTGGCCTCAACTACCGTCGGCAGTCGTCCGCGAACGCCTCGGTATCCGTGATTGCGGGGGCCGCCGTGCCCTGCTCGTTCCGGTACGCCTTCACCGTGTCGGTCACCGTGTCCGTGACCCGGATGACGTAGCCGAGATTCGTCGTCGACGCCCCGAACACCCACACATGGCCGTTGTGATTGCAGCCGTCGAGCACCTTGATCAGTATCTCCCAGTTCGCACGGTCGAAGAACGTGAACAGCCCCGAATCGTTCGAGCCCCGGTGAACGACGCGGCCGGCGCCGCGGTCGGTGTTGTTCCGCCACTCCACGGTCACCGCGAAACGTGAGTCCTGAAGGCACAGCGTCTCAGCATCCGCGACACACGTTCCCTTCGGATCGGCGGCCGCGACCAGGAACGTTCGGGACGCCGAAGACTCCTCGCCCGCGCCGCTCACCGTCAGGGTGACCTCGTAGAAACCCGGCGAGGACCAGGAATGCTCCGGCCTGCTGGACGGCGACATCTTGCCGTCACCGAAGTCCCAGGACCAGGTGCGCACGGTCCCCATACTCGTGTCCGCGAAGCGGTATGTCTCGCCGGTGACCGCGTGGCAAAGTTCCGCGTCGCAGGTCGTTCCGTCCACTCGGAAGGCCGCTGTCGGCGGCTGAGCGGGTTCCGGTTCTGGCTCCGGTTCTGGCTCCGGTTCTGGCTCCGGCTCCGGCTCCGGCTCCGGCGGTGATGGCGGGCCACCGCCCCCCGGAGGCGGGCCACCGCCCCCCGGAGGCGGGCTACCGTCCCTGGCGCCGCAATTGACCTTGCCGCCGTCGTTGTCGACGATCGAGACGGTCAGCGGGCCGCCGACGGTCACGCCTGTCGACTGCGGCACGAGGCTGAACGTCACCGACTCGCAGTCGTCGTCCAGGTCGTCGTCGATCGACTCGATGATGGCGAGGAGTTTCTGATCATCCGGCAAGAACTCGAACCTGGGAGGGTCCTTCGGCGTGAGGGACCAGAAGCGACCTGGATCTGAAGTCAGGATGTAGTAGTCGTCGGCGCCGGCGCCGCCGTGGTGCGTCAGCTTCACGTCGATCCTCACCCCGCGCTCCGGTCTCTTGTCGAGCCGAAGCTCCGGAAACGGTCTCACGCTCCCGTGTTCCGGAATGGTGACGTTCGTCCGGCTCCACGACGCCCGAACGACCGGACCCTCGTCGTCCTCGATCGTCCCCGAAACCCGCATGGTCGAGGCGCCACCGTCCAGGCTCACGTTCGTGGAGTTCCGCAGCGTCAGCCAGAAGGTCTCCGGGTTCTCGTGATCGCTGTCGTCGGTGACGTCGACCACGATCTGCCGGACCGTCGACGCCGCCGGAAACGTCAGCGTCCCGCTCGCCGCCGTGTAGTCCGAGCCCGCCCGGGCGCCGTCCGCGCCGGAACCGTCCGACGTCGCCCAGTCCACGGTCGCCGCCACGCCGATGGCGTAGGCCAGCGTCACGTCGAAGCTCAGTGAGCCTCCCTCTTCGTCGCGCGACGCCTGCGCCACCGACAGCGGCGGCGGCCTCTCGTCGTCGAGCACCTTCACCTTCATCGATGCGGCAGTGACCGAACCGTAGTCCGCGCCGGTCACGGCGTGCCGGATGGTCGCCGACTCGGAATCCAGATCCACATCGTGCGCCGCCGACGCCGTCACCGTCTGCGCCGTCTCCCAGTCCGTCGCGTCGAACGTCAGCGACGACGGGGAGACCGTGACGTCGTTGTTCGACGCGACGGAGGGCGTCACCGTCACCTCGCCGGTCGGCTCGGACGTGAGCGCCACGGTGTAGCTCGCCGCAGCTCCCTCGACGACCGTCAGCTCGTCCGCCGACAGGGCCACTCCGCGCCGTCCCTTCACCCGCATGGCGATCGTCTGGGTCGCGGACATCCTGGAGCCCGTCAGGTCCGACGCCGACACCGTGACCGTCGCGTCGCCGCGGGCAACAGGAATCAACGAGACTCTTGAACCCGAGATCGTGGACCGGGCCACCTCCGGCGCCGAGGACCGGGCGCCGTAGGTCAACGTCTCGCCATCCGCGTCGCTGAACGCCGATGCCACGTCGACGACCTCGTTGCTGTCGCCGACGTTGATCACGACGCCGGTGAGCGAACCGACCGCCTGCGGAGGACGGTTGAGCACGGTCACGGCGATGCGGTGCCGCGCCTTCGTGTTCGAACCGGAGGCGTCCGTCGCCGTCACGTCGATCGTCGCCGTGGCCGGACCGTCCACCGCGGTCACCGTCACCGTCGAGCCGGAGAGCGCGACCGTCGCCGCGGAGGTGTTCGTCGACGACGCGGCCAGGGTGAGGGTGTCGCCGTCGCCGTCGGTGAACGCGCTGGCGAGCGCCACCTGCGCCGTTCCGCCCTCGTTCAGGGAATGCGCGGCGAGCGTTCCCACCGGCTCGGGCGAGCGGTTGCCGCCCACCGTGACCCGGAACGTCTGCGACACCTGCTTCTTCGAACCGCCGGCGTCCGTGGCGGCTACCGTGATCGTCGCGCTGCCCGCCGCCACCGGCGTCAGGCTGACCGACGAACCCGAGACCGATACGGTCACCCTCGACTCGTCGGACGACGTTGCCGTCCAGGTGATGGTATCGCCGTTCGGATCCTCGAAGAACGGCGCAACGTCGACCGACAAGGCCTCGGGCGACGCGCCGGGCGCGGGCGTCTTGACCGCCTTGTCGTCGAGGGCCAGGAGGACCCTGGGCGGCAGGTTCACATTCGTCCCGTCGAGATTCGCGCGCGTGTCGCCGGGATCGAGCCAGTCCTGCAGTTGCCTCTCCGAGCTGCCGTCGCTGGAGGTCCACGCCGACGCCAGCGCCCCATAGTGATCCCACAGGTCGAGGTCGCAGCTGGCCAGGCCTCCGTGGAGCGCTCCGACGATGCGCTTGTTGCCGTCGAACAGGGGTGAGCCGGACGACCCGCCTTCGGTCGTGCCCGAGTCCCAGTCGTTGACCCTCCAGTTCCTTAGGGTCCGCGTCAAGGAGTCGTTCTCGACGCTGATCGATTTGTAGTGGCCCTGGGGGTGGTGAATGCCCACGGCCGGCGTCGGGGCTGAGGCGCCCGCGTTCCAGCCCGCAAAATACAGATTGTGCGCGGGATTCGGCTCGTCGTCGAGCTCCAGCAGCACGATGTCGATGTCGTCGCGCCGCACACGAAGCACCGCCCCGCTTTGGCTGTGGCGCCTGTACGCCGACCCGGAGCCGCAGGCCGGCCGCTGGTAGTTCCAGTACACCACCACGCTCGCCGCCTCGTTGCGCGGGTTGTCGTCGAAGCAGTGCCGCGCGGTCAGGAAGAACATCCTGTTGCCCGCACCCGTGTTGTTCACGAGCGCTCCGCTGCACGCCAGGCTGCCGCCCACGGAGTACTGCCCGACGCTGCGGACCTGGTCGCGGTAGTCGTCCCCTTCGCTGCAAGCCACGTCGATGTTGCAGGAGTCATGGGCCGCAGACGGAACGCCCGTCAGGTCGCGGAAGCCGCGGTTGACCGAATCCAGTCGCAGGTCGAGTTCGCCGATCCGGTCCGCCGGCACGGCCACTTCGATGACCGCTTCGTCGCCCGGCAGGACGGGCGTCCACAACTCACCGTGCGCCTCGTTGTCGGAGTTCGTGAACGGTCCGACGACCTCGTCACCGTCCGGCGTGTGGATCAGCAGACGGCCGCCCGGCGGCATCCGGTACCGGTCGAACCCCAGGTTGAGCGACACCGCCCCGGTCGAGATCACCCGCAGCCGCCACACCGCGGTCTGTCCGCCGTCCATGATCTCCCAGCGGCCGTGACTCGACGGCCCCGCCTCCACCGCGAACGGTTCCGCGAACCGGACGGGGCCGCCGACCATCCGGTGCTCGAAGCTGGCGGCGGCAGTGGAGACGGCAGCATCCATCGGCGGCGTCCCCAGCACGAGCACATCGCTCAGCGGCCCGAGGCCGGGGATCGGGCTCGGCACCTCGGCGCCGGGCTGCGCCGTTGCGGCGGCCGCGCAGAAGCCCAAGGCGATTACGGCCGAAACAACAGGCAACGACCAGCGCACACCCGCCTACTTACCGAAGAATGAGGCCTCGCGCATCTCTCGTTTTGGAGGTATCCGCTACCGCCGGACTCCCCCTCGCCGAAGTCCCTGCTTACCGAGGAATGAGGGCTCGCGGATCTCTCGCTTTGAAGGTTTCAGCTACCGCCGACAACCCCCCGGAAATGCCCTGGCGTCCGTGATCGCGGCAGCCGGCGTGCCCGGCTCGTTCCGGTACTCCCTCACCGCTCTGGTCGCCGTGTCGGTCACCCGGACCACGTGGCCCAGGTCCGTCGTCGAACCGCCGAACACCCACACATGGCCGTTCACGGAACAACCGTCCAGCACCTTGATCAGCACCTCCCAGTTGTCCCGGTCGAAGAACCGAAACATCCCCGAGTCGTTCGTCCCCGCGTGCACCACCTTCGCGGCGCCGGACCGGCCCTCACCCGTCCACCACTCCGCTTCCACCGCGTACCGGGAGTCAGCCAGGCAGAGTGTCTCCGCGTCCGCCACGCACGTTCCCTTCGGCTCGGCGGCCTCGACCAGGAACATCCGCCGGGCCTTCGAGGGCGAGGTGCCGTCGCTCACCTCCAGAGTCACCTCGTGGAAGCCCGGCGAGGACCAGGCGTGGACCGGCGAAGCGGACCGCGAGGTGGTCCCGTGGCCGAAATCCCAGCGGCGCAACCGCACGGTCCCCGAACTCGTGTCCGTGAAACGCAGTGCCTCGCCGGTCAGCGCGCGGCAGAGCTCCTGGTCGCAGTCCGCGCCCTCCACGGAGAATGCCGCGGTCGGAGGCACATCGGGCTCAGGCTCGGGCTCAGGCTCGGGCTCCGGCTCGGGTTCGGGCTCGGGTTCGGGCTCCGGCGGCGGAGAGGGGCCGCCGCCGCCAGGGGGATCGACCCTGTTGCTGCAATCGACCGTCGCGCCGTCGTCGTCGACGATCCAGACCCTCAGCGGCCCGCCCACGGTCACGCCGGGCGTCAACGACTCCAGGCTGAACTCGACCCACTCGCAGTCGTCGTCGAGTTCATCGTCCCGCGCCTGCATGTCAAAGGCGAATCGATCCTGATCGTCCGGGCCATACGCCAGCACCGCGGGCGGCGCCGGATCGACGTCGTAGTCGGCCGGCTCGGCGCCGCCGCGCCCCGCCAGCCTCCAGCGGATCCTCACGTCACGCTCGGGCTTCCTGTCGAGCAGGACTTCCTCGTAGATGGAGAGGATGCCGCTCTCGTAGACGGAGTTCGATGTGTTCCGCGCGCCCGACCAGTAGGCCACGACCGCCGGGATGTCGTCGTCCTCGATCGTCCCCACGGCCTCCAGCGTCAGGACGCCGCCCTCCAGCGTCAGGTTCCGCGCGTTCCGCAGCGTCAGCAGGAACGTCTCCTCCTCTTCCTCGTCGTGACCGTCGTCCCTGACCGCGACCACGATCCGCCCCGACGTCGTTCGCGCCGCAAACGTCAGCGTCCCGCTCGCCGCCGTGTAGTCCGCCCCGGCCTGAGCGCCAGCGACGCCGCTGCCGTCGGACGTCGCCCAGTCCACGGTCGCCTGCTCGCTGCTTTCGGAGTCCAGCGTGACCTCGAAGGTCATCGACCCGGCGCTCTCCCCGGCCGACGCCGCGGCGACCGACAGCACCGGCGCCTCGTCGTCCAGGACCGTCACGTTCAGCGACGAGGCGCTCACCGAGCCGTAGTCGGCGCCGCTGACGGCGTGGCGGACCGTCGCCGACTCCGCCGCCAGGTCGTCGTCCTCCGCCGCCCGGACCGTCACCGTCCCCGCGGTCTCCCAGTTCGACGCGTCGAACGTCAGCGACGACGGAGACACCGTGATGTCGCTGCCCGACGCGACCGACGGCGTGATCGTCACCTCTCCCGTCGGCTCGGAGTCGAGCGCCACCGTGTAGGTGGCCGTCGCCCCCTCCCACACGGCCAGCGAGTCGGTCGACACGGTCACGCCCCGCGCGCCTTTCACCCGCGCGGCGATCGTCTGCGCCGCCGACTCCCCCGAGCCGTCGGCGTCCGTCGCCGTCACCGTGATCGTCGCGTTGCCGCGGGCAACCGGAGTCAGCGTGACCCGCGTGCCCGAGATCGCCGCCCGGGCCACCTCCGGCGCCGAGGAACTCGTGTCGTAGGTCAGGGTCTCCCCCTCCGGATCGCTGAACGCCGCCGCCACGTCCACTGTCTCGTTGCCGTCGCCGACCTGGAGCGCGACGTCCGCAAGCGAACCCACCGCCCGGGGCGGCTCGTTGAGCACCGTCACTTCGAATCGATGTCGCGCCCTCGTGTTCGAACCGGAGGCGTCCGTCGCCGTCACGTCGATCGTCGCCTTGGCCGGGCCGTCCACCGCGGTCACCGTCACCGTCGAACCCGACAGGGCCACCGTCGCCGCTGAGGTGTCCGTCGACGAAGCCGCGTACGTGAGCGAGTCGCCGTCGCCGTCGGCGAACGCGCTCGCCAGTGCGACCTGCGCCGTGCCGCCCTCGTTCAGCGACGGCGCCGCGAGCGTGCCCGCCGTCTCGGGCGAGCGGTTCGCCCCGACGGCGACCTGGAACGTCCGCGTCACCGCGTCGCTCGAGCCGTCGGCGTTCGCGACGGTCACCGTGATCGTCGAACTGCCCGCGGACACCGGCGTCAGGCTCACCGAGGAGCCCGATACCGACGCCGTCACCGCCGATTCGTCCGACGACGACGCCCGGTAGGTCAGGGCGCCGTAGCTCCGAAAGAACGGGGCAAGATCGACGGTCAACGGCTCGCCCGCCTCGCCCACGGCCGGCGTCTTCAGCGCCTTGTCATCGAGGGCGCGGAGGCGGCGCGGCGCGTTCGCGTCCAGGCCGCCGAGCGAACTCGCCTTCGTACCGCCGGGATCGAGCCAGTCCGAGAGCTGCTTCGCGGAGCTACCGTCGGCGGAGGTCCACGCCGCCGACAGCGCTCCGGCCCAGGTCGCCTCGCTGTTGCCGCAGCGCGCTCTCCCTGACGCGAGCGCCCCGACCACGCGGCCGTTTCCGTTGAACAACGGCGAGCCCGACGACCCGTTCGCGACCGAGCCCGAGTCCCAGTCCGCCACTCGCCAGAACCTGCCGTTTCCGGTGGGAGAATGCTCGTTCTCACGCGTGCGCGTCAGAGGATCGTTCTCGATGCTGATCGACTTGAAGTGGATGTTCGGATGGTGAATGGTCACAGCCGAAGCCGGCGCGGAGGAACGCGTCTCCCAGCCCGCCAGATGGAGATCGTGCGTCGGGTCCCGCTCGTCGTCCAGCTCCAGCAGCGCGATGTCGGAATCGCGACGCAAGACGCGAAGCGCCGCCCCGCTCTGGCTGTCGTTGCGGTCGGCCGTTCCGGTCCCGCAGGCCGGCCGCTGGTAGTTCCAGTACACGACCACGCTCGCCGCCTGCGCGCTCGGGTCCGTGAAGCAGTGGGCCGCCGTCAGGAAGAACATCCTGCCGTCCTCCGCCGTGTTGTTCACCAGCGCCCCCGAGCAGGCATAGACGCCGCTCGTCGTGAAGTGCCCCACGCTGCGGATCTGGTCGCGCCAGGAGTCCCCCTCGCTGCACGTCACGTCGATGTGGCAGGAGCCGTGGATTGGGAATGAGACGTCCGTCAGGTCGCGGAAACCCCGGTTGACCGTGTCCAGCCGCAGGACCAGATCCCCGATCCGGTCGACTGGCGCCACGACCTCGATCACCGCCTCGTCGCCCGGCAGGACGGGCGTCCAAAGCTCGCCGTGCGCCTCGTTGTCCGCCTCGGTGAACGGACCGACGACCCCGCGGCCGTCCGGCGTGTGTATCCGCAGTCGGCCGCCCGGCGGCATCCGGTAGAGACCGAAGCCCAGGTTGAGCGACACCGCCCCTTCCGAAACCACCCGCAACCGCCAAACCGCGTACCGTCCATCGCTGCCGGTCTCCCAGCGCCCGTGGCTGGCAGTTCCCGCCTCCACCGCGAAGGGCTCGGCGAACCGGACCGGGCTCCCCGCCGGACTCTCCACGCTGGACGCGGCGACCGCCACCGCGGCGTCGATGGGCAGCGTTGCCAGCACGGGCACGTCGCTCAGCGGCGCCAGACCCGGAACCGCCGGCGCCTCGATGACGGGCTGCGCAGATGCCGTGGCCGCCCAGAACACCAGGGACGGAGCCGCAAGCAGCGTCCGCGAGAGTCCTGGAGGCAGGCCGTCTCGCCGTGCGGCTCGCAGATGTCGGCACGGACTGCTCACCGGGCGAAACCCCGCAGAACCCTGAAGGGGCGAAACAGGCGTACCGCGGGCGGCCAGCGGACGAGGCGTTCCTCGGCCTTGATCTCAAGCGCCGCCAGCCTTCGCCACGCGCGCGCCGGCAGGGTGCGCGGGCTACGGCGCCGGACAGGGCGCTCGCCGGCACGCTCCAACAACCGGGCCGGCGCGGAACGCGCTCCGTCGAACGCGCAGCCGGTGAACGCGAGATCTTCCGCGTAGATCTCCTCGACCAGGCGGCGCGCCGCGCCGTCGTACTGCTCCGCGTAGCACCCGCCGCCGTCCGTTCCCGAGGCGTTGCGCACCGGCAGCCGGTCGCCCGGCAGCCCCAGCGTCGCTGCAAGCCGCGCGAAGTCCACCTCCATCGTCTCCACCGCGCCGATGAACGAAAGCGGATCGGCGTTGACGCGGCGCACCCCGAACAGGTTCTCGGGGTTGCAGTCCGGCAGGAAGTCGGTCTGCGGCGCCATGTGGATGACGACGAAGCGCAGGTGGCGCAGCTCGATTCCCGCGGGACCGTACCTCCGCGCGGCGTTGCCGCGAAAGAAGGCGCGGGCGTCGCGGCCCCACCGGTTCCGGAAGTCCGCGCGCAGCTCCCGGCAGAGTTCGGCGAACTCCCCCAGGCTGCCGTAGCGCTCCGGACCGGGCCAATCCGGAGAGAGGCGCTTCCGCGAGGCCGCCACTCGCCTCGCGTGCCGCCAGATGGACACGAAGCGGGCGTAGGGATTGCGGACGAAGGAGAAGGTGGAATAGTCGGGGTAGAGGTTGATCAGCCGGGCCAGATCCCGGCCGCGCTGAGCCAGCAGGCCTCCGTACCAGTCGGGGCGGTAGCTGTGCCAGCCGCCGCCGTGGACGGCGAACCACTCCAGGATCGCCGTGCTGGCGCACTTCGGGACCTTGACGTAGATACACCGGTGCCGGTGGGAGATCAGCGCCCCGATCTCCGGCCGGCCACCGCGCCGCTCGCGGCGCGATCGCGCAGTTCACGCAGCCGCCAGCGCAGAGCCGAAGCGAGCCAGGCGACAAACCGGCGCAGCCCCGCCCTTCCGCGCACCTGCCGGACCTCGTCCCGGATTCGCGCGGCCGCGGCCCGACCGCCCCGCCGCCGGCGCGCGCGGGGAACGCGCCGGGCGGCGGAACGGCCTGCGAGAAAACGGAAGCGGGAGGCGCGAACGGTGGCCGACTCCCCATAGTCCTCGGCGCGTCCGCCGGCGCGACGCGCGCGGTGGAGCGCCCAGGTTCGGGTGATGACGATCCGCGCGCCGTCCGGCAGGAAGACCTCGGCCCTGGCTCCGCGACCCAGCGCCGCGCGCAGCTTCCCCGTCAGGCCACGGGGCGGCATGACGCCGGCCGGGATCGCGATGTGGAACGGCGAGTGCGGGTAGCGCTCCAGGGCCGTCCCCACCGGCCCGCCGGTGATCCGCGGATCCGCGCTCAGAACCCGCCAAAGGCGGTCGCCATCGTCGCGGCCGGCGGGCGCCTCGATCCGCACCGCGAGGTCGTCCCCGGGGTTCGCCAGCAGACGCTCCGCGACCTCGCGCAGGCACTTCGCCGGCGAGTCTCCGGCGTCGATGACGGCAACGTGACGCGGCACCGCGAAGCCCGGCCCGCGGCCGTGCCGGCGAAAGCCCGGATCCGGGATCAACTCCGCGAGCTTCGCGGCCTGGAGATCCTGGTCGCGCTCCTTGCGTCCGCGGCCCTCTCCCCAACGGCCCTGGTGCCAGCCGAACGCCTCGCGAACCGGAACCAGCAGGCCGCCCCGGCACCAGACCCGGTAGCCGAACTCGGTGTCCTCGCCGCCGTAGCGGTCGAAGGACTCGTCGAAGCCGCCCGTTTCCTCGAAGAACGCCTTGCGGATCCCGAAGTTGTTGCCGGTCACGGCCCGGAACAGGTCCTCGTGGTCCGACGTCAGGTCGTCCGTCCGGGCCATGTGGCGCTCGAACCAGGGCGGGTCCCAGGGCCGGCCGGCCAGCAGTCCCGCGAGCGAGCCGGTCCGCCCGCGGATCGCGGCCGCGTCGAGCCCGGCCGCCGACACGTAGCCGCAAAAGCCCTGGGTCAACGCGTCCACCACGCAGTGATGCCACCGGGCGTGGGCGGCGAGCAGACCAGCTTCGGGGATGACATCGCCGTCCAGGAACACGAGGACACCGTGCGCCGCCGCCCGCGCCCCGGCGTTGCGCGCGGCCGCGAGCCCGAAGCCGCGTTCTTCCCGGCGCAGGAGCCTCACCTCGAGCGATTCCGGGCCGCGAACCGCGAGCGGCGGCGACGAACCGTCGTCCACGACGATCACCTCGAACAGGTCCCTCGGGTAGCTCTGCGCTTCGAGGCCCGCGAGCGTCAATTCCAGCGCCTCGGGAGCTTCGAAACAGGGGACGACGACGCTCAGCGGCAGCGCCGGGACGAACGCCTCCAACTCCGGTAGCTCGACCGCGCGCCAGTCGTTGCCGCGCACGGCGGCGGACAGCGGTGCGCCCCCCACCGCCGCCTCAGCCCCCGGTCCGCGAACCGTGGACACCGGCGGAATCGTGGTCGGAAGGTACGGCGGGCCGCGCCGGGCGGGCAGCCCAGCCGCGACGGGCTCGTGCCGGGGAGGCCCGCAGCGCCCGCGCCAGGCAGGTCATGCAGAGCTTCAGGTCGAGGCCGGGACTCATCGCCTCGATGTAGAGCCGGTCGTAGCGCAGCTTGTCGCGCGGCTCGATGTCGTGCCCGCCCCGGGCCTGGGCGAGCCCGGCGATACCCGGACGCACGGTCAGACGCTCCGGGAATCCCGGCACCGAGCGGGTGATCCGCGCGGCCCTGCCGGGACGCTCGGGACGCGGACCGACCAGGCTCATCTCGCCCCTCAGCACGTTGACCGCCTGCGGCAGCTCGTCGAGATGAAAGCGGCGCAGCACCCGGCCCACGCGGGTCGCCCGGCGGTCGTTCCAGGCCGCCCACTGCGGTCCGAACCGCTCCTCGGCGTCGACGGCCATCGTCCGGAACTTGAGGATCTCGAAGACCCGGCCGCCGCGGCCCAGCCGCGCCTGGCGGAACAGCACCGGCCCGCCGTCGTCGAGGCGGATGGCGGCGGCGATCGCGAGGCCGAGCAGGAGCCAGAGCGGAAACAGCAGCAGAGACGCGAGTGTCAGGAAGGCGAGATCGAAGGGCCGCTTCCAGGCCTCGCGCCCGCTCATCCGTCGCTCCCTTGCCCGGCGGCGGGCCACTCGGCGGTGGCGCTGCACTGGCCGGGAAACCAGCAAGCCTTGATGCGGTAGCGCCGCACGCCCGGCTCGCGACCGTTGGGCAGGACGAACGAGGTCCGCGCGGAATCGTAGGCGTGGAGAACGAACCGCCGGGGAGCGCCGCCGCCGAACTCCTCGATCGCGACGTAGCCGGCCGACTCGGGCCAGCGCCAGCGCAGTTCGTAGCGACCGTCCGCCCGACGCGCCCCGGTGAGCGAATCGGGCGGACGCAGCGGCGCGACGAACAACGGGCGGTTCGGCGCAAGAACCCGCGAACTGGCCAGGAACCGCTCCGCCTCTCCCTGATGCTCAGGATCGGTCGAAGCGGCGGTAGCGAACACCCGCGCCGCGCCGTGGTGGATCCGCCACTCCGCCGTCCTCGCGCGTTCGGCCTCCGCGGCCTCCCGCGCCGCCAGCTCCAGGAGACGGCGGGCGCGGGCGCCGTCCTCCGCGCGAATCCGCGACCACTCCAGCGCGAGGCCCTCGAGCAGCAACCGCCGGTGCACGTCCGCCAGCGGCGGGAAGCCGTCGATGGCGTCCGCCAGAACCTCGAGCGGGCGGGACTCGTCGGGCACGTGCTCGACGCCGGCCGCGGCAAGAACAGACCGGTGGACCGTGAGCCCGGCGACCGTAGCGGCGAGCGCCGCCGCCGCAAGGGCGACGCGCGCCGCCTTGAGCCCGCGCAGCGCCCGCCAGCGGTCCCGCAGCCACCCGGGAAGCCGGAACCGCCGGGCATCTCCGAACGCGACACCTTCCAGTCCCGCCGCGAAGGCGAGCAGCAGCGCGGCCTGCAGCGACCCGGTTGGCGTGTCGAACAGAAACTGCGCCTGTGCCAGGTAACCCACCAACCCCGCGCCCGCGAACAGCACGAGCGCCCGCTCAGGCGCCTCCAGCCGCCAGGCGGCGCGCCAGACCGCCAGCAGCGCGAGCCCCCACATCGCCAGCCAGGCGGCAACGCCGGCCACGCCCGTCGTCGCGGCCACCTCGACCAGCTTGCCGTGGGCCCGGTCGTGCGGCTCGGCGAAGGCGCCGTAGCCCGAAACGTGCCGGCCGAAGACGTCGATGAAGTTCTCCGGACCATAGCCAAGCGCCGGACGCTCCGCGAAGCCCCCGAGTCCCGCCTTCCAGGCGGCGAGACGGCTCTGGACGCCGGGGCGGGTGACGTGTGTCGATAGCACGTAGCGCGCCACCGGATGGTCGGGCAGGTACCCCGCGCTCCGGTCCCCGGCCGTGGCCCGCAGTCCGGCCGCCGCCGCGACGCCCAGCAGGACGACGAGCGCGCCGGCGGCAAACATCCGCAAGCGCCCGCGCGCCCGGAACGCGCCGGCGACGGCCAGGAAAGCCAGGGCCGCGAACAGGCCGGCGAACCCGCCGACCGAGCCCGCGAGCGTCATCGCCCAGAGCATCAGGGCCGCCGCCGGCGCCCAAAGTGCGAAGGCGGCCCTCGGTGAGCCGGAGGACGCGGGCCGCTCCGCGGGGGCATGGCGCTGGGCGGCGCGCGCGCGGCGCTGCCACGCTTTCCGCTCCCTCGCGCTCGCATGCCGCGGCGTGGCCGGGTTCGCCGCCCCGGCGCCGGGCGGCGAGGCGCCGGCAGCGGCCGCGGCGGCCCGGACGGCGAGCCAGGCGTGGACCGCGAGGCCGAGCGCCACCATGAGGCTCACGACCAGGTAGCCGCTGAGAAAGGTCGGATTGCCCAGGGGGCCGCCGATGCGCGGGGGATCGAGCTCCGGCAGTCCACCGTAGAGAGGAACATGCACGTCGAGCCCGAGACCGACGACAACCAGGGCCATCGCTGCGCCCGTTCCCGCGACGCCGGCAAGCAGCGCCCGCCACGCCGCGCGCGTCCGCAGCACGGAAACCAGAACCACCGCGAGCGCCAGCCAGTGCGCCGCGTCGACCAGCCCCTGCATGCGCTCGTAGGTCGACCACACGCTGCGCAGCGGGCTCACGCCGAAGGCCGCCGAAACCAGCGAGACGGCGAAGCCCGCCCCGAGCAGGCCCAGCAGCCAGGACCTCGGCGGCCGGTAGCGGGAGTCCACGATCGCCAGCACCGCCCAGAGCGCGAACACCACCTCGATGATCGAGCGGGACCACAGCGCCTTGCCGACGATGAAGGGAAAGATGGTGCTCGTGGTGACCACGAAGGGCGTCAGGAGCAGCAGCGCGATACCGGCGAACACGGCAAGGCGCAACGGGCGCTCCAGCGCCTGGAGACCGACCCCCTGCTTCATCCGCCTGTCGCGCGCCTGGGCGGCCCGGCGAAGAACCCGGCCGCCCAGGCAAGGTGGACCGTCGCCGCCGCGAGCGGCACGAGACCCGCCTCCGGACGTCTTCGGCGCAGGCCGACGGCCGCCGCGCCCAGGAGCAGCAGCAGGGCGTAGCCAAGCGGGCACGCCGCCGCCGCGTAGAGTAGCGCCGTGCCGGTCCCCGACTCCGTCGACGCGAATGCCATGATCACACCCGCCGCCGCGGCCAGCGCTGCCGAAGCCGCCAGCGCCACGAGCAACAGCGGCGGCGCCAGTTGCCGCAACCGCCAGGAACGCGGGTGGCGCGCGAGAACGGCACGCTTCCAGCGCCCGTAGTCGAAGTACTGCCGCGCCAGCGCCGCCAGGCTGCCGCGCGGCCGGTACGCGACGGCAAGGCCCGGATCGAACCACACGATGCCGCCGCACTCGCGCAGCCGCCAGTTCAGCTCGTAGTCCTCGTTGCGCAGCAGCGACTCGTCCCAGCCGCCCGCGGCTTCGAGCGCCGACCGCCGGAACACGCCGGGAAACACCGTGTCGACCGGACCCTCCGGTCCGCCTACCCGGTAGCGGGCGTCGCCGGCGCCGATCGGCGCGCTCGTGGCCAGCGCCACGGCCCTCTCGAAGAACGTCGAGCCGGTCGGCCGGACCCGGCCGCCGACGTTGGCGGCGCCGGTGCGGAACAGGGCGGCGACCGCCCGGGTCAGGTAGCCCGGCGGCAAGGCCGCTCGCGCGTCGCAGCGGGCGATCACCGGATGGCGCGCCGCCGCGAGGGCCCGGTTGAGACCGGACGGGATCGAGCCGTCGGGGTTGGCGACCACGCGCACGCCCGGGAAGTCGCCGCCGACGAACTGGCGCGTGCCGTCGCTCTCCGAACCGTCGGCGACGATGACCTCGAAGCCCGATTCGTAGTCCTGGGCGAGGATGGACTCGAGCGCCGCCGGGAGAGTCGCCTCGGCGTCGCGCGCGGGAACGATCACCGAGACCGGCGGCAGCTTGATCATCGGGCCGTCCCGCCGCGCGTTCGCGCCCTCAGAAGCGGAAGCGCAGGTTGAACGCGAACCGGCGTTGACCCGGCACGTTCCCGGCCGCCTCCACCTGCTCGCCGGCGAGTTCGAGTTGGAGTTCGATGGGCGCGACGATGAAGCGGGTGCCAAGGCGGTACCGTCTTCCCTGGCCCGCGAAGGCGGCCTCGGCGAAGGGCGTCAGTACGCCCTGGAACGCCGGCAAGAGGAAGCCGTAGCCGAGAGCCGCGTCGACCCCGTGGCCGCCACGTCCGCCGGCGGAGCCGAAGGCGCCGCCCTGGTGCCGCGGCAACTGCTCCTGCCAGAGGGTTTCGGCGCCGCCGACCGGAGCGCCCCAGCGCGGCCCGAGCTCCATCGACAGGCCCTCGCCGTTCGCCTTCGGCGCCATCCGGGCGCTGACGCTCACGCCGCTTTCCTCGTAGCCGCTCTCGTTGTGCAGGGCCAGCATGCGGCCGCGGGCCTCGACCTGGAAGCGGGCATTGCCGTAGCGCGCGCCGCCGGCCACCTCGACGCCCAGTCCCGTCGCGCCGTCGCCGCCGTCATAGCGGCCGGCGAGTTCGACGAAGGGAGTCACCACGCCGCCCCCCGTCACCATCCAGCTCCGCGACGCCTCGACCCCCGCGCGCATGCGCCAGCTCCCGGCGCTCAGGCCGTCAACCGCCCGGGAACCGCCGTCCGTCTCCAGCCGGGCGAGGCCGGCGTCGGCCCGCAGCGCCAGATCGACGCCGCGGAATGCGGCCAGTGCCTTGCGCAGGCCGCCGGCGGCCATGTACATCGAGAGATCGCTGCTCTCGGGCCGGTCCGCGGCGTCTCCAGTGACGTGCGTCGCGTCGCCCCAGCCGAGGCCCAGCACGGTCCAGAGCTCGTCCGTGTCGGAGAGCTTCCAGCGACCGTAGGGATGGACCGTGGTGAGCGAGGTGTCGAGGCCGCCGCGCTCGAAGTCGGCGTCGCCGCCGCCGAAGCTGTAGTCGCTCTCGCTGGAGCCCCTGGACACGGCGACGCCCGCCAGCCACCTGCCGGACTGGACGTCGACGCCGACGTAGCCGGTGCGGAGATCGCCCTCGAAACGGGAGTCCTGCTCGGGACGGCCGTTGAACGAGTTCAGGTCGCCGCGGCCCCAGACCGACCAGAGCCGCGGTCCGGCCTCTTCGTCGCCCTCGCCCGCCTCTTCGGCGCCGCCGCCGAACGACCACTCGAACGAACTGCCGAGCAGCAGGCTGTCGGCGTCGGTTCGCAGCGCACCCGGGCCGCCGAAGCCCTGGCCGGAACCCTGGCCGAAGCCACGGCCCGGACCTTGCCCGAAGCCGAGGCCGAAGCCCCGGGGTCCGCCCGGGCCGCCGTAGCCGCCCAGGCCGCCGCCCTGGCGTCCGGCGATGCCCGGACCGCCGCCGGTCAACTGCCGGCCGGCGATCGTCACGTTCGACCGCGGTGTCCCGGTGGACGAGAAGCGGGCGCCGATCGCGTCGACGGCGCTGTTCAGCGCCGTCCTGCCGACGGAAGCCAGCGTCTGTTCCAGCACCGCCCTGCGCTCCGCCGTCGGCGGCGCCGAGGTGACCCGGAAGATCATCAGCGCCGCGTCGCTGTCGCCGCGGTGATTGTCGGCGTCCTCGACCCGGTACGTGAACGTCCAGGCGCCCGTCGCCGTTGGCGTGCCCGACAACGTCCGGGTCGGAAGGTCGAAGTCGAGACCGGCAAGGCCCATCGGCGACGACGTCAGGCTGTAGGTCAGCGCGCCGTTGCCTCCGGTCGCCTCCGGCAACTCGACCGGGTCGATCGCACGACCCTGGACCAGCGTCAACGCCTGAACCGTGGCGCCGCCGAAGGTCGGCGCCAGGTCGCGAACGCGTACGGCGACCTCGTCCGGCTCACTGGTCGCCATGCCGTCCTTGACCGTGAGCGAGAAGGTCAACATCCCCGGCTGCACCGGCGCCGTGAACGCCGGCCGCGCCGACAACGGCTGCTCGAGCGTGACCGTCTCGCCCTCGGTCTGAAGCCAGGCGTAGCTCAGCTCGTCGCCGTCAGGGTCCGAACTCCCCGTGCCGTCCAGCTCGACGCGCTCGCCCGGGTCGGTCTCCAGGTCCTCGCCGGCGTCGGCCGTGGGTGGCCGGTTGTCGAAGACGCGGATCAGGAACTCGAGACTCGCGACATCGCCGTCGATGTCCGTCGCGCTGTAGGTCACCGTGAAGCGGCCCGCGGCTGTCGGCGTGCCGTGAAGGCGCCGCGAGGAATCGTCGAACTCCAGCCCGGCGGGCAGCGGCTCGAGCGTGTAGGTCAGCGCGCCGTTGCCGCCGCTCGCCGCCGGCAGAACCCGCGGCCTGGCCGGCTGATTCGCAAGGAACCGCTTGGTGCCGATCTCGGCGTCGCCGAAGCTCGGCATCAGGTCCCGCACCAACACCGTCACCTCGTCCGGTTCGCTGTCGGCCGTTCCGTCGTTCACGACGAGCGAGAACGTCAGCGCGACCGCGGCCTGAGGCACCGTGAACGAAGGCCGCGCCGTGTCCGCGCCCTCGAGCGTCACGTCGTCGCCGCCCGTCTGCGTCCACCGGAACGTCAGCTCGTCGCCGTCCGGGTCCGAACTCCCCGTGCCGTCCAGCTCGACGAGCGCGCCCGGATCGACCTCCAGGTCCTCCCCGGCGTCGGCGACCGGCATCGATCTGCTCACCGATACCGTCACGGTGTCCGGTTCACTGTCGGCGCTTCCGTCGTTGACGACCAGGGCGAACGTCAGCGTGCCGGCTGCCTGCGGCGCGGCAAACGAAGGACGCGCCCTGTCCGCGCCCTCGAGCGTGACTTCCTCGCCGCCCGTCTGCGTCCACAGGAACGTCAGTTCGTCGCCGTCCGGGTCCGAACTCCCCGTGCCGTCCAGCTCGACGCGGGCCCCCGGAGCGACCTCCAGATCCTCACCGGCGTCGGCGACCGGCGGACTGTTCGTGGGCTCGGGTTCGCCGCCGCCGGACGGCGTCTCGTTGGTCACTTCCTCCTCGAAGTCCGGCACCTCCCGGTAGGTCGGCGTCGGCTGTCCGTCCGAGACCCGCAGCGGGTTGGCGCCCTTCGTGTACTGCACGCTGACGCTGGCGCCCGCCGGGATCGGCGGCGAGATCGTGAGCCGAACCGTCGAACCGCTGATCGACACTTCGGTCACCCGGTACTCCCCTTCCTGCGCGGCCGCGACCGTCTCGGGGTCCGTCGCCGCCGAGGCGGCCGAGGACGCCGCGAGCGTCACCGTGACCGTGAAGTCCGATGGATCGGGCACGGATGCCGGGTCCAGGGGCCGGTCGAAGGTCAGGGTCACCTCCGGGCCGTTCGCCTGCGGCGGATCGTCCTCCGCCAGCGGCGGCTCGGCAAGCGGCGGCGGAGGACCGCCTCCCCCTCCCGGCGGGGCCGGCGGCGGCGCCGTCCAGTTCACCCGGTGGTCCGAGTTCGCGGCCACCGCCGGGTGCGTCAGGTCGGCGGACGTCGTCGATCCGGCCACCTGGATCGCCCCCGTACCCGCGCCCAGCGCGTTCTCGGGGAAGGCGATTCCCGCCCTCGAGACGTCTCCCTCCACGACCGAGTAGGTGAAGTCGACGGTCGTCGTGCCGGTCGTTCCTCCCGCCGGGTCGAACGTCATCTCCCTCGTCTCGCCGGCGCCGAGCTGCAGCGTCAACACCGGACCGACCGTCACGTCCACCGCGTCGTCGAACGTCACCCGCGCGCGCACGAACTCGCCCGTGTCGTAGCTGCGGTTCTCCTCCGGCGTACTCGTCAACTCGACGCTGCTCACCGTCGGCAGCGTCGTCGTCGCGGTGACCGCCGACGACCATGGACCCTCGCCGTCGCCCTCCGCCCGCACCGAGAAGTGGTACCTCGTGCCCGGCGTCAGGTTCTCGACCGTCGACTGGAGCGCCGGGCCCGTGTGCGTGTGGCCGCCGGCCTCCCCTTCCTCGATCCAGTCGTCGTCGTTCTGCGGCGGCCCGGCCCCCGTCGAGTAACGCAGGTCGTAGTCGGTCACCGACCCGCCCCCCGTGGTCGTGGGCGCGACCCAGCTCACCTCGACGCTCGTCGCGGTGGGAGTCGCCCTCAGCCCGTGCGGCGCGCCAGGCACTTCCTCGACGTTCGTCACCGTGACCGTCACCGCGATCGTGTCGTCGATCGTCGGCGTCCCCTCCGCCGTACCGTTCGAGTCCTCGCCGTCGGTCACCTGGGCCGTGAACGTGTACTCGTCCTTCGTCTCGTAGTCGAACGTCGTTCCGGACGCCACCTTGATCTCGCCGTTGGCGGAGTTGATCGTGAACGAGGCGCTGTCGCTGCCGCTCGCGAGCGACCAGGTCATCGTGTCCCCGTCCAGGTCCGACGCCGACACCGAGCCCACGACAGCCTGGGCCGCGTTGTTTTCCGCGATCATGAACTCGGTCGATGCGCCGGCGGTGAAGCTTGGCGAGGTATGCGTGTTGTTCGTCGCTGACAGGCCCGTGAAGGCGGCCGCCGCGTTGCCCGCCTTGTCCACCAGCTCGTTGCTCGCCGGCACGGCATACTCCACCGTCAGCCCGGTCGCGGTCGCGGCCACCGAGGAAGCAAGCGTCGCCGTCACCAGGCTTCCGTTGACGGTCACCGCCGCGGTGCCGCCGTTGATCGTGAACGCGGTGCCATTGTTCGTTCCCTTCACCGTGAACACGCTGCTCGCCGGCGCCGTCACGTTCTCGTTGATGTCCTCGTTGAAGGTCACCTGCAACTTGTTGTCCCTGACGACCGCGCTGTTGTGTCGCGGCCCGGTGCCGTCGATCCTGCGGCTCGTGTCCACGGCGACCGCACCGTGGGTGATGACGGCATTCTTCGTCGCGAAGCCGGCCGCCGTGATCTTCACCGACGCCGGGAGGCTCAGCTTGTTCGCATCGATGCGGAGTCCGCCCGAGACGTCCAGGGCCGCTACCGTGTAGATGAAGTCCACCGTCGTCGTGCTCGTCCTGTCCCCGTGCGTGTCGAACGTCATGTTCTTCGTGACGTCCCTGTTCTGGTGGTCCCTGAACAGCCACAACTCCAGTATCGGATCTCCGGTCACGTCCACCGCGTAGTCGAAGGTCGCCCGCGCCCGCACCGTGTTGCCGATCCCGTACCAGTTGCCCTGATGCGTTGCCGGACTTCCCACGAAGGCGACGCCGGTGATCTTCGGCAGCTTCGTCTTCGCGGAGCCGGACGCCGACCAGGCGCCCTCGCCGTCGCCCCCGGCCCGTACCTGCACCCGGTACGTCGTGTCGGGCGTCAGGCTCCCAACGACCGCACTGACCGCGGTGCCCGTGTGGTTGAAGCCGCCGGTCTCCCCCTCCTCGATCCAGTCGTTCGGATCGGTGGGATCGGCGCTCCCCGCGAAGTAGCGCACGTCGTAGTCGTTGATCGCCCTGGCGCCCGTCGAAGTCGGCGCGACCCATGTCACATTCAGGGCCGTCGTGGAAGCGGCGGTCACCGACAGGCCCGTCGGCACCCCCGGCGGCTCCTCCACGTTGGTCACGGTGACCGTCACCGTGATCGTGTCGTCCTGCGTCGGCGTCGTCTGCGTGTTGCCGTCGTCGTCCTCGCGGTCGGTCACCCGCGCCGTGATCGTGAACTCGTCCTGCGTCTCGAAGTCCAGCGTCGTCCCGGACGCCACCTTGATCTGGCCGGTGCCGGAGTCGATCGTGAACGAGTCGTTGTCGCCGCCGCTCGCCAGCGAGTACGTCGGCGTGTCGCCGTCGTTGTCCGTCGCCGACACCGTGCCCACGACCGCCTGGTCGGCGTTGTTCTCCGCGATCGAGAAGGCCGCGGTGGCGCCGTCGTCGAAGGACGGCGACGTGTTCCCGACGTCGTTCGTCGCGGACTGGTTCGAAAACGCCGCCGCCTCGTTGCCCGCCGCGTCCGCCAGCGCGTTCGCCGTCGGCACGGCATAGGCAACCGTCAGCGTCGCGAGGTGGTCCACCGAGGAAGAGAGCGCCGCCGTCACGGTCGAACCGCTGATCGTCACCGCCGACGACGCGCCGTTGATCGTCGTGGTGGCCCCGTCCTTGGTCGCCGAGACCGTGAAGATGCTGCTCGCCGGCTTGGTGCCCGACGTCTTCATCGCCTCGGCGAAGGTCACCCTGAGCTCGTCCTGCTCGACCGTCGCGCTCTGGACCGTCGGCAGCACGCCGTCCACCTTCTGGCTCGTGCTCGCGCCGACCGCCGGGTGGGCCAAGCTCGGCGCCACCGAGGTTCCCGTGGTGACGATCGTCGACGTCGCCGTCCTCAGGGACACCTTGTTCGCCGCGAAACCGAGCCCCGACGAGGTGTCTCCCGCCTGCACCGTATAGCTGAGCAGCATCGTTTTCCGCGCAGTGCCGGAGGTGTCGGTGAACGTGGCGTTCCTCTCGACGCCCGACGCCAGCAGCAGCTTCGCGACCAGGTCGCCCGTCAGCGTCACGAAGGAATCGAACGCCAACGCTACAGTCACCGTGTCGCCGATCTTGTAGGCGAAGTTCTGCCCTCCCGGCGCCTTTGACGACACCAGGATCGCTCTCACCCTCCCCAGCGGTGTCGTAAAGAGGCCGGAGGGCGACCAGGGGCTCCCGCCGTCGGCCCGCGCGCGGGTCTGGACGCGGTACAGCTTGCCCGGCGTCAGGCCGCCGATGTCCGTGGTCCTCGTCGACGCCGTGAACGTCGTGCCGGCGTTGGTCCATTCGCTGTTGTTGTCCGGGTCCGCGGCCCCCTGGAAGTAGCGCACGCGGTAGCTCGTGATCGCCTTGGCCCCCGTCTCCGACGGCGGCGTCCAGGTCACGGTGAGCGCCGTCGGCGATGCCGAAGTCACCGTCGGCGCGGCCATCCGGGCCGGCGGCTCCAGCACGTTCGTGACCTCGATCGTCACCGTGATCGTGTCGTCGATCGTCGCCGTCGTCTCCGCGTTGCCGTTGGCGTCCTCGCCGTCGGTCACCTGCGCCGTGATCGTGTACTCGTCCTTCGCCTCGAAGTTGAGCGTCGTCCCGGAGGCCACCTTGATCTCGCCGCTGGAGGAGTTGATCGTGAACGAGGCGTGGTCGCCGCTGTTCGCCAGCGAGAACGTCGGCGTGTCGCCGTCGCCGTCCGTCGCCGACACCGTGCCGACGGACGCCGCGTCGGCGTTGTTCTCCGCGATCTCGAACGTCACGTCGTCGCCGTCGTCGAAGGCCGGCGCGGTGAACCCCTGCAGGTTGGTCACCGGTTTGCCGCTGAAGTCGTCGGCGGCATTACCAGCCTTGTCCCTGGCGGCGTTGCCGGTGCCAGGGCTTCCGTGGGCCAACTGCGTTGACACGCCGGCGGGAACCTCTTTCTGCAAAGTCACCGTCGCCACCTTGTCGCTGATCGACGCGTCCGCCGACTGCCCAACGCTCGTCTTGGTGGAAGTCGCCGTCCAGCTCACCGTGAACCAACTGCTCGACGCCGAACGCAGCGCTTCGCTGAAGGTCACCTTCAGCGTCGTGCCGTCCACCGTCGCGCTCGTGAACGTCGGCTTGACGCCGTCGATCTTGCGGTCCGTGTCCACCGCCACCGCGGAGTGGGTGACCACGGCATTGCTCGTGGTTCCCGTCAGGACGATCGTCGACCCCGTCGGGACGCTCAACTTGTTCGCCCCGATGCTGAGCCCGGCGGAAACGTCCCCCGCGGCCACCGTGTAGGTGAAGTCGACGGTCGTCGTGTTGGTCGCGGCGCTCGCCGTCATGGTCCTCGTCGTGCCCGTCGCGAGCAGCAATTCCAGGGTCGGACTGCCCGTCACGTCGACCGCACCGGAGAAGGTCGCCCGCGCCGTCACCGTGTCGCCGATCTTGTACTTGTCGTCCTGGCCCGCCGCCGGCGTTCCGTGGAAGGCGACGCTGCTCAAACCGACGTCGTTGTCCGTCACGGTCCAGGAGGCCGAGGCGAAGTTGCTGTCCACGGTGTAGCCGGTGCCCGAGTTCAGCGTCACCGTCACGGTTCCGTCCGACTCGACCGTCGAGTCGTTCACCGTCGCGACGGTGAAGGTCGTGGTGGATGTGCCCATGGAGAAAGTCAGCGTCTTCTGGCCCTCGTTCCCGGCCGCCACGAAATCCTCGCCGGTTCCCTCCGCCACCGTGAGGTTGACCGTCAGGTCCGAGGAAGGGCTACTGGAACCAGCCACGCCCACGTCGAAGACCAGGTTCGAACCCTCCACCTTCGAGGTTCCCGACTCGGAGGTGGAGCGTACGATGTGGAGTTCCGTTTGCGCCGCCGCCTGCGCCGTCAGCGACAGGCAGATCAGCGCGCAGAGGAACGCGACAAGACGTGTTCGAGATGTCAGGGGGAGCAACCGGTTCGCCCGCATCGCTCCGGTATCTTTCAGAAAGGATCAGGCGCTTGTCATATCCCATTTTGTAGGTTCATTTCCCAACACCAGGGTGGGACTACGGACACGAATCACTTTCCTTTTCTTGCTATCTCAGAGACCGTTCGACCTCCCATTTAGGGGGGGGGGGGGCGAAAGCAACCCAAGAAAAACCGGCGAGCGCCCGCGCTAGACTCCGGCGCCCTGTGACCGGAGGAGATCCGCATGAGGTCGCGCGGCGCGGCGGCCGGGTGCTCGAGGCGCTGGCGCCATGCGCGGGGGCCGGCCTCGGCGGCCGGGCCCTGGACCGCTGGTACGGCCGCCTGGCGGCGGCGCTGTCGGCCTCGGACACGCCGGAACACCACGAGGTGGCGAAGGCGCTGCGGGCGGCGGCGCGCGAGGGAGACCACGAATCCGCCCGCGCGCTGGTGACGACGGCCGGGCGCCGGCCGGACACGCGGGCCGAGAAGATCGTCTCCAGGCGCTACCGCTTTCTCTGGATCTGCAACCCGAAGGCGGCCTCGCGGAGCCTGGCCGCGGCGCTGCGGGCGGCGGACCCGGCCGCCGAGCTGTTCCGGCGCCGCACGCTCGGCGAGGTGCTGGCGCGCCGCCCCGAGGCGCGCGGCTACTTCCGCTTCGCGTTCCTGCGCGACCCGGCCACCCGCGCCCTGTCCGCCTGGGCCGACAAGCACACGCTGGCGCGCAGCGAGCGCGACGCCTACCGCTGGTTCATCCGTCCGTACCACGGACTCCGCATCGGCATGAGCTTCGAGGAGTTCTGCCGCTGGCTGACGACGCCGTTCGGCGCGGACGCCTTCGCCGACCGGCACTGGCTGTCGCAGCACCGGCAGATCCGCGACGACGGCGGACGCCTGCCGGACTTCCTCGGCCGCTTCGAGAGCATCGACGCGGACTGGCGGGCGGTGTGCGAGCGAACGGGCATGCCGCACCGGGCTTTGCCCCGGCTCAACCCCCGGCCGGAACCGCTGACCGGCGAGGCGGCGGACGCCGCCTGCACGGACCTGCTCCGCCGGCGCTACGCGGAGGACTACCGGCTGGGCGGCTATGCCTGCTAGCAGGCAGCCGGCGGGCGCCGCCCTCGCCTGCGCCCTGGCCGCCGCCTGCGCCGCCAACCCGCCGGCCGAGCCGCCCGGGGCGCCGGGCCCCGGCGGGACCGAGCGGCCGGAGCGGCCGAACGTCGTCCTGATCGTCGCCGACGACCTCGGCTACGGCGACCTCGGCAGCTACGGCAGCCAGGCCAACCGCACGCCGCGGCTCGACCGTCTTGCCGCCGGGGGCGTTCGCTTCACCGACGCCTACGCGGCGGCCGCGGTGTGCAGCCCGTCGCGGGCCGGCCTGATCACCGGGCGTTACCCGCACCGGCACGGCTACGAGTTCAACCTGGTCGGCCGCGACGCCGGGTTCGGGCTGGCGGCGGAGGAGCGGACGCTCGGCGACCTGATGCGCGGCGCGGGCTACGCGACCGGCTACGTCGGCAAGTGGCATCTCGGCCGGAGTCCGGACCGGCATCCCCTGTCGCGCGGCTTCGACGAGTTCATGGGCGTGCTCGGCGGCGACAGCGGCTACTTCGGGGCCACGGTGCAGCGCGGGCGCGAAGCGGCCGCCGCCGAGGGCTACCTGACCGACGCCTTCACCCGCGAGGCGGCCGGCTTCATCGGCCGGCACGCGGCCGCCGGCCGGCCGTTCTTCCTCGTCCTCTCCTACACCGCTCCGCACACGCCCCTGCAGGCGACGACAGAGGACCTGGAGACCGTCGCCCACGTCGAGGCCGGTGCCCGCCGAACCTACGCCGCCATGGTGTCGTCGGTGGACCGCGGCGTCGGCGCGGTGCTCGACCGGCTCGCCGGCGAGGGCGTCGACGGCGACACGCTGGTCGTCTTCACCAGCGACAACGGCTGCGTCGGCTACCTCGACACGGGCTGCAGCAACGCGCCGTTCAGCGGCTTCAAGCGCTTCTTCCTGGAGGGCGGCATCCGGGTGCCGCTCATCATGCGCTGGCCGAACGGCCTCGCGGGCGGCGCCGTCTACCGCGAGCCGGTGATCAGCCTGGACTTCTTCGCGACCTTCGCGGCGCTTGCCGGCGTCCCGCCTGCGGGGCACGGTGCGATGGCGCTCGACGGCGTCGACCTCGTGCCGCATCTGACCGGCCGCGCCCGCGGGCGCCCCCACGAGGCCCTGTTCTGGCGGGCGGGCCCCAACCGGGCGGTCCGCATGGGCCGCTTCAAGCTGCTGGAGATCAACCGGGCCGGCCCGGCGGCCGCGGACGCGGGCGGCGCCCTGGTCGCGCCGGCCGCGGGCTCCGTCCGCTCGCCCCACGGACAGGTCACGCTGCTCTACGACCTCGAGGACGATCCGGCCGAGAGCGCGAATCTCGCCGGCCGCTTCCCCAGGCGGGTGGCGCGCCTTCGCGGCCGTCTCGACCGCTGGGAAGCGTCGCTCGCCGAACCGGCGTGGCCGTCGGACCGGGCGACGATCCGGACGATCGACGGCGAGCTGGTGGAGCTGCTGTTCTGAGGCGGATCGCCGGCCGGCCGCCCTGGCCTACTCGGCCAGCAGAGCCAACAGCGCCCGCGGGGAATGCACGGTGACGGTCGAACCGGCGAAGTCCCGTTCGTTCCGCGTGACGATGCAGTCCACGTCGGCTTGACTTCCGGACTCGACGACGACCGCGTCTTCGAAGTCGCGCAGACGGCTCTCGGCCGCGTGCTCCAGAGTCGCCCTGTTCACCGGTGTCACGTCGAGCACGGACAGAAGGGACGAGATGTGCTGCCTGGCCGCCTCCCGGCCGAGCGCCTTCTGCATCAGGTAGAAGATCGTCGTGAACGAGTCGGCGCAAGCCAGCCCCTGAATCTGGCCGCGGTCGGCCCGCGAGAGAAGATCGGCGGCAGCATCCGCGAAGGGCGCCCGGTCGAGCAGGAAGTCGATCAGCACGTTGGTGTCGAAGAGCACCCTCATGCGCTTCGCCTTCTCAGAGGTGCTTGTCTTCAAGGTGCGCGTGGTAGTCGCTCAAGCCCTCCAGACCGGCGCCCCTCAGCACTCCGCGCAGCCCGGCCACCGCCGGCGTCTGGGTGTGGTCCGGCTGGTTCCGCGAAGTGATCGCGGAGAAGTACTCGGCCACGATCTGGGAGAGTGACTTGCCGGCATCCCGGGCATAGTCCTTCGCCTGCGCGATCAGCCGGTCGTCAAGCCGCAGCGTGAGTTTGGTGTGCATGACCAAGAGTGACGTACATCATGCGCGGAAGTATACGTCAGCCACGCAGTCGGTCAAGCGAACCTGACCGTTCTACGTGGACGCGAGGCGAGGCTTCACGGAGCGAGCGTCCGGGCGACGCGAAAACCGAGGTAGCCGGTGCGGATGTCCGAACCGTGCCCGAAGCGGGAGGCGGAGCGGACGAGTTCCGGCCCGACGTCCCAGGCGCCGCCGCGCAGCGCGTGGCGGGAACAATCGTCCGACCGCCGCGTGGCGCCGTCGGCCGCCGCGCCCTCGTGGCTCTCGTGCCAGCAGTCCTCCACCCACTCCCACACGTTTCCGTGCAGGTCGTGCAGACCCCAGGAGTTCGGCGGGAACGAGCCCGCCGGCGCCGTGTGACCGGACCATTCGTCGCCGCAACCGCCGCAATTGGCGCGGCCCGAAGCGACCTCGTCGCCCCAACTGTAGGCCGCGCCCGAACCGGCGCGGGCCGCGTACTCCCACTCCGACTCGCTCGGCAGGCGGTACGCGACGCCCGTCTCTTCCGACAGCCAGGCCACGTACTCCCGGGCGTCCCGCCACGACACGTTGATCACCGGGCGCCGGCCGCGGCCCCAGCCCCGGTCGTCCGGACGGTGTCCGCAGCCGCCGGCGGCGACGCAGGCGTCCCAGTCGGCGAAGGTCACCTCGTGCCTGCCCACCGCTAACGGGCGCGGAATCGTCACCTCGCGGACCGGCTCCTCCCGGCCGGGATAGCAGTCCACGCCCGATGCGCAACCCATCCGGAAGGCGCCCGCCGGAATCACGACCATCTCGGGACCGGCGCCGCCGGAGGCGAGAGCGTCGCGGAAGGTGCGGCCCGGCCCGTGGTCGTCCCCGCGGCCGGGTTCCTGAGCCGCGGCTTGCGGCAGCGCCAGTGCCGCGAGTGCCAGAACCAGTCCCAGGCGCGCCTCCCCCATCGCGATCGTCAGCGCCTCGGGAAGGCGTATGCCGTCAGAACTCGCTGCACCAGGGCAACCTGCCCGGATACGCCCTGGCTCTTGTAGACCTGTTTCAGAAGCCAGCGGACGTAGCTTTCCTTGTAACCCGTGGTCGCTGCGATCTCGCGCACCGGACGGCCCTCGGCCAACAACGCCGACACGCGGGCCTCCGACGGCGACAGGCCGAGCAACACCGACAGCCGGACCGGGTCGATGCGCGGACGGCTCTCCGGGTCGACCACGAGCACCAGGGCCGCCACCCGGCGGCCCCCGAAGTCCGCCTGCCCGGCGTCGATGGCGTGTACGTGAAGCTCCAGCCGCGACCGAAGCAAGGGCCGCTGGATCCTGATCGAGCCGCCCCTCGACGGCGTCTCGTTCCCGAATACCGGCAGCGCGCCTCTCAGCAGCCGCTGCAGACGGCCGTCATCCGCCGGCAGCGAAGCGTGCAGGGCGCCGTCGCGGTCGAACAAGCCTTGGCCGCGGCGCAGAATGCCCTGGGCCGGGGCGTTCGCCGCCAGCACGCGGCCACTGCGGTCCAGGTGCAGGACGCCGATCCGGCTGCTGTCCAGCAGGCCGGCCAGACCGGCGCTCAGTGCATCGGCGCCAACCAGCGCCTGACGGACGCGAACGAACTGGCGGATATGCGGCAGCAGCGACTCGATCAACCGGAGCTGATCCGACTGCCAGCCGCCGCTTGCGATCGGGTTGCCGATAGCCCAGACCACACTCAGGCCGTCCACCCAGTCGAGGCGCGTAATCAAGCCGTTCTGGCCGTGGCCGCGGCCCCATCCCTCGTTGTACGCCGCCGACGTCCTCAACTCCCTTTGGGTGTACAGGTCGGGAACATTGACCAGTTGGCCGACGGGCCGCTCCGAGAGGCGGGGCGGCCCTTCGTCGTGGGCGTGGTACACGTCGAAATACTCGTCCACCAGGTCCTGTCGAGGCTCGCCGCCGTAGAGCAACCGGGCGAAGTGGACGTGCACCCCGTTGCCGGTGCTTTGGCAGACTGTCAGCACGTTTCCCGTGGCGCCACAGGCATGTTCGATCAGGGCCGTGGCGGCGGGCCAGTGCACGTCGTCGAAGGCGGCCCGATGCAGCAACGCGAGGATTCGATCGAAGGGAACGAGTGAGTTCACGAGGCTGCGGCCTCTCGTCCTGGAGGTATCAAGGCACGAACCGCACTCGCCATATCCCGTTACCTCCGCAAGAACCAGAATTCTCACGAAGGCTAGCGGCCTAAAGTGGCATTTGGGCGAACTTCTCCGATCCTTTCGCGATGATTTCGCGATCACACACAAGTAGTGGCGCGGCGGCGCGCTGCGCTGCCTTTCGCGGTCGTGGACGAGCCGGCTAGAAGACCACGAGCAGCACGGTGCCCAGCGCCAGCCGGTAGCCGACGAAGACCTGCAGGCTGCGGCGCCTGAGCCATCCGAGCAGACCGCCGATCACCAGGTAGCCCACCACCGCCGACAGCGCGGCGACCAGGAGCAGCGAGGGCAGTTGGGACAGCGGCAGCGCGCCGCTCATCAGGTCCAGACTGTCCTTGCCGGCGACGAAGACGCCGACCGGCAGCGCCAGCAGGAGGGCGAAGCGAGCCGACGACTCACGGTCGAAGCCGAGCAGCCGGCCGGCGCTGATGACGACACCGGCCCGGGAAGCGCCGGGAACGAGCGCCGCTGCCTGCGCCAGCCCGAACACCAGAGCATTCCGCCAGTTCACCTGCTCCAGCCGGCGCTCCTGCGCCCCCCAGCGATCCGCGGCGCCGAGCACGAGGCCGAAGCCGATCGTCGCCCAGGCGATCACGCCCGGACTGCGGGCGTCGCCGGCGATCCACTCGCCCGCCACGATGCCGACGACGAGAACGGGCAGCGAGGCCAGCGCCAGCAACGGGATCATCCGCCTCGCAGCGGGTTCGCCGGCCTCGGCGCCCTGGAACAGCGCCCGCACGTAGACCGCGAGGTCCTTTCGGAAGTACGCGACGACGGCCACCAGTGTGCCGGTGTTCGCCGCCACGTCCACCGCCAGACCCTGGTCCGGCCAGCCGAACAGCCGCGGCAGCAGGATGAGGTGCGCGGTCGAGCTGATCGGCAGGTACTCGGTCAGCCCCTGCACGAGTGCCACGAGGATCAACTGCAGCGGCTGCACGCGGCGAGGATAGCGAAGGGACCAGGCCCGCCCGTCTTGCGGATACCATGCGCGCCATGACGACACCACGCCGCCCCCGGCAGTTCATCGCCCCACTCCTCGCCCTCATCCTCGCCGCGCCCGCCTGCGCGCAGGAAACCGCCACCGCCGCAGCCGACGATCCGCCGGCGGCCCCCGAGACATGGGACGAGAAGGCCTCCTACGCGATCGGCCTGAACATCGGCAGCAACCTGGATGCCGGGGATCTGAACCTCGACAAGGACCTGCTGCTCCGCGGATTCCTGGACTCCCTGGAAGGCACGGCGGCGCTCGAGGAGGCCGAGATCGACGCGGTTCTGGGAGAACTCAACCAGAAGATGCAGGAACACGCGGACCGCGCCCGGCAAGCGGCCATGATGGAGAACACCGCCAAGAGCGCCGCTTTCCTCGCCGAGAAGGCCAGGGAAGAGGGCATCGTCAAGACGGACTCCGGTCTCCTCTACCGGGAACTCCGCGCGGGCAGCGGCGACAGCCCCACGGCGAACCAGACGGTCACCGTCCACTATCGCGGCGCCCTGATCGACGGCACCGTGTTCGACAGCACATACGACCGCGACCAGCCGACCACCTACCCCGTCAGCGGCTTCATTCCCGGCTGGTCAGAAGCGTTGCAGTTGATGAAGCCGGGCGCCAGGTGGGAACTCTTCATTCCCGCCGAACTCGCCTACGGCGCGAACGGCTCGCCGCCAGCCATCCCGCCCGCTGCCGCCCTCACCTTCGAACTCGAGCTCCTCGAAGTCGAGTAGCGCCCGCGGCTCAGTCCGCGTCGGCGGTGAACCGGTAGCCGACGCCGCGAACGGTGTGGAAGTGGCGCGGCCGCTCGGGGTCTGGTTCGAAGCGTTTGCGCAGCCGGAGGATGAAGTTGTCGACCGTCCGGGACGACGGGAAGGCTTCGTAACCCCAGACGCGGTCCAGGATGTCCTCGCGCGAGACGACTTCGCCCTCCCGCTCCGCCAGGGTCTTGAGGATCATCGCCTCCTTCTGTGTCAACTGCTGCGCCTGACCGTCCCAGGAAGCGCCGGTGAAGGCCGCGAAGTCGAAGTGGTTGCCGCCGAAGCGCACGGCGTCCGGTGCGTCGCCGGGACGCCACGACCGCCGCCGGAGGATCGCCTGCACCCGCAGCAAGAGCTCCGTCAGGTGAAAGGGCTTCGCGAGATAGTCGTCGCCTCCGGCCTCGAGGCCGCGAATCCGGTCGGATACCTCCGCCTTGGCGGTCAGGAAGAGGACCGGCGTATCGACGCCAGCTCTACGCGCCTCCTCGCACAGCGTGAACCCGTCCACGCCCGGCAACATCACGTCGAGAATCACGAGCTGGTAGCGCGGATCCCGAACCCGCTCGAGCGCCTGCCCACCGTCGCGAACCCAGTCGACGTCGAGGCCCTCGGCCTCCAGGTTGAAGCGGATGCCGGCGGCGAGGTTCTCCTCGTCCTCGATCAGCAGGACCCGCACCTGGTCTTCGACTACGGGTCTCACGACGCCGCTCCCGCGGCCTGCCGCCTGATCGGCCATGTGACCCGGAACACTGCGCCGCGGCCCGGGCCCTCGCTGCTCGCCTCCACTTCACCTCCCTCGAGCGTCACGAAGCTCCGCACCAGGTAGAGCCCCAGACCGCTGCCCTTCTTGTCGCGCCGCAACTCGCTGCCGGGTCGGTAGAACTTCTCGAACAGACGACGGCCGTCCGCGGGGTCGAAGCCGACGCCGTCGTCGAGCACTTCGAGTTCGACGGTCGAGTCCAGCCGTCTGGCCACGACTTCCACTCTCGTTCCGGCCGCCTGGGCGGACTCGATCGCGTTGCCGATCAGGTTCCGCAGCACCGTGCCCAGGCCCACAGGGTCCGCCTGGAGATCGAGGCCGTCCTCGACCCTGACCTCGATCTCGATGCCCTCGCCGCCGTCGCGCCGGTGCCCGAGCTCGGCGAAGGCGAGGGACACCGCCTCCGCCAGGTCGACCGGTTCGCGGCGCGGCTCGACCTTCGCATGCTCCAGGCGGTTCGTCTCCAGGAGATTGCCAATCATCCGCTCCAGACGTCTCAGATCCTCCAGGTTGCGATCAAGCAGCTCGCGACGATCCGCCGCCGCCAGATCACGGAGCAGCAACGTCTCCGTCGTCAGCCGCAGGCTCGCCAGCGGACTCCGTAACTCGTGGGACACCGCGGCGAGGAAGTTCTGCTGCCGGGACAGGAGATCCGCCTCCCGGCGCAGCACGCCCCACAGAAGCAGTACCCCGCCCGCAATCACCGCGAGAAAGAAACCCCCCTCCCAGCGATACTGGTTCAGGTGGCTGCGTCGATCCCGTTCGATCGCCGCGCGGGCCGCCGGCCGTATCCTCGCCTCCCCGGCTTCGATCTCCAGGTGCGGGTAGAGAGCGCGCAGTTCCTCACTCGACTGACCGGCTCGCAGCGACGCCTCGGCCGCCTCCCGGTCCAGTTCGACCCCGGCGACGCGGTCGGAGGCGATGCGGTCCGCGAGCCTGGACTGGTCGACCAGCCACCAGACGACCTGCACAGCCGTGATGGCGAGCAGCAGCAGGAAGCCGATCTGCAGCCGCCACACCCGGATGCTCTCCGCCGAGCGGCGGCTTCCCCGGCTGAACCGGGTCACATGCTTGGGCATCGCCCTATTCTGCTACGAGGGCCTGAGCCGGATGCTGCTAGTTTCCCCGGCCCATGCCGCAAACTACCCGACCCGTGCTCGAACCGGTTTCCGTCCACCGCGTCCAGTCCACCGACGGCGTCGAACTCGCCGTCTACGACTTCGGCGGCGATGGCCCCGACCTGATCGCCGGTCACGCCACCGGCTTCCACGGGCGGGTCTACGACCCGATGCTCGAGCACCTCGACGGCTTTCGCCGGATCAGCGTCGACGTGCGGGGGCACGGCGACGCGACCGCGCCGGACGGCCTCGACTACAGTTGGGAGAGCTGTGCGGAGGATCTGGCCGCGGTGATCGACGCGCTGGAACTCGGCACCGAACGACCGCTGTTCGGCTTCGGCCACTCGATGGGCGCCGCCGCGCTGTTGATGATCGCGCCCAAGCGGCCGGGCCTGTTCGCCGGCCTCGTCTGCTACGAGCCGGTCATCTATCCGCCGGGCGTCACGGACGACGACGCCCGCCTCGGCGTCTGGGTCGAACGGACCCGGCGTCGGCGCAGACGCTTCGCATCGTACGAAGCCGCCGTCGCCAACTACGCGGAGAAGGTGCCCTACTCCCTGATCGACCCGGAAGCGCTCGACGTGTACGTCCGGCATGGCTTCGCACCGTCGGCGGACGGCGCGGTCGAGATCAAGTGTCACCCCGACGTCGAGGCGCAGCTTTACCTCATGGGACCCCACCACCGCGCCTGGCACGGGCTCCGCCAGGTGGAGTGCCCGGTTACCCTGATGCGGGGATCCGTGCTCATACCGGGGCCCGCATACTGGGCCGAGGCGATCGTGTGCGAGTTGCCGAACGTGCTCTTTCTACAGGTCGAGGGCCTCGGCCACCTCGGCCCGCTGGAAGATCCGGAGCAGATGGCGGTCCTTGTGGCCTCAGCGCTCGCCGCCTAGGAGTTCCTGTCCGCGGGCCAGCGCCAGACGCTCCTCGGCCGGCCGCCCCAGCCGGTTCAGGATGTCGGCGAGCACGAAGTAGCCGAGCGCACCGTCCCGACCGGTCGGCTCGCCCTCCAGACCGCGGCGTGCGAACGTCTCCGCTTCCTTTAGGTCCCGCCCGTGGTCCATCAAGGCCTTGGCCAGGTGGAAGTACCCAACGGTGAAGTCCGGCGACGCCTCGACCGCGCCGCGGTAAGCCTCGATCTGGAGGTCCGCGCGACCCTGCCGGCCGTAGAGGCGGCCGAGATTGAACCGGGGCCGATGGTCGCGCGGGCGCAGTTCCTCCGCCTGCCGATAGGCAGTGACCGCGTCCCCCATCCTCCCCGACTCATCCAGCAGAACGGCCAGGTTGAAGTAGGCCTCGCCGAGTTCCGGGTTCGATGAGATGGCCTGCCGGAACTTCGCCTCCGCGTCGCCGCTGCGACCCAGAAGCGCCATCACCTCGCCCAGCTTGTTCGCGACGACCGCGGGCGGTTCGCGTCCTTCGGCGGCGGCCGCCAGCACCTGCTCCGCTTCGCTCAACTCGCCGCGGTCGACGTGGATCCGCGCCAGCGCCATCGTCGCCTTCGCGTCCTGACCCGCGACTTCGAGCAGCCGGCGGTAGCCGACGACCGCCTCGTCGACGCGTCCCAGCTCGTGGTAGGCATTGGCGAGACCAAGCAGAGACTGGCGGTGCTCGGGATCGAGGGCGAGCGCGCTCTGGAAGTGGCCGACCGCCGGCTCGGGATCGCCCGCGAGAAGCGTGATCGTGCCCAGAAGCTGGTGCGCGTCGAGCAGCCCCTCGTCTTCGGACAGCGCCGCCCGCAGCTCGGCCGCGGCCGCATCCTCGTCGCCGGCGCCGAAAGCGCTCTGCGCCCGCATGATGGCGCGATGCAGGTGCGCCTTGTTCTTCGGGTCGGCGCGCGGGCTTTCCGAATCCCCGCGGCCTGCGGCACCGCGGCCGGCGAGGTAACCGAGCGCTCGCAACTGCGCCAGCGTGTCCTCGTCGAGATCCGGTTCCGCGCTGGAACTCGGGGCCGCCCGATCGAGTTCCGCCGAGAGTTCGAGAGCCTCCGCCCGCAGCCGGCGCGACAGGTCGCGCTCTTCGAGTAGGACGTTCGCGAGCTCGCCCGGGTCTTCGAGCAGGGCGTAGAGCTCGGGTTCCGGCGCTTCGATGTACTTGTGCTCCGCCGTGCGCAGCGAGCGAAGCGGCGCCCAGCCGTAGTGGTCGAGCGCGTAGAAGGACTCGGCGTACACGCTCCGTTCGGCAAGAGGATTCGGCAGTCCCTGCATGTCCGGGAGCAGACTCCGGCCCTGGCCTGCGCCAGCCCCGTCGAGGTCCAGAAGCTCGATCAGGGTCGGCGCGATGTCGACGTGGCTCACCGCGTCGCCGACCACCCGACCGCGCTCCGTGCCGCCGGGCAGCCGGACGATGAGCGGAACGTGGACCGTGGAGTCGTAGACGAAGAAGCCGTGGTAGCTCTCGCCGTGATCGCCCAGTCCTTCGCCGTGGTCCGACGTCAGCACGAGAACGGACTCATCGAAAAGACCGCGCTCCTCGAGGGCGGTGCGGAACTCGCCGATCAGGGAATCGGTGTAGGCGACCTCGCCGTCGTAGGGCCGTCCCTGGTACTCCGACCGAAACGGTTCCGGCGGGTCGTACGGATCGTGGGGATCGAACAGGTGGAGCCACAGGAAGAAGGGCTCCTCCCCGCCCACGCCGTCGAGCCACTCCAGCGCGTGCGCGATCGTCTCCGGACCAGCCCGCTGGACCGACCCCAGGTTGGCGCCCGCCATCGCGTCCAGGTCGAAGTCGTCGACGTAGGTGTCGAAGCCGCGGGCGATCCCCCAGCGCGCATCGAGCACGAAGGCGCTGACGAAACCGCCGGTCCGGTAGCCGCGGTCCTGGAACCGCTCGGCGATGGTCACCAGCTCGGGCGCCAGAACGTAGCCGACATTCTCGCGCACCCCATGGGACGGCGGGTAGAGCCCCGTCATGATCGAGCTGTGCGCAGGCAACGTGAACGGCACCGTCGACGACGCGTTGGCGAAGCGGATGCCCTCCTCCGCCAGACGGTCGAGGTGCGGCGTCGCGACCCGGTCCGAGCCGTAGCTCGACAGCCGGTCGGCCCGCAGCGTGTCGATCGTGATCAGGATGACCGGGGGCTGCCCGCTCGATGCCCCACTGAGCAGGTGCTCCACGTCCGCCCGGACCGACGGTGGCGCGGCGTCCTCCGGCTCGGGTCCGCAGGCGGAAAGGGCCAGCGCCAGCATCGAGGCCGGCACAAGGACCCGGCGGGCCGCGCTACAACCAGCGCCGGACGCGTTTCGCATAGTCCCGGTACTCGTCGCCGAACTTCCGCTCCAGGTAGGCCTCCTCCCGCAGAATCACGCCCCAGCGCAGCAGCAGGGCCACCGCCACGGCGAGGGCGACGAACCACCAACTGCTCCGAGCGAGTCCGAGGCCGAGGAACGCCAGAACCATGCCCGCATAGATGGGATTACGGGACCGCCGGTAGGGACCTCTGATCACCAGGTTCGCGGTCGGATGATGCACCGGCAGGGAGGAGCCGCCGCGAACCATCGTCAGGGCCGACCAGGTCAGCCAGGCGAAGCTGGCAACCACGATCGCGATCCCGGCAATCACCAGGGCCCGATTGGTCCCGACCGGCCAAATCCGGAGCGGCAGCAGCCAGGACAGGAGGAAGCCGAGGACCAGGGAGACCAGCACCAGCAACGGCGGCTCGAAGGCCGTCTGGGCCCGGTCCGGTTCGCCGCCCGCTGCCACGATCGTTCCGGCCTCCTCAGCCGGATCCGCGAAGCGCTCCCAGGGCCCGGATGTGCTCGGGTCCCAGACCGCAGCAGCCGCCGACGATCTGAACGCCCGCGGCCACCCAGCCGCGCGCCTCCTCCAGCAGGTCGGCCGGCTCGATCACGTCGACGAAGTTCCAGTTCGGCATCGTGAAGTAGCCGGACTCCGGGTACACGCCGACCGGTCCGTCCCAGCGCTCCTGCACCATCGCCACCGCCTCCGGGACCGCCGCGATCTCGCTGTGCATCACATGCACGATCGAGGGTCCCAGCGGAATGAGGGTGTCGAGCAACTCCTCGAAGGACTCGTCGGGCCAGTTGAAGGGCGTGATCGCACCGGTTTCCGGGTCCTTCCGGGCGCTGACCCCGAGCCACACGGGCAACCCGGTCTCCTTGGCCGCCTGGAACGCGACCAGGGCTCGCTCGTGGAACTGCATCATCTCGAGTGCGATCACGTCGACGCCGGCCTCGGCCAGGAGCCCGCACTGCTCCCGGTAGGCCGCCATCTGCTCGGCGGCCGGCGGGTAGCCGCCCTGGATGTTGTTCGCCGGCATGGTCGACATCGACCCGGCCACGAGCACGCCCGGGCAGCCGGCCCGGTCGCGCGCCTCGAGCGCCGCCTCCACCGCCCGCCGCACGATCACCGCGACCTGGTCGCCCAGACCCGCGGCCTCAAGCAACGGACGGTGAGTCGCGAAGGTGTTCGTGATGATCGCGTCCGCGCCGCAACGGATGTACTCCTCGTGCAGGTCCCGGATCGCGTCCTGGTGCTCCAGCGCCGCCGTGCCGCACCACGCCGCCGAGTCCATCGGCACCCCCCGCCGCTCCAGTTCCGTCCCGGTGCCGCCATCGAGGAGCAGGATCTCCCCCCGGTCCAGACACTCATGCCACTCTTCGACGATTCCCATCCGGCTTCCTCGGGACGCCACTCTGCCACATCCCCGGACGCGCTACGGCTACACTCGCGGTCCGCCTCGCGCCGAGCTCAACCCGGGAGACAACGCGATGAGCAGCGACTGGTTCTACAAGTTCGACACCCTGTCCCTTCACGCCGGCCAGCGGCCCGACCCGACCACGGGAGCGCGCGCCGTGCCGGTCTACAACTCGACGTCCTACGTGTTCCGCGACACGGACCACGCTGCCGGACTGTTCAACCTGGAGGAGGCGGGGCACATCTACTCGCGGATCTCCAACCCGACGGTGGCGGTGTTCGAGGAGCGGATCGCCGCGCTGGAAGGCGGCGTCGGCGCGGTGGCCACCGCTTCCGGACAGTCGGCGTTCCACCTGGCGGCGGCGACGATTCTCTCCGCCGGCGACCACGTCGTCTCCTCGGCGGCCATCTACGGCGGTACGCACAACCTGCTGAACCACACGCTGCGCCGGTTCGGCATCGAGACGACCTTCGTCGAACCGACCGAGCCCGCGAACTTCCGGCGCGCCGCCCGTCCGAACACCAAGCTGTTCTTCGGCGAGACGATCGGCAACCCGCGGATCGACGTCCTGGACATCCCCGCTGTCGCCACGATCGCCCACGAGATCGGCGTACCGTTGCTCATCGACAACACGTTCGGAACACCGTTCCTGTCGAGGCCGATCGATCTCGGCGCGGACCTTGTGATGCACTCGGCGACCAAGTTCATCGGCGGCCACGGCGTCACCCTGGGAGGCGTCCTGGTAGACAGCGGCAAGTTCGACTGGGCCGCCACCGGGCGCTTCCCGATCATGACCGAGCCCTGTCCGGGCTACCACGGCATCGCCTTCGCCGAGCACTACGGGCCGCCGGCCTTCATCCTCAAGGCAAGGCTCGAAGGGCTGCGCGACTTCGGCGCCTGCCTGAACCCGCAGGCCGCCTTCTACCTGATTCAGGGACTGGAGACCCTGCCGCTCCGGGTCGCCCGCCACGTGGAGAACGCGCGCGCGGTCGCCGGGTTCCTCGAGCAGCACGAGGCGGTCGAGTGGGTGAGCTACCCCGACCTGCCCAGCCACCCGCAGCACGACCTCGCCCGGAAGCTGCTGCCAAATGGCAGCGGCGCCCTTCTGACCTTCGGGATTCGCGGCGGACTCGAGGCGGGGATCGCCTTCATCGAGGGCCTGGAGCTATGGTCGCACCTCGCCAACGTCGGCGACGCGAAGAGCCTGGTCATTCACCCGGCGAGCACGACGCACCAGCAGATGACTGCCGAAGAGCTCGCCGAGTCGGGCGTCACCCAGGAGATGGTGAGACTGTCGGTCGGGCTCGAGGATCCCCAGGACCTCGTGGCCGATCTCGACCGGGCCCTGAAACGCTCGCAGAGACGGGCGCAGCGGCCGCGGGCGGTGGCCTCCTGACCGAACTCGAGATCCAGGGCCGCAAGGCCTACTGCGGCACCGGCGGCTCCGCCTGGCGGGAAGGGCTACCCCTGGCGCTGCTGCTCCACGGCGCCGGCAGCGACCACACGGTATGGGCGCTGCAGGCCCGGTCGCTGGCCCAACACGGCTGGAACGTCGCCGCACCCGACCTGCCCGGTCATGGCGCGTCCGAGGACCTGGACGCCGTCACGACGATCGCCGACTACGCCGCCTGGACCGCCGACTTCGCGGAAGCGGCGGCGGAACGGGCAGGCAGCTCGGACATCGCGCTCATCGGCCACTCGATGGGCGCCTGCATCGCGGTCGACGCGGCCTCCCGGCTGGACGCACGTCTGAGCCGGCTGGCCCTGCTCGGTGCCGGCGAGACGCTCCGGGTCAACCCCGGCTTGCTGGCGGACACGCTGAAACGGCCCCTCGACGCCCATCGCTTCATCGCCGCTTTCGGGCACGGGACCGGCGCCCACTTCGGCGGCGCGGAGTCCCCCGGGCTGTGGATGCTCGGGTCGACGATGGCGCTGCTCGACCGCTGCCTGCCGGAAGTACTCCACCGCGACTTCGCCGCCTGCAACGAGTGGGAAGGAAGCGAGAGCGCAGCGGGCGTCAGCTGCGCCACGCTGGTCGTGGCCGGCGCGAAGGACAGGATGACGCCGCCGAGGGCCGGCCGCGCGCTCGCCGACCGCATCCGCGGCCCGCGTCCCGGGGGCGACAGGGGCGGCGCCGGTTTCGTGACCGTGGCGGACGCCGGCCACATGCTGATGGCCGAAGCGCCCGGCGCCGTCACCCGCTGCCTGCGGGGCTTCCTGGGCGCAAAGTAACGCGGCGGGAGGTTCGGAAGCCGGCGCCGCGCGCCGGATGCCGGCGGGGACCCCGGCGCACTCAGTATCGGCCGCGCCAGGGCCCCGTTACTGAGCCAGGCTCTCCGCGAGGCGCATCAAGGTGACTGCTTCGCGACGGTAGCCGTACCGGTCGTCGCCAGTGTTGGCCTCGGCGAGCGCGACCGCGTCGCTCCAGGTCCAGTCGCCGGTGTAGGCGCCATCCCGCAGGAGCTGGCCGAAGCCGGCAATCGCGGCCGCGAAGCGCTGCTCAGCGTCGACCCCGCCTGCGTCGCGGGTGATCGGCAGTTCGATGAGTTCGCTCGACTCCTCGCCCGGCTCCTTGTACCGGAGCCGCAGGAAGGCGAGTTCCCGGGAGCCGCCACGCCTCCCGTCGGCGACCGGCGGGTCGGCCGGACGGCCCGCGTAGCGCAGAGCGTCGTGCAGCACCGCAGGCGACCCCACTGGCGTCACCTCGTAGATCGCGGTAACCGAGTGGCCAGCGCCGATCTCGCCGGCGTCGACCCGGTCGTTGTTGAAGTCCTCGCGCCGGAGGCCTCTGGTCTCGTAACCGATCAAACGGTACTCGGCGACCGTGGCCGGATTGAACTCGACCTGGATCTTCACGTCGTTCGCGATCGGGAACAGGGTGCCGACGAGCTGGTCGACGAGCACCTTCTGCGCCTCCGCGAGCGTGTCGATGTAGGCCGCCTGACCGTTGCCGTTCTGGGCCAGCGCCTGCATCGTCGCATCGTCCAGGTTGCCGCGGCCGAACCCGAGCACCGAGAGGTATACGCCTCTCTCGCGCTGGCGGGCGATGAAGCCCTCGAGTTCGTCGGGGTCGGAGATGCCGACGTTGAAGTCGCCGTCCGTGGCCAGGATGACCCGGGTCACCTCGCCCTCCGCCGCCATGTCCCGGGCGACCCGGTAGGCCAACTGGATTCCCGCCGCCCCGGCGGTCGAACCGCCAGCGTGCAGTCGATCGAGCGCAGTCAGAATCGCGCCGCGCTCGCCGGCCGGAGTCGGGTCCAGCACGCGGCCCGCACTGCCGGCGTAGGCAACGATCGCGACCTCGTCGGCGGGATCGAGCTGGCCGACCATCAGCCGGAACGACTGCACGAGCAACGGCAGCTTGTTCGGCTGGTCCATCGAACCCGAGGTGTCGACCAGGAAGACCAGGTTGAGCGGCGGGCGGTCGTCGGTCGCGGGCCGCCGTCCCTGGATGCCGATGTGCATCAGCAGCGTGTCCGGGTTCCATGGCGTCTCGGAGACGGACACCGTCGGCCGGAACGGCGCCCCGCGTTCCCCCGGCGCGGGGTACCCGTACGGGAAGTAGTTGATCAGCTCCTCGATCCGCACCGACTCGGGCACCGGCAGGTAGCCGTTCGTCAGCGAGGAACGGACGACGGAGTAGCTGGCGGTGTCGACGTCGATCGAGAACGTCGAGACGGGTTCTTCGCTCGCGACCTTCACCGGACTGGCGTCTTCGTTGGCGAAGGCTTCAGTGTTGGACCGCGGGGCGACCGTCGCATCGACGGCCGAGGCGGGAAGGGGAGTTTCCGCAACAAACGAGAGCGCCTCTATCGATCTCGAGAGTCTGCCGACTCTCCCGGTGCTCGACTCAGCCAGGCGTGCGCCGGGCGGAAGCACCGGTTCGGGGGCTGGCGGCGGCGGGGGCGGAGCCACAACTTCGGCCAACGCCTCCAGTTGAGTCCTGAGCGCCTCCCTCTGTCTCTCCAGGGCGGCGATGGTCGCGTTGAAGGACTCCGCGTCAGCCGTTGCCACGGTAACGGGCGAACTCCGTTCCTGAGCCGGAGGTGGCGCCTCCGGCTGGCGATCCAGCTCGTCAACGACCGTCTCCGACGCCTCGCTGTCAACCGGCAACGCGGTTTCGCGGACCGGCGGCTGGGGCTCGGCAGGTTCTCTCACCGGAGCCGTCGGGATCACCGCCAGGTCGCCATCGACAGCGGCCTGTCGGTCGGTCGGTGCGGGTGTAGAACGTTCCGAGTCAGCGTCGCTTGCGGGTGCGGCGATCGGCTCCGGCGCAACGCCAGCATCCGCGACGATCATGCTGGACGGCGGCGTCGCGTTCCGCGTGGCAGTTACAAAGAGAGCCGTCAACCCAACCGCGGCCAGAACGCCGGCGGCAGCCAGGACAGGTCGGGAAGTCAGTGCGCTGAGCATGCGTCGTACTCCTTGTTCGATGGCCGCCCAGGGATTGGTGCGGCCATCGGTACGACGCTGCTCGGCGCCCGAGTCTTGGACGCGATCGAAGAGTTCCTGGGCGCGAGCCAGGTTCGCCTTCCGCCTGTCGGCATCCGGCTCAGGCGTCGCGTCCGCGAATGCGCGCTTCAGATCATCGAGTGGATCGGTCATCGTCCTGTTTCCTTTTGCCACATCGCCCGCAGCCGTTTGCGGACCTCGGAGAGCCGCCAGCTCACGGTGCCTTCGGAGATCCCGAGCACCTCGGCGGCCTGCGCGTGAGTCATCTCGCCGTCGATCGTGAGCGCGACCGTGTCCCGTAGATCACCAGGCAGCGCCGCCATCGAGCGACGCAGCCAGTCCAGATCCGCGGCCCTGCCTGTCGCCTCCGCGCGGCGACCTATCTCGATGTCTCCCCAGCCTTCAGCCGCCTTCGTTCTACTCGCGGCCCGGCGCCGCCGGTCATGCGCCGCGTTCATGGCAACCCTGTACAACCAGGTCGTGAACCGTGCCTTGCCGCGGAAGCTCTTCAACTTCGCCGGCAGAGCGAGACAGATGTCCTGCGTCAGGTCCTCGGCCTCCTCCCGACACCCCGTCAGCCGGAAGCTGAACCGGAAGATCCGGTCATAGTGAAGGTCGAGGAACTCCTCGAAAGCGCCCCGATCACCCGCGGCAGCGGCCCGAACCAGTTCCTCGTCGCCCACGACCACGCCCGTCACACTAGAGCACCGCCCGGCGGATGCCCACCTGGCCTCGACGACGTGCTGGACCGCTTCTGCCATCCCAACTCATCGGTATGACGCACGAGAACGGCGATTCCTTGGCGAGTCTCGGTGCCGAACTCGTGCGTCAGCCCTCTCGGCAACGACCTCCAGCCCAGTCGGGGCCGGAGGGGTCGGCTCCCAGGTGCCTCTGAACGAGCGACGGCCGACACCTTCCCCGAAACCGACGCCAAACCGGAGCGAGTGAAGCGGAGCGAGCGCAACCCCTCCCATCTCCTCTCAGCGGGAGCGTCACCTGGGAGCCGAACCCTCCGGCCCCGACTGGGCGGGTGCGTCCGACATCGCTCCGCTCCGCAGCGCCCCGCTCCGACTCGACCCTGTTATCTTCCCGCGGCAACCCGGAGGTCGATGACGATGCACCTGTCGATGCACAACTGGATGCGCGCCGAGCCGCTGGAGAAGACGCTCGTGCGCCTCAAGGAGTACGGCTACGAGTCGCTCGAGATCAGTGGCGAGCCGGAGCTCTACGACACGGCGGAGGTGCGCGGACTGCTCCGTCAATATGGCATCCGCTGCTGGGGCTCCGTCACCCTGATGATGGAGGGCCGCAGCCTGATCGCGAAGGACGAAGCGGAGCGCGCCAGCTCCGTCCAGTACGTCAAGGACTGCATCACGATGGTCAAGGAACTCGACGGCCACGAGATCTCCATCGTGCCGGGCACCGTCGGCAAGGTCGATCCCGATTCGACGCCCGAGAACGAGTGGAACTGGGCCGTCGAGAGCATGCAGGAGATCTACGAGCACGGCCAGGCCGCGGGCGTTCTGCTGGCCATCGAGCCGATCAACCGCTTCGAGACCTACTTCATCAACCGCGGCGCCCAGGCGCTGGCCCTCGCAGAAGCGACGGGCCCCGACTGCGGCGTCTGCCTCGACGCCTTCCACATGAACATGGAGGACCGCGACCTGCTCGGCTCGATCCGCCAGGCCGGCAGCCGCCTCGTCGACTTCCACGTCGCCGACAGCAACCGGATGGCTGCCGGTATGGGCGCCCTCGACTGGGCCGCGATCGTCCGGACGCTACGCGAGGTCGGCTACGACGGCGCCCTGACTGTCGAGTTCGTGGCCTCGATCGACCGCACTCCCGCCAACCGGCACCCGAACGCGGTGGAGACCGAGCCGACCGACATCACGCCGGAGCAGAAGAAGTTCATCGAGGACCACGGCAGCAACCTGCTGAGCGACGAGTTCTACACGATGCTCACAAGACGCTCCGCGGAGGAGCTGCTGCCGCTCATCCGCTAACGAGCGGTCGGCAACGGCTGGCAGCCCGTCAGCGGATCACTTCGACGTCCACGTCAAGACTCAACCGCTGCCAGACCCGGTCGGCCGTCAATACAGGTTCACTCCTCACGAGTGCCAGGGCGAGACAGGCACGATCGCCAAGCGAGAGACCGAACTCCCTCGTCGAGCGGCGGAGCTCACCCGCCAGGTCGGCCTGCTCCGCCGAAAACTCCTCGAAGCGGAGGCCAAGGGCGTAGAGCTCAAAGCGCAGAGCCGAAGGGCCTCCGCCGCCGCCATTCGTCGCGTTACCTCGAACCCGTGCGACCACTTCCGCCCAGTTGACCGTGGACATGACCGCATCGCCGAGAGCATCGGCCACAGGCTCGGCTCCGGGCTCAGAGTGCACCAACGCCAGGACTGCAGAGGAGTCCAGTACAACGCTCAGGACGCCTCGTCCTCCAAACGAGCTTCCCGACGGCGATCCGCGATGAGCTGATCGACCACGTTCCTGCCTGGCAGGCCGAACCGTTCCTGTATGCGCCGAACCACCGACTCCCTGCTCTCCACCACGAGCCGGCCGCCCTGCACGCGGACGACCAGTGGGTCGCCAGGCTTGAAGCCCAGGGCCTCGCGTAGCGGCGAAGGTACGACGAGTCGGCCCTGTGCACCGAAGCGGACGCTGACAGGTGTGGCCACGTCGGACATGATGTGCGAAGTATGCCACAGTCGCCTCTCACTGGCACGCTCTGGTTGGTCGCGCCATCTCCAGATCGGTGTTTCGTCAGCCCGGTCGGCTTCGATAGCCTCGGCCAAAATGGCCAAGGTGCTCCAGATCCAGCACGCGACGGTCGTCGTCGACGACTTGGAGAAGGCCTGCGCCTTCTACGAGAACGAACTCGGGCTAGAACCGCTGCCGACGTTCAACCTCGACTTCCCTGCCCAGTTCTTCAAGATCAACGAGGAGCAGCAGCTTCACGTCACGGAGTGGGAGGACCAGGCCTCCTTCCGAGGCCACCTCTGCCTGCAGGTGGACGACTTCGACTCGATCTTCTTCCGCATGCGCGAGCTCGGCGCGATCGACACCTCACCCTGGGGCAAGGTGCGACGGCTGCCCGACGGCGCGATGCAGATGTTCATTCGCGACCCGGCGGGCAACCTGATCGAGATCTCCTGCCCGAGCGAGGTCGCCGTCGACGAAGCGATCTTCAGGGACGATCTGGTCGACGCGGAGGGCCGGCTCTACGAGTCGAAGCGGGACGACCCGCGCGGGCTGCACACCGAGGACGCGACGCTCTACCACGGGCGCTAGCGCCCCGATTCCAGCCCCAGCCTCGGCGGTTGTGAACTCCTAGAACTCGAGCCCGAAGCGGATCATGACGCGCCTCGGGAAGAGGTAGCCGCTGGGTACGTACACCTCGTCCGTTGGTACCTGGAGCGTCTCCCATCCGTCGTAGGTGTCCTCGTTGAATACGTTGAGCACCTGAAGGTCCAGCTTGAGCTGGACCTGGCCGACATCGAATCGGCGCCCGAAGGAGAGATCCAGATTGTTCTGATCCGGCAAGCGCGTGTCGTCGCTGGCCGGAATCGCGATCACGTCTACGCCACCTTGGGCGAGCGGCGAAGGCGACCTGGCCAAGCCGACCCTCAGTTGGCGGTTGTAGGGTCTCCCCGTCATGAAGCTGTAGGTCGCCGTGCCCAGGAGCTTCCACGGCAGCTCGAAGCTCCCCTGGAACTGGAGCATGTGCTCGCGGTCGTTCTGCAGCGCCTGTTCGGCGTTGATCCAGTTGTTCGGGTCGCGACCGTCGCTCGCGGTGTAGAACGGACTTCCTTGGGACTGCTCGAGGGGCCGCGGAATGAACCCGGTCGAATCGGACCAGGTGTATGACGAGTGCAGGCTCCAACCGTCGCTGTATCGCTTGTTCAGGGTGAGCACGACACCCTCGTACTGCTGGTTGTACTCCACCCCCGGCGGAGCCTTGGAGCCGGGGCCCGGTCGGTTGCCCTTCCGGGTGGTCGGCTGCTCGATGATGCTGAATAGCTGCTCCGTTTCGCCGGTGAACGGATTCGTCCACGGCACCTCCTCATAGGCGCCGTCGTTCAGGATCTCCCAGCCGATCAGGTTCTTCCCTTCCTTGTAGACCCCCTGGATGCCGAAGCTGAAGTTCTCACCCAGGCGGCGTTCCCAACCCAGAGTGAACTGGTCGGTTTCCGGTGCCCTCAGATCGGGATTGTGGAGGTTGTCCCGGTACTGGAACGTCGAAGACAAGGTCCACGGGCCCTCCAGCGTGGGACCGGATTCCGTGATGTAGAGGGTCGGATCCGGCGGCGGTGCGTACCAGTTGCCGGTCACGTCCGCGTCGTAGAACCTGCCGTAGAAAGCTCGCAGGACCTGCCGGTCACCGATCTGGTACGCCATGCCGATGCGCGGCGAGATCAGCGCCCAGTCCACAACGTCCTTGATCCCAGGAATGATGTCCGATGTGTCGCTCCAGTCGTCACTCAGCGTAGGGAAGTCGGGAATCTCGCCGTTGTGCTTGTCGTACCGGACGCCGATGTTCAGCGTCAGGTTCGAGTTGACCTGCCAAGAATCGTCGACGAACGCCGAAATCGCCCTGGTGTCGGCGCCGTAGTGGTATGGCCGCGCCGAGTACCGGTAGTAGTAGGGATAGCCCGGGTAGTACTCGTAGCGGTAGAACTGGTAGCCGTTCGGGCCAAGACCGTACCGCGTATCGCCTGTGCCGGTACCGTAGGAGATGCCGAACTTGAAGTCGTGGTCGCCGCCCAGGAGGTCGTCGGCGTGGTGCGAGAGCTTGACGTCCAACTGGTCACGGCCAAGCACCCAGCGATACTGGTAGGTCGGGCTGCCGCTGTATTGCGGAGGACCGCCATCAGGCGGCGAGTAGTCGACGTAGGGCGGCGCCGTACTGCCGGTGGCGGACAGCTGGTTGTCGTCGCTGCTGTAGCCGGCATACAGCACTTCGAGGTAGTCGTTCGGGGTCAGCACGGACTGGAACTGGAGCCCCCAGGCCGGATTGTTGCCAAACGCGGTCGTAATCGCGTCCGGCGTCGCGTTCGCGAACGCGTAGACGAAGTCGTAGTCCTCGAAGTGGTACTTCGCCTCCATCAGGTTGCTGTCGTTGAACGCCGCGTTGATCTTGATGTCGTAGCGCTCGGTCGGATACGCGGTCGGGAAGATCGGATCGACCCCCGGATCGCTGTACGCATCCTCCGTGGTCTGAATGGAGGCGAAGAACCACGCCTTGTCGCGCACCAACGGACCGCCGAGTGTCCCGGTCAGATCGTCGAACTCCTCGCGATGGAACGGAAGACCATCGATCTCGGCGTTCTCTTCCGTCAGGCCGTCGTTCATGTGGTACCAGTCGATCGTGCCGGCGAAGTCGTTCGTGCCGGACTTGGTCACAACATTGAACGCCGCTCCCGACATGCTTCCGTACTCAGCCGGCGCGCCGAGGCCCAGCACCTGTACCTCCTCGATAGTCGCCGGGTTCAGCCACCAGAACGCGTGACCCGTGTCCGAGGAGGTCGTGTCGAGACCGTCGATCCGCCAGGAGTTGGAGGCGGTACTCGAACCAAACGCCGTCAACGAAGTGCTGCCCTCTGAAGACTGACTGATCCCGGGCGACACCGCCATCAGGTCCCAGAAGTTCCGGTCGGTCGGCAGGTCATCGATGAAGTCCGCCGTGTAGCTGGTCCCGACGCTGGAACTCGTCACGTCGAGGATGGGCGACGCCGTGACTGTGACCTCCTCCTCTACAGCCATCAAGCCGAGCTCGATCTCCAGGTTGACCGTGGCGGCGATGTTGACCCGCACACCCTCCACCCGGTGGTCCCGGAAGCCGTCGAGCGACGCGGTCACGACGTAATCGTCGACCTGGAGCGACGAGATGACGAAGTTGCCGCCGACGCCGGCGATCGTAGTCCGCGAGACGCCGCGGTCCTCGATCGTCGCCGTCACCATGACGCCCGGCAGGCCGTCGCCGTTGGCGTCGCGGACCTGACCGCGGATGTCACCCGTGGTCTGGGCCGCGGCGGAGGCCGCGACCACCAGCGCGAAGGCTGAGGTGGTCAGGATGCGGAGGGTTCGTTCGTTCGAAGACGCCATGGGATCTCCCGAGGGTTCCGTCACGTTAGGGGCGCGAGAAGGCGATACTACCTAGAACGGAAAGATGAGCGGCACCATCCACACGATCACGGCCAGCAGCACGACAGTCAACAGCGTGCCGGCCCGCAGATAGTCCATGCTGCGGTAGCCGCCGGCCCCCATGACGAGCAGGTTCGCCTTGTGGCTGAACGGCGTCATGAATGCCGCCGACGCCGCCAGGGCCACGCCCATCATCAGCGGGTAGGGCGAGAGGCCGAGGCCCGAAGCCGCCTCCAGCACGACCGGCGTCAGCAGCACCACGGCCGGCGCGCCGTCCAGACACTGACTGAGCAGGCTCGAGAGCAGGACCAGCGCCGCCAGCACCGCGTACGGACCGACCGGCCCGGCCAGGTCCATCACGCTGCTCGCAAGAAGCGCCGCCGTGCCGCTGCTTTCCATCGCCGACCCCACGGGCAGGATCGCCGCGACCAGGAAGATCGCCCGCCACTCGACCGCCCGGTAGGCCTCCTCCATGGTCAGCGCGCCGCACAGCACGATCAGGCTCGCCGAGGCGAACGCGGCCACCTGAATCGGTGCGACTCCCGTCACCACGAGGACCACCATCAGGGCGAGGCATCCGACCGCATACGGCGCCTTCTTCAGACGGCGCGGCTCATCGGCGACATCCGAGAGGACGAGCAGGTCGGGTTCACGGGCAAGCAGACCCAGCCGGCCACGACGCCCCTGGAGCAACAGCGCGTCTCCGACCCGCAACGCGAGCTGGGTCAGTCCGCTGCGAATCGGGTGTCCTTCGCGCCAGATGGCGAGGACCTGCACGCCATAGCGGTCGCGGAACTCGATGTCCGCGAGGGTCCGCCCGGCGAGGCCGGATCGCGGCGCCAGCGTCGCCTCCGCCATGCCGACCTCCTCCGACTCGAACGCCGGAGCGGCCACCCCCGAAGTCAGCTCGACGCCGCCCATCCTCAACAGGGCCCGCAGTCGCCGCTCCCTGCCCTTGACGAAGAGCCTGTCCCCGGCCTCGAACCGGATCTGCGGCCCGGGCCCCCAGATCACTTCGCCCTCCCGCTCGACCGCGACGACTGTCAGTCCCATCAACCGGCCCATCCACTCGACGCCGGCGCCGCTGGCGAGAAGCGTCGAGTTCTCCGGCACGCGGATGACCAGCAGCGGCTGATCCTCGAGGCGGTCCAGCGCGGCGGGACCACTCTCTTCGATCGTGAGCACGTCCGGGCCGATCTCCGGCGCGTCGTCGCCGAACAGTCCGTAGAGCATGTCGCCCTGTTCGATCCGCAGACTGCCCAGCCGGTCGACGTGCACATCGCCGTCGCGTTCCACGGCGATCACGAACACACGCCACTCTTCACGGAAGCGCGTCTCCGCCAGGGTGCTTCCCACCAGGGGCGACGCGGCGGACACGCGCGCCCTGAGGGCGGTCACCCCCGCCTCCGGCGCGCCGATCTCGCCGGTCGTGGCCGTGCCGAGCGTCGTCGCCGTGCCCAGATCGACGCCCTGGAGGCGCAGCGTCTGCTCCACCTCCTCGGCGTCGCCCTGCACGACCAGTTCGTCTCCGGCCAGCAACCGGGTGTCGTCACCGGGCGCCAACTGCCAGTCCTCGCCGCGCGCGACGCCAAGGAGCTGCACCCCCAGCGTGGTGCCGAGCCGCGTCTCGCGCAGCGTCGCGCCGTCGAGTTCGGACCCGGAAGGAATGCGGATCGAGAACAACCCCTCGTGCAGGCCGTAGAGGTCGGCGAGCTCCGACTCACCACGGCCGGGAGGAGCCGCCCGGCGACCCGGCAGCAGACGCCGCCCCAGGGTGAGCATGAAGACGACGCCGCCCAGGAGCAGCACCACACCGAAGGGCGTGAAGTCGAACAGTCCGAACGGCTCGAGTCCGCGGTCCCGCAGCATCGCCGCCGCCAGAATGTTGGGAGGCGTCCCGACCAGAGTCGAGGTGCCCCCCAGGATCGCGCCGAATGCGAGCGGCATGAACAGCCGCGAAGGGGCAAGGTGCGCGCGGCGCGCCAGACTCGCCACCGCCGGCATGAGCACGGCGGTCGCCGCGATGTTGTTCATGAACATCGAGAGAACGCCCGCCACCAGCATGACCGCGCCGATCAGCGGCGCCTCGCGGCTGCCCACGAAGCGATGGATGGCGCCGCCCACCAGATCCGCGACGCCCGTCTGCATCAGCCCGGCGCTGACGATGAAGATCGACAGCATCGTGATCACGGCCGACGAGGCGAAGCCCGTGAACGCCTGGTCGACGGCCACGTAGCCGGTGAAGACCAGCAGCGTCAGTCCGAGGAAGGCCGTCAGGTCGATCGGCAGTTTCTCGGTCAGAAACAGGACGACCATGGCCGCCAGGACGACCAGCAGGAAGGCGATCTCGAGAGTCATCGCTGCCGCTAACGGCCGTGCCGCCGGCTACACGACCGTCCAGCCGCCGTCGACGAGCAGCGTCTGTCCGGTGATGTAGCTCGACGCATCCGAGGCAAGGAACACGACCGGACCGGCCAGTTCCCCGCCGCGGCCCGGCCGACCCATCGGCGTCTTGCGGCGGATCCAGCGCAGGGCCTGATCCGACGCGAACATCTCCTCGGTCATCTCGGACTCGAACCAGGCCGGGCCGATCGCGTTCACCCGCACGCCTCGCCTCGCCCACTGTGCGGCGAGTTCCCGGGTCATGTTGACAACGCCGCCCTTGGAGGCCGTGTAGGAGGCCTGCGGGATCTGGCCGGCGCCGACGACGCCCAGCACCGATGCGATGTTGACGATCGAGCCCGATCCCTGATCCAGCATCATGGCGCCGAAGCGACGGTTGCAGAGGAAGACGCCGGTTAGGTTCACCGCCACGATCCGCTGCCATACGTCGAGCGGTTCCTGCTCGGCCGGCCTCGGATCGGACACGCCGGCGTTCGCCACCAGCGCGTCCACCTTGCCGAAACGGTCGACCGCCTTCGTCGCCAACGTGTCGACGTCCTCCTCGCTGGCGACATCGCAGGCAACGGCGAGAGCCTGTCCGCCTTCACGCTCGATCTCCGCGGCGAGCTGCTCGAGGCGGTCGAGGCGCCGCGCCGAAACGACGACGGAGGCGCCGGCCGCGGCCAGGGCGTGCGCGAAGACGATGCCGAGGCCGGACGAGGCGCCGGTGACGACGGCCGTCCTGCCGTCGAGTCGAAACAGGTCTTCGTGGGCGGGCACGACGGCGCCGAGTCTACTCGCGGCCGTGCCGGCGATGCGGCTCAGGCGGGGGGATCGAAGCGGCCGTCGATCGCGGTCCAGCCGCCGTCGACGAAGAGCACGGCGCCGGTCATGTAACTCGACGCGTCGGAGACCAGGAACGCGGCCGCGTTGCCGATCTCGTCCGACCTTCCCCACCGGCCCAACGCCGTCTTTCCGGCGTAGGCGCTGTTCCAGGCCTCGTTCTGCTGGATCGGTTTGGTGAGCGGCGTGTCGACCACGCCCGGCGCCAGGGCGTTGACGCGGACGCCTTTGCGGCCGAACTCGGCGGCGGCGGTGCGCGCGAGCTGGACGATGCCGGCCTTGGTCGCCGCGTAGACGCCCTGCCCGGGTTCCGTCACCTGGGACCGGATCGAAGACAGCAGCACGATGCTGCCGCCGCCGGCGTCCGTGAACAGGCGTCCCGCGACCTGGAGCACGCACATCGCGCCCCGAAGGTTCAGCGTCACGACCCGGTCGAACTCGTCCGGCTGGTAGTCGAGCAAGCGTTTGCGCACGTTGACGCCGGGTGTCGCCACCACACCACGCAGATCGTCCAGCGAGGCGAGCGCCGATCCCATCGCCTCCGGATCGAGAATGTCGAGTTCGGCCGCATCGGCCCGACCGCCGGCGGCAGCGATCCGGTCGGCGGTCGCCCGGGCGGCGATCAGGTTCACGTCGAAGCAGGCGACCCGCGCTCCCTGGCGGGCGCAGGCCTCGGCCGCGGCCTCGCCGATGCCGGATCCGGCGCCGATCACGGCGACCGCGCGGCCGTCGAGACGGAACGGGTTCGGTGAAGCCATCACGACCAGTTCAGGGCAGGTCGCGGACGGCGAGGATGCCGGGGAGCGACTCCGCGTGCCGCACGCTGTTGAGCACCGCGTCGGCAAGGGCTTCGGCGGCGAGCGCGCCGATGCGACTGACGTCCGCCGGCCCTTCGAGAACGCCGGTGGCGACCGCGAACACCGTATCGCCGTCGCCCGGCGTGTGCGAAGGGACGATGGAGCGGGCGAGACCATCGTGGGCCATCTGCGCCACGCGGGTGGCCTCGGCCTGGTTCAGGGTCGCGTTCGTCGCGACGACGGCGATCGTCGTATTCTCCCGGTTCTCCGCTTCCCGCCGGCTGGCGCGCCGGTCGCGGCCGAGGCCGCTCCGCAGCAGCTTGCGGGCGTCGAGCAGTTCGTCGTTCGGGCCGCGCACCCCCGCCACCACCTGGCCCGTGGCCGGGTCGATCACGTCGCCGACCGCGTTGACCGCGACCAGAGCCGCGACCACCAGGCCCGCTGACGGCCCTTGTTCCATCTTGATCGACGCACTGCCGAGACCACCCTTCATCCGCGATCCGCGTCCGCCCATCTTGCCGACCGTGGCGCCTGCGCCGGCGCCCACGTTGCCCTGGGCCACGGGGCCCGTGCCGGCCGCGGCCGCGGCCCGATAGCCGCAGTCGGCGTCCGGCCGCGGCTTGCTGGCGCCGCCCATGCCGAGATCCATGAGCGACGCGGCGACCACGATCGGCACTACTCCGGCCCCGACCCGGTAGCCGACATCCTGCTCCTCGAGGTAGCGCATCACGCCCCCCGACGCGTCGAGACCGTAGGCGCTGCCACCGGTGAGGACCACGGCATGGAGCTCCTGGATCATGTTGTGGGGACTCAGGAGAGCCGTCTCGCGGGTCGCCGGCGCGCCTCCGCGAACGTCGACCGCGCCGACCGCGCCTTCCAACGCGAGCACGACGGTGCAGCCGGTGGGCCGCTCCTCGTAAGTGAACTGGCCGACCCGCAGTCCGTCGACCGCCGTCAGACCGGGGTCGCCAGCGGCCTCCTCAGCCAAGCCCGGACTCCAGCCGCCAAGAGCCAGCGCTCCGAGAGCCGCGATCCGCAATCCACCGATCCGCAATCCACACTGGCCGAACATAGTAGTCTGGCAAGAGTACTACCGACTCCTAGAACGCAGCCACCGGCGCAGAACTCATCCACCGGAAAGGCATCGTCTCATGACGTCCGTACAGAGCGGTTCCGCCCGCATGGCGTCGGGCCTCACCGATCGCGTCCTCGCCGAGGCCGCCGTCTGCGGCGAGGAAGCGGCCAGGTTCGCGGCCGAGTTGATCCGCATCCCGAGCGTCAATCCTCCTGGCGACGCCTACCGGGAATGCGCCGAGCTGCTCGGCGTCCGTCTCGAGGCCGACGGCTTCGAGACAGAGTACATCCAGGGGCCCGGAGGCGACCCCCAACGCCCGAAGATCAACGTTCTCGGCCGGCGACGCGGCCGCGAGGCGAGGCCGGCGCTGCACCTGAACGGACACTTTGACGTCGTGCCACCCGGCGAGGGCTGGACCGTCGATCCGTTCGGCGGCGAGATCCGCGACGGCTACCTGTACGGCCGCGGCTCGGCCGACATGAAGGCCGGCCTGGCCGCCGCCGTGTTCGCCGCCGAAGCGGTGCGGCGCGCCGGCATCGGGCTGCGCGGGACGGTAGAGATCAGCGGCACGGTGGACGAGGAGAGCGGCGGGCTGGCGGGCGTAGCCCATCTCGCCGCGAGCGGTCGGGTCACCAGCCGCACGACGGACTACGTGATCATCCCCGAGCCCTTCAGCCCCGGCCGGATCTGCATCGGCCATCGCGGCGTGCTCTGGTTCCGGATCACGGCCCGCGGCCACATCGCCCACGGCTCGATGCCCTTCCTCGGCGTCTCAGCCATCGAGGCGGCCGCCGAGGCGGCGCTCGGGCTCCAGGAGGCGATCGGCGACCTCGTCACCGAACTGCCCGTGGTGCCGGAAGGAGCGCGCCGGCCGACGATCAACATGAACTCGATCACCGGCGGCCAGGTCATCGAGGGCCTCGATTCCTCGGCTGCCCTGGACGGCCACGGCCAGGGCCTGCCGTCGCCCTGCGTCGCCGACACATGCGAACTCGTCGTCGACCGCCGCTACCTGCTAGAGGAGGGACCCGACACCGTGCGCGCCGAGGTTCGGGGCGTGCTGGACGCGGTCGAGGCCCGCCGGCCCGGCATACGGTTCGACGTCGAGGAGCTGCTGAGCGTTCTGCCGACCCATACGCCGAACGACTGCACCCTGGTCGAATCGCTCACCCGCGCCATCGAGACGACGACCGGAACCGCCGCCGAGCTCGTGGCGAGCCCCGGAACGTACGATCACAAGCACTTCCAGCGCATCGGCGGCATCGGCCAGTGCGTCGCCTACGGGCCGGGCGAACTGGAACAGGCCCACCAGCCCGACGAGCGCTGCCTGCTCTCGGACATCACCCGGTCGACGCAGGTGATGGCCCTCACGATCGTCGATCTCTTGAGCTAGGGTTACCGCCCACGCCGCCGCGCCCCTGCGCGGCCGCAACAGCGAACTACTTGAACGGTCCCCAAGGCGGGCCGCGAGGAACTGTAACCATGACCGTGGCACTCGACGTCGCGCCCCCTTCCCGATCCCGCACCCTGGAGCTGCCGCCGTGCAGCCACCAGCCGGAGCCCTACCTGGGACCGGGCCGCGAGAAGATCCTGGAACTCCGCCGGCAGCACGTGAACCCGGCCCTGTTCACCCTCTACAGCGAACCCGTGATGCTGGTCGAAGGTTGCGGGCAGTACGTCTGGGACGAGACCGGCCGTCGCTATCTCGATCTCTTCGCGGGCATCTGCACCGTCGCCTGCGGCCATTCCCACCCGAAGATCGTCGCCGCCGTCCAGAAGCAGATGGCGCTGCTGGCGCACGGCTCGACCGCCTTCCTCCACCCGAACATGCCGCGGTTCGCCGAGGCGCTGCTGGCCAAGCTGCCGCCGAGTCTGGACCGGATCTACTTCGTGAACAGCGGCAGCGAAGCGAACGATCTGGCCATCCAGATGGCCCGGCTCCACACCGGCAACGCGGACGTCATCGGCATCCGCAACGCCTACCACGGCGGCAGCGCGCCGACCGGGGCGCTGACCGGCATCCACACGTGGAAGTCCGGCGTGCAGCGTGGCGGGCCGGTGCACCACGCGCTCAACCCCGACCCCTACCGCAACCCGTTCTCCGGTACGCCAGAGCAGATCGCCAGCCGCTCCGCCGAGGACGTGGCCGAACTCATCCGCTACTCCACCCCGGGTCAGGTCGCCGCCTTCATCTCGGAGCCGATCCAGGGCGCCGGCGGCGTGACGATGGGCGCGCCGAACTACCTCACCGAGGTCTACGAGATCGTCCGGGCCCACGGCGGCGTCTGCATCGCCGACGAAGTACAGACCGGCTTCGGCCGGACCGGCGACAACTTCTGGGGCTTCGAGCGCTCCGGCGTCGTCCCCGAAATCGTCACGATGGCCAAGGGCATCGGCAACGGCTTGCCGCTGGCAGCCGTCGCCACCACCTCGGAGATCGCCGCCGCCCTGGCGCAGAGACTCCACATCAACACCTTCGGCGGCAATCCGCTGGTGTCGGCGGCCGGGCTGGCTGTGCTGGAGGTCATCGAGGAGGAGGGCCTGCAGCAGAACGCCCAGGTCCAGGGCAACCGGCTTCTCGACGGTCTCAGGGCCTTGGCGGAGCGTCACGAGGCCATCGGCAATGTCCGTGGCCAGGGACTCATGATCGGCGTCGAACTGGTCGCCGACAGGGAAGCCAGGACGCCGGGCACCCCCCTGGCCGGCCGGGTGCTCGACGAGCTCAAGGACCTCGGCGCCATCGTCGGCAAGGGCGGGCTGTACGGCAACGTGCTGCGGATCAAGCCGCCTCTCGTGCTGACGGACGCCGACGTCGAGTTCGCGCTGGCGGCGATGGACGAGGCGCTGACGCGGGCGGCGCGGTAGGTCGCCGCTTCGCGGCGGCAGCCTTCACGCGGGCCAGAAGGCCCGCGCCACAACAAACGACCCCGCTGGCCTGCCAGCGGGGTCGTTGCACGTCCTGTCTGTGCCGGGGCCTTACAGGCCGACGACCGAGACGAAGCTGACGCAGCGGCCAGGGGCGCCGCCGAGGTTGTGGGTCAGGCCGAGCTTGGGATCGGCGATCTGACGTTCGCCGGCCTCGCCGCGGAGCTGGAGCCACATCTCGTACATCATCCGCAGGCCGGAGGCACCGATCGGGTGGCCGAAGCTCTTCAGGCCGCCGTCGGGGTTGACCGGCTGGTCGCCGTCGAGGTCGAAGCGACCGTCCATCGTGTCCTTCCAGGCCTGACCGCGCGGCGAGAACCCGAGGTCCTCCATCAGGACCAGCTCGGTCGGCGTGAAGCAGTCGTGGACTTCGGCCATGCTGATCTGCTCGCGCGGATCCTCGATGCCCGCCTGGTCGTAGGCATCCCGGGCGCTCTCGACGACCTCGGGGAACGAGGTGAAGTCGTAGTCCTGCCTCTTCGCGCCCTCGGCCGGACCGGCCACGAACGACAGCGCCTTGATGAAGATCGGGTTGTCGTTGTACTTGTGGGCGTCCTCGGCGCGGCAGATGACCGCCGCCGCGGAGCCGTCGGAGACGCCCGAGCAGTCCATGATGCCGAGCATTCCGGCGATCTTGGGCGAGGAGTTGATCTTCTCGACCGGGACCTCGCGCTGGAACTGCGCTTTTTCGTTGCGGGCGCCGTTGTAGTGGTTCTTGTAGGCGATCTTGGTGAGAACGTCCCGCATCGTCTCCAGGTCGACGCCGTACTTCTCGGCGTAGGCGGGCGCCAGGAGCGAAAAGTTCGCCGGCGCGGTCATGCCGGACTCGGTGCCGTCGCCCGGAGGGGCGCTGCCCGTGAGGCCGGAGAACCCCGAGTCCTTCAGCTTCTCGACGCCAACCGCCATGACCAGGTCGTAGGCGCCGGACGCGACCGCGTAGGCGGCGTTGCGCATCGCCTCGCTGCCGGTGGCGCACATGTTCTCGAGGCGGGTGACCGGCTTGTACTGGATCTTGAGCGGCTCGGAGAGCGTCAGGCCCGAGATGCCGCTGCCGGTGGTGCCGAGCCAGTAGGCGTCGACGTTGTCGGGCTCGATCCCGGCGGAGCCGTAGGCCTCCTGCACGGCATCGACCAGCAGATCGCTGGCGCTGCGGTTCCAGTGTTCACCGAACTTGGTGCAGCCCATGCCGACGATGGCTACGCGATCACAGATTCCCTTGCTGGCCATTGGTGCTCCTTGGTCGTTCTTCGGACGGATCCGTGGTTCCTGTATCGATCTTCAGCGCCTCGGGCGCGCCTTCCAGAAGTAGTTGTGAACGCCTCCCGCAGTGTACAGGCGGCGGAACGTCATTTCCAACTCATCGCCGATCGCCACCTTGTCCGGGTCGACGTCGGTGAGCTGACAGAGCATCCTGCCGCCCTTGTCGAAATCGACGACCGCGCCGATCACGGGCGGCTGCAGCGAGTAGGCGAGCCGGTCCAGGGTGTAGGTGCTGATCCGGCACTCGCTGTCCGCGTAGGGCTCCATCGTGGAATCGTCGGAGGCCTGGCAGACGACGCACACGCGCTGCGGCGGCAGGTTCGTGTTGCCGCAGCGGTTACAGCGCGACCCCAGGAAGCCGAACTTCCAGCGCTCGGCGCGCTGCATCGGCGGCGCCGCGGGCCGGTCGGGATCGGGGCGTCTCGGCGGCTCGAACGGCAGCACGTCGCGCCACTTGAGGTAGGTCGTATAGGCGAGGTCGTCGCGCTTCGACTCCACCCACGAAGCCACGCTGTGCTTCGGCCGGCCATCGTCGATCGCCTCGGTGACCTCGAACACGGCCACGTCAACGCCGTCCGCCACGCACGCGACGGCAATCCGGTCGCCGGCGGACGCACCGTCGAGCGCGCTCGCCAGGGTCAGGCCGGCGTGAGCGGCCCCGGCGCGGCCCACTGAGCCCGCCATGCCGTCCGCAAGCTGCGCCGGATCGAGTCCGGCAGGCCGCATGAACCCGCGGAAGACGCGGGCGTTCGTGCCGTCCAGCACGGCCTTGGAGAGATCGGAAGCCGCCACTCCGGCGTCCGCCAGGGCGCGGGCGAACGTGTCGACGAGCAGCGGCGTGAAGATGCTGGCGCCGAATCGCTCCTCCCACTGCTTGGCGAAGGGCATGCCGGGGCTCTGCCAGACGTCGAGCACCTCCTCCGTACAGGAAGCGCGGCCGATCAGCCGGGCGATCGGCTCCGTGCCGTTGCCCGCGAGGACGAAGGCCGCCGCGGCGTCGCCGCCGCCCGACTCGCGCGGACCGCTCGGCGCGCCGACGACCACGTCGCTGGCGGCGACCAGGACCGTCCGCCCCGCCGACGCCATGTCGATGCCGGCCAGAAGGGCCGAGAGACCGGAGCGGGTCGAGCCGCCCAGGTCGAGGGCGGTGACCGACTTCGGCAGGTTCGTTGCCGCCTGAAGGGTGGCGGCGTTCAGCTTCTCCGAGTAGGGGGCGCTGGTCGAGACGAACGCCACCGTGTCGACCTCGGCGCCTTCCGGCAGTTCCCGCAAGGCCTCGCGCGAGGCTTCGACCGCCATCGAGGCGGAGTCTTCGTCGTAGCTGGCGGCAGCGCGCTCGCCGCGGCCGCCGCCGATGGCGGACCGCTGGATGCGGTTGAAGGGTACGTAGCTGCCATAGCGGACGATTCCGGACATGGAAACTGTTCTCCTGGTTGACGGGGAGGACTATCTGCCGACCGTTCGGTAGGTTTGACGGAGAGAGTATAGCGATCCGAAACGGCGCGCCGTGTCGTTACTGGTTCCGATTCATCCGCTCGATCTGCTGCTGGAGCCTCTCGAGTTCCCGCATGCGCTCCTGACGGACCCCATCCCAGTACTTCTCGAAGTCGACCGGCTTGCCGTCGACGACCTCGTAGATGCGGGTGAACTTCTGCACGTCGCCGGTCTCCCGGAACTGGATCGTGCCGGTGACCCCCTGGAGTTCCCGAATCGCACGCATGCCCTTCAGGAAGTCGCTCGGCACGTTGATCACTTCGAGTTCAGTCAGGGCGGCGATCAGGACCCCCATCGAGTCGTAGCCGAGGCCGGCGTAGTAGCCCGGCGTGTTCAACGCGTCCTCCGCCGCAGCCAGCACATCCGCGGCCGCTTCGGCCTCGGCTCTGGCAGTCGCGAGGCCCGAATCGCCGAGGTCCATCCCCTGCAGCACCGTACTCGCGCGCTCGTCCTCCGCTACCGCCTCCTGATAGGCGGTCCAGGCGGCCGGATCGGTGTACTTCTCGCGGTAGTCGGCAACGAACGAGGCGATCGGTTCGTCCGGGCTTTCCAGGTCGAACACCGGCGCCGTGAAGTAGACGCCGTTCGCCGCCGGACCGGCGGCTTCGAGGACCGCCTCGATCATCAGCGACGAACTCGTGGCCAGTCTCTTGCCCCGACCCTCGAAACCCGCCAGACGCAGCGCCTGGATCGCCTCCGCCAGAGCCGCGCCGGAGGCCGCGACGTAGATGCCGTCCGCCTCGTACCCCAGGGCCTCCTGCACCATCGCGTTCTGGTCGGAGGATGGAGTGAAGGTCACCCGGCCCGCCAGTTCCGTTCCCCATACCGTCTCCACCGCGTCCGCAAGGGACGTACCGAAGGCCGAATCCTCGACCACCAGGGCGAGCCGCTGGACGCTCACCCGGTCGCGAAGGAAAGTCGCCATCGTCGACGCCTCGATCTCCGCGCTCGGGAAGAGGCGGTAGAAGTACTCCGACGCGCCGCTCAGTTCGGGGCTCGACGCCGAAGGCGAGACGAGCACCCGATCCGCGTCGTCGGCTACGGGCACCATGGCGAGGGCCTCGTCACTCGTGGCGCCGCCGATCGCCGCCAGCGACGTCGAGAAGGCCGTATCGAGCAACGACGCGGCCTGATCGGGGTCGCCCTCGGAGTCGATCACCTCGATGACGACGTTGTAGGCGAGTTCCTCGTCGCCGGCCATCAGCCGGTCCTGACGCAACTGGATCCCGTTGGCGATCTCCTCGCCGTAGATCCCCGCCGGGCCGGTCATCGGCAGGACGACCGAGAAGTTGACGGTCGGAACCTCGGGGCCGCAGCCCGCCGCGAGCAGCAGGCACAGCGCTCCGGGCAGCGCAAGGGTACGAGTGCGGAAGTTGTTCACTTCAGGTTCTCCATCATCCGGCAACCTCAGGGCATCGAAGCGGCGCGCCCTCCCGGGCGTCTCGTGCAATCCGGCACCAGGCAAACGGAATTGCACGATCGAATCCTTGATTCTAGGAGTCGTCGCGGCAGGAACGCAACCTCGCGGGCGGCGCCGCTCAGGTGTCGAACAGTGGGCTCGGCGCCATCCAGTGCGAGCCGTTGCGATCGAGCCGAAAACCGTTGGCGTTGCGCGTGGGCGTCGGCCGGTGCCGCCAGGTGCCGGCGATCCACGCGCGCAGGGCGGCCATCACGCCGCCGTGAGAGACGACGATGACCTGCCGCCCCTGGTGACGGTCGGCCAGTCCGGCCACCACCGGCGCCGCGCGCGAGGCGACGTCGACGAGCGACTCCCCGCCCGGCGCCCGGTGGTGCCAGAACTCCTCGACGTCGAGATCGGCCACGGCCGTCCGGTAGACCTCCCAGGGCTTGCCCCGCAGCTCTCCGAAGCAGCGCTCCTCTATACCGTCGACCTCAACCACCGGAACGCCGACTTCCGCCGCGATCTCGTCGGCGGTCTGGCGGGCGCGGCGAAAGCGGCTGCAGTACAGGTGAGACGGCTCGTACTGCTCCGCCAGCAACCGGCCGGCCTCGCGAGCCTGCCGGTGCCCGAGCTCGGTGAGCGGCTCGTGGTCGTGCCAGGTGTACCGGCTCGCCAGGTTCGCTGTACTCTCCGCGTGGCGGACCATCAGCAACGTGGACACGGGCCGTGCCGGCGCAGCGGAGTCCGCCGCCTCAGTCTCCAACCACCCGGGTGACCGGCTGGCTGCCGACCGGGCCGCTGACCCAGCCGCCGACCACCGCCGAGAACAGACCCGCGTTGCCGCCGGCATGAACCAGCAGCAACCCGCCGGGCCGGAACTTCGGCACCTGGGCGCCCGCCATCTTCTCCGGCAGGCCCTCCGCGATGCCGCCCGCGCCCCGCACGAGGTCCGCGCCGGAGCGAACGAGCACTGTGTCGAGTTCCTGCCGCAGCCTGGCCTTGTCCCAGCCCGCCCGCCGGAAGACGTTGCCGTGCTCGAAACCGACGACGAGCATGGCGTCGAAGCCGACGACGAGCTTGTGGTGGGCAACCGCCAGAAGCGCCGAGGCCAGGGAACGGGCCAGCGATTCCGGCTCGCGGGAGAGCTGGTCCACGACGCCTCGCGGCCCTTCGCCGGCGAACAGCGTAACGGCGGACTCGCCCTCGGCGACTCCCCGCTCCACGGCCAGCGACGTCCACGGTGAGTCGGCCTCGCGCTCGGGGAAGCAGAAGCTGAGCTTGCCGGGGTTGCCGAGCGTCGCCCGGTCGACCTCGCCCGGACGGGCGCCGCCGACGTTGCGCAGCACGAGCTGCAGGGCGCGGCCAATCGTGGTGTTCGCCCGGTTGCCCTGTCCCAGGACGTTCATCTTCCAGTTCATGCCGAGGGCGCTCGTGACCGGACCATTGACGACGACGATCGGGCCGGCGAAGTAGGTCGTGGCAGCCAGGCCGTGCCAGTTGAACTCCTCGGTCAGAGCCGCCTCGACCGCGGCCAGAACAACCGGCAGGTACTCCGGCCGGCAGCCGGCCATCACGGCGTTGACCGCGACCTTCTCGACCGTGCACTCGCCATAGTCCGGCGCCACCAGCCCGAGCACCTCGGAGCGGTCCCGGCGAGTGCCCGCGAGCATGCGTTCGACCCGCTCGGGCGTCGGCGGCACGACCGGCAGGCCGTCCGTCCAGCCGCGGGCGAAGCAGGCCTCGACCTCGTCCTCCTGGTCGCCGAGCTCGACCCGGCGTGCCCCGCCATCGGCGAAGAGGGCGGCGAGCCGCTCGACATGCGGCGGTTCGACGTTCAGGGCGCCGCAACCCGGACGGCTCGGCGGCAGATCGACACCGAGGTCGCCGATGCCGGTCACGTCCTCCCATTGCTCTCGGTTCCAGCCGATCGCGGTGGCCGACGTGGCGCCATCCTCCCGCGTGAGGAGCGTCGGCACGATCTCGATCCCCAGTCGGTGCGACAGGGTCAGGTCCTCGTCATGGACGGGATCGCCATCGATGGGGAACGCCGGATCGTCCTGGGTCACGACGAGGACCGGTCGGTGACGACGAACCTCCGCCAGGACCGGTTCCACCAGCTGGCACGTCGGGCAGTCCTTCTTGACCACGGCGACCAGACCCTGGTCGAAGCCCGGCGGCGGAGCGGAGGTCGAGGGTGCCTCGGTCATGGCCGGCGACCCTACCACCCAGTTCCGCGGCGCCAGTTCCTGGTTGCGTCGTGTATCGTTCAGGCCTCACTCAGGAGACTCCCATGGTCCAGACTCTGATCGACCCGACGAACGAGGCCGCGGCCGCCGCGCGCACGGCGGCGCCGCGCCTCGACGCCATCGGCGGCAAGACGATCGCCCTGCTCGACATCTCGAAGGCTCGTGGCGACGTCTTCCTCGATCGCGTCGAGGAGCGGATCGCCAGCCGGGGCGCCAACGTTCTCCGCTTCACCAAGCCCACCTTCTCCAAGGTGGCGCCGGCCGACCTGCGCGCCGAGATCGCCCAGCGTTGCGACGCGGTGATCGAAGCGCTAGCCGACTGAGGGTCCTGCACGTCGTGCAGTGTGCACGACACGACCCAGTTGGAAGAGATGGGGCTGCCGTCCGTGTTCGTCGCCTCGTGCGAGTTCCAGGACGCCGCCGAGTCGCAGTCGAAGTCGCTCGGCTCCACGCCCGAGGTCGTCTACGTGCGGCACCCGATCCAGGACCGCACGGACGACGAGATGGGCGAGATCGCCGACCAGGCGGTCGACTCCCTCGTCTCCGCGCTGACCAACTGACCCGGGCCGCAACGCCGGCCCACACGAGGGCTTGCTAGGCCCATGCGGGCAGGTACGTCAAGCGCGAAGAAACAGCTCGAGTCGCCCCGGCGTTTCGTGACCGCCGCCGGGCGGGTCGTCTACGCGTTGAACTTCGAGGTGTTCCCGAACTTCTTCGGCAACGTCTACCTGATCGACGACGGTGACCGTCGCATCCTGGTCGACTGCGGCTCGGGCATGGACTTCTCGAACGAAAACCTGGTCCGCGGCATGGCCTCGATCGAGGACCGCTTCGGCGCCCGCGTCGGCCTCACCGACATCGACGTGATCCTGATCACCCACGGCCACATGGATCACTTCGGCGGCCTCCAGTTCGTCCGCAGCCACACCGACGCGCCGGTCGGCATCCACGTCCTCGACCGCCGCGTGCTGACCCACTACGAGGAGCGGGTCGTCGTCGCCTCGCAGCAACTCCGCGTGTTCCTGCACCGCGCCGGCCTGTCGGCCGGTAAGCGCGAGCAGTTGATGACGATGTACACGGCGCCCAAGGCGCGCTACGGCTCGGTGCCGGTCCAGTTCCTGCTCGAGGAGGGCCAGCCCGTGCGGGACGGGAACGGGGCCGACCTCGGCATCGAGGTCCTGCACGTCCCGGGACACTGCCCCGGCCAGGTCTGCCTGCGCATCGACGACGTGCTGCTGACCGCCGACCACGTGCTGGCGCGGATCACGCCCCACCAGTCGCCCGAGTCGTTGACCCTGAACATGGGCCTCGGCCACTACCTCGATGCGCTGGGCAAGGTCGAGAAGCTGGACGGCGTGCGGGTCGGTCTGGGCGGCCACGAGGAGCCGATCGAGGACGTGACGGCGCGGGTCGGGGAGATTCGCGAGTCCCACGACAAACGGCTGGACGTGATCATGGACACCTGCCAGGCGCCGCAGACCACCGCGGACATCAGCCGCCGGCTTTTCGGAGCGGTGCGCGGCTACACCGTGCTGCTCGCCCTGGAGGAGGCCGGAGCGCACGTCGAGTACCTCTACCAGCGAGGCGAACTCGTGGCCGAGAACGTCGGCGAACTGGAGTCCGAGCAGGACCCGGTCGTTCGCTACGTCCGGGCATAGAAGGGCGCCGGACTCTGTGGTAGATCTGCACCCTGCTGCGCCATGTCCGCCACGGCTACTACTTCACACTGCGGCTCGCCGCCGGGCCCCTGACGCCCTCCCCCGCGGAACGTGAAGATCAAGGGCTCGCACACGCTGGCCGTACCGCGCGGCGTCGTCTGGGAAGCCATCCTCGATCCCGAGGTCCTTTCGCGAACGCTGCCGGGCTGCGAGGATATGGCGCCGGTCGGCGACAACCGCTTCCGCGGCAAGCTGAAGATGAAGGTTGGGCCCGTCCAGGGCGTGTTCGAGGGCGGAGTCGAACTCCTCGATCTCGATCCGCCGAACGGCTACAACCTGAAGATGGACGGCAAGGGCGCCCCCGGCTTCGTCAACGGCAACGGCTCGATCCGCCTGGAAGACGAAGGCGACGGCGGCACCCTGCTCCACTACGAGATCGACGCCCAGGTCGGCGGCCGCATCGCCGCCGTCGGCCAGCGGTTGCTCGACAGCTCGGCCAAGGTGCTGACCCGACAGGGCCTGCAGGGCCTGGAGCAGCAACTCGCCGCGCGTCAGCCTGCACCGGCATCCGTACCCGCTCCAGCCGACACCTCCGAAGCCGCCCCCGCGGCCCCGTCCCAGGCCGCCTTCGCCGGCCGCTTCGCCGCCGGCATGGCCAGAGAGTTCTGGCCCTACCTGGTCGGCGGCGCCCTGGTCGCCCTGGCGGCCATCGCCATCTCGCTCCGAGCGTGCTCATAGAAAGGAGACACCCAGCAATGACCGTGTCCATTCAACTCGAAGTCAACGGAAAGCCCGTTCAGGCAGCGGTCGAACCGCGACGCCTGCTGGTCCACTTCCTGCGCGAGGATCTGGGCCTGACCGGCGCCAACATCGGCTGCGAGACGAGCCTCTGCGGGGCCTGCACCGTGCTGGTGGACGGCGACGCGGTCAAATCCTGCACCATGCTAGCGGCGCAGGCCGACGGCGCCTCGGTGACCACGATCGAGGGGCTGGCCCAGAACGGCGACCTGCATCCGCTCCAGGAGGGCTTCTGGGAGAAGCACGGCCTGCAGTGCGGCTACTGCACGCCGGGCATGATCCTCTCCGCGAACTACCTCCTGGCCCAGAACCCGAGCCCGAGCGACGAGGAGATCCGCGAGGGACTCAAGGGCAACATCTGCCGTTGCACCGGCTACCACAACATCGTCGAAGCGGTGAAGTACGCCGCGGAGAGGATGAGCTGACATGGCACGGGTACTCGGCACCTCGATCAAGCGCCGGGAGGACCCGGCGCTCATCACCGGCCGCGGCAAGTACACCGACGACCTCCAGGCCGCCGGCATGGCGCATGCCGCGATCGTTCGCAGCCCGTACGCTCATGCCCGGATTCGCGGCATCGACACCTCCGCCGCCGAGGCGCTTCCCGGCGTCCTCGCCGTGCTCACGGCCCGTGACGTCGCGGCCGCCGGCATTCCCGGCGTGGTTCCTGTCGGCTGGCTGCTACCGGACCTGAAGACCCCTGCTCACCCGATGATCGCGGCCGACACGGTCCGCCACGTCGGCGACGCGGTGGCCGTCGTCGTCGCCGAGGACCGATACCTCGCCCGCGACGCCGCCGAGCGGGTCGCCGTCGACTACGAACCGCTCGACGCGGTGGCCGACGTCGTGGCCGCTCTCGAGGACGGAGCGCCCGGGGTCCACGAGGACGCGCCCGGGAACGTGGCCTTCGACTGGGAGATCGGCGACCGCGAATCGGTCGACGCCGCCTTCGCCTCCGCCGCGCACACGGTCGAGCTCGACCTGCGCAACAACCGGCTGATCCCCCACGCGATCGAACCGCGCGCGGTGCTCGCCTCCTACGACTCGTCCACCGGCGAGATGACGATCCACATGACGAGCCAGAACCCGCACGTGCACCGGCTGCTGATGACGCTCGCGTCGCTCGGCATGCCCGAGCACAAGGTGCGGATCGTCGCTCCCGAAGTCGGCGGCGGTTTCGGCAGCAAGATCCATCACTACGCCGACGAGGCGATCGTCGGCCTGTGTTCGATGAAGCTCGACCGGCCGGTCAAGTGGACCGCGACGCGGACCGAGACGAACCTGACCGACGCCCACGGCCGCGACCACTCGACGCAGTGCGCGCTGGCGCTCGACGCGGACGGCCGCATCACGGGCCTGCGCGTCGACACCGCGGCCGCGATGGGCGCCTATCTCTCGACCTTCGCGCCGGCAGTGCCGACCTACCTCTACGGCACGTTGATGTCCGGCCAGTACGACATCCCGGCGATCCACTGCCACGTCACCGGCGTGTTCACCCACACGGCCCCGGTCGACGCCTACCGCGGCGCCGGGCGGCCAGAGGCCACCTACGTCGTCGAGCGGCTGATGCATCTCGCCGGCGAGGCCACCGGTCTGGGCCCGGTCGAGGTGAGGCGCCGCAACTTCGTGTCGCCGGACGCCTTCCCGTACCAGACGCAGGTCGCCCTAGCCTACGACTCCGGCAACTACGGACCGGCGATGGACCGCGCGCTGGAGATGATCGGCTACGACGACCTGCGGACTCAGCAGGCGTCGCGCCGCGGCAACGGCGGCGGCAAGCTGATCGGTATCGGTTTCTCGTCCTACATCGAGGCCTGCGGGCTGGCGCCGTCGGCGGTCGTCGGCTCGCTGGGCGCCCAGGCCGGCCAGTGGGAGAGCGCCGACGTGCGCGTCCACCCGACCGCCTCGGTCACCGTCTACACGGGTTCCTCGTCTCACGGCCAGGGACACGAGACGACCTTCTCCCAGATCGTCGCGGACAAGCTCGGCATCGACCCCGAGGCGGTCGAGGTGATCCACGGCGACACGGATCTCGTCCAGTTCGGGATGGGCACCTACGGCAGCCGCAGCGCCGCCGTCGGCGGCTCGGCCATCGTCAAGAGCGTCGAGAAGATCATCGAGAAGGGCAAGAGGATCGCCGCCCACCTGCTCGAAGCCTCGGCCGAGGACCTCGAGTACGAGGACGGCAGCTTCCGCGTGGCCGGCTCGCCCGACCGCGCGCTCGCTCTAGGCGACGTGGCGCTCCAGGCCTACCTGGCGCACAACTACCCCGACGACCTGGAGCCGGGCCTCTCCGCCACGAGCTTCTATGACCCGGCGAACTTCACCTATCCCTTCGGCACCCACGTCTGCGTGGTCGAGGTCGACACGGAAACCGGCTCGATCGACTTGCTGCGCTACGCGGCGGTCGACGACGTCGGCAACGTGATCAACCCGATGATCGTCGACGGCCAGCTCCACGGGGGGCTGGCCCAGGGCATCGGCCAGGCGCTGTGGGAGAACGCGGTCTACGACGAGAGCGGCCAGCTCGTGTCCGGCTCGCTCATGGACTACGCCGTGCCCAAGATTCACAACCTGATCCCGTTCGAGCTCGACCGCACGACGACCCCGTGCCCGCACAACCCGCTGGGCGTCAAGGGCGTCGGCGAGGCGGGCGCGATCGCCTCGCCGGCCGCGGTGGTCAACGCCGTGGTCGACGCGCTCTCACCGTTCGGGATCAGCCACATCGACATGCCGCTCACGCCCGAGAAGGTGTGGCGGGCCGTCAACAGCTAACAACTGCGTCCGTCTAACATCCGCAGCCGAACAACCGAAGCTGCCGAATCAGGAGCACCGATATGTACCCAGCCCAATTCGATTACCGCCGCGCCGGATCGGTCGATGAAGCCCTCGGCCTGCTGCAGGAGCACGAAGACGCGAAGCTGATGGCCGGCGGCCACAGCCTGATCCCGATGATGAAGCTGCGTCTCGCCCAGCCGCCAGTCGTCATCGACATCGGCCGCCTCGACGAACTCAAGGGCATCTCCGAAGCGGGCGGCTCGGTCAGGGTCGGCTCGCTGACGACTCACGCCGACATCGCGGCTTCCGACGTGCTCGCGGCCCACTGCCCGGTGCTCGCCGAAGCGGCCGGTCACATCGGCGACGCCCAGGTCCGCAACCGCGGCACGATCGGCGGCAACATCGCCCACGCCGACCCGGGCTCCGACATACCTCCGGTGCTCGTCCTGCTCGGCGCCTCCGTCCACCTGCAGTCGCCTTCCGGCACCCGCTCGGTCGCCGCGGGCGACTTCTTCCAGGACCTGCTGATGACGGACGTCGGCGAAGACGAGATCCTCACCCACGTCGATGTCCCGGCGCTCGGCAGCGGCAGCGGCTCCGCCTACCTCAAGTTCGAGCACCCGGCCTCCGGCTACGCCGTCGTCGGCGCCGCCGCAGCCGTCACCGTCCAGAACGGCCGCTGCACCGCCGCCGGCCTGGTCGTCGGCGGCGTCTCCGCCACGCCGACCACCGTCGATGTATCAAGTCTCGTCGGCACCGACCTCTCCGACGACGCGATCGCCGCCGCAGCCTCCGGCCTGGACGCCGAAGATCCCATCGGCGACATCTTCGCCTCCGGCGACTACCGCGTCCACGTCGGCAAGGTCTACGGCAAGCGAGCACTGGCGGCGGCCCGGGATCGGGCGTAGCAGGCTCGCTTCGTAGGCTCGTCGCTTCGCGACTCGCGCCTTTGGGGCGCGTTGTGGCAGCCGAGGTTCGGACCCGCCTGCGGAGAGGGCGGGGGGAGGGTCCCATCGGCCGCTCACGCTCTCTGGATGGATGGTACGGACGCGCTCGCTTCGGTCGGCTGCGTTTCACGTCGGCGTCGGTGACTGAAGGGGCGCCGGGCGTCACTTGCCTCCAGCCCGCTGGGACCCTCCCCCCGCCCTCTCCGCAGGCTGGACCGCGTCGGTTGCCGGCGCTACGGAGATCCGGAGGACCGGGGATGCCCCGCTAACCTGTCCCGGCAATGGGTGAAACCTCTCGGCGTTCCCGGCTGAATCGGGCTCGCGAGCTCTCGAACGCGGCCTGGAAGCTGCGTGCGACGGTGACTGCCAACCCCGTCGAGCGTGAGGAGACTGCGCGGCTCGTTCGAGAGCAGCTCAGCGAAGCGGTGGCGTTGTGCCGTGGCGCCGGCGATGACCGGGAGTTGGCGACAGCCCTTCGGCGGCTCGGGCATGTGGAACAGGATGCCGGCCGCGACGACGTCGCGGCCGCCCGCTACGAGGAAGCCGTCGCCGTCGCGCGCCGGACCGGCGATCCGCTTTTGCTGGCTCATGCGATCCGTCACGTTGGCGACGCGCATCGCAGCGCGCGGCGATTCGCCGTGGCGGAGACCTGCTACGACGAGGCCCTGGCCCTCTATGCCGCCGAAGACGAGCCACCTGCGCTCGACTACGCGAACGTGATCCGACCGATGGCGATCCTCAAGGAAGCCCTCGGGGCAACCGACGAAGCATGGCTCCTGTGGCAACAGGCAAAGACGCTCTACGCCGCCGTTCCCATCGTCGCCGGCGTAGCGGAGTGCGACGAGAACCTCGCCCGACTCGGCTGAATCGCGGGTCCGACACAAGGAACCGGTCTCCGACCGGCACGCGTCCGCCGGCCGTTCCGGCATCAGTAGCTGCGCGGCAGTCCGAGGACGTGCTGGGCCAGGTAGGTGAGCACGAGGTTCGTCGAGATCGGCGCCGTCTGGAAAAGGCGGCATTCGCGCCACTTGCGTTCGATGTCGTACTCGGTGGCGAAGGCGAAGCCGCCGAAGGTCTGGAAGCAGGTGTCGCCGGCCTTCCAGGCAGCTTCGGAGGCGAGGAGCTTGGCGCTGTTGGCTTCGGCTCCGCATTCGCGGCCGGCGTCGTAGAGGGCGGCGGCCTTGCGGACGATCATCTCGGCGGCGTCGGTTTCGGCTTGGGCGCGGGCGATCGGGAACTGGATGCCCTGGTTCTGGCCGATTGGCCTTCCGAACACTTCGCGCTCGTTGGCGTACTCTACGGCGCGGCGGATGAAGTAGCGGGCATCGCCGATCGCCTCCGAGGCGAGGAGGATGCGCTCGGCATTCATACCGCTCAGGATGTACCTGAAACCGTGACCCTCCTCCCCGATCCGGCTGCTGACCGGGATGCGCAGGTCGTCGAAGAAGACCTGGGTCGTGCCGTGGTTGATCATCGTGTCGATCGGCTGGATCTCCAGACCGTTGCCTCGCGCCTCGCGGAGGTCGACGAGGAACACGGACAGGCCGCGTGAACGCTTCTCCACCTGGTCGGCCGCCGTCGTGCGGGCGAGCAGGATCATCAGGTCCGAGTGGAGCGCCCGGCTGGTCCAGATCTTCTGGCCGTTCACGACGTAGCTGTCGCCGTCGCGGACCGCCGTGGTCCTGAGCTGCGTGGTGTCCGAACCCGTCACCGGCTCGGTGACGCCGAACGCCTGAAGCCGGAGTTCGCCGCTGGCGATCTTCGGAAGGTACTGCTGTTTCTGCTCGTCGCTGCCGTGGCGCAGCACGGTGCCCATCGTGTACATCTGGGCGTGGCAGGCGGCGGCGTTGCAGCCGCTCGAGTGGATCGTCTCGAGCACCACGCAGGCGGCGCGCAGAGGCAGACCCGAGCCTCCGTACTCCTCGGGAATCAGACAGCCCAGGTACTCGTGCTCGGTGAGCGCCTGCACGAACTCCGTCGGGTACTCGGCGGCGGCATCGAGCCGCCGCCAGTACTCGCCCGGGAACTGCTCGCAGATGCGGCGGACCGGGTCGCGGAGGAAGGCGTAGTCGTTCTCGATCGAAACGTGGAGGTCGCTGTCGCTCATGGGGCGTGATCGTAGCGCCAGCTACTGCGGGCGCACGCGGTGAATCCGCATCAGGTTCGTCGGCGGCCGGTCCTGGATCGGGTCGCCCATCAGCAGCACGATCGTGTCGCCGGGCAGCGCCAGATTGCCGACCAGGAGTTGCCGGTCGACCATCGCGACGACCTCGTCGTGGTGGTAGACCTCCTGGTCCATCTTCACGGAGTGAACGCCCCAGACGAGCTGGAGCTCGCGCATCGACCGCGATTCGCGCGTGAAGGCGAACACCGGCGTCGACGGCCGGCGGCAGGCAACCTGGCGAGCCGTGAAACCGCCCTGGCTGAGGACGACGATGCCCTGCGCGGTCAAATGGCGCGCCGACAGGATCGCCGCGGCGGAGACCGTCTCGGGGATCTCCAGGGTGCCCGGCCGGTGCGGCGGCTCGATGTCGTACGGGCCGACTTCCATCGTGTGGAAGCCGACCGGCTGCGAGGTGTGCTTCGAGAGGTTGTAGCGCTCCGACTCGGTGATGATCCGGTGCATCGTCTGGACTGACTCCAGCGGATAGCGCCCGGCGGCGCTCTCGCCGGAGAGCATCATCGCGTCGGCGCCGTCGAACACCGCGTTCGCCACGTCCGAGGACTCGGCCCGGGTTGGGCGCGGATGCTCGATCATCGACTCCAGCATCTGGGTCGCGACGATCACCGGACGGGCGTGCCGCCAACCGCTCTCGATGATCCGCTTCTGCACCACCGGCACCTGGTGCAGGGGGATCTCCACTCCCAGGTCGCCGCGCGCCACCATCACCCCGTCGGACTCGAGCACGATCTCGTCGAGGTGGTCGAGCGCCCGCCGCCGTTCGAGCTTGGCAATGATCTGCAGCGGCCGGCCTGCCTCCCGCGACGCTTCCCGCACCTGGACCACGTCCGCCGGCGTACCGATGTAGCTCGCCGCGAGAAAGTCGGCGTCCTCCTCCACCGCCAGCCGAATGTCCTCGATGTCCTTCGCGGAAATCCGGAACGGCAGATGACTGTCCGGCAGGTTGACGCCCTTGCGGCTCGACACGGCACCGCCGACGACGACCTCCGCCTCGATCCTCTCCCCATCCTTCGAGCGCACCTCCAGTTGCACGCGACCGTCGTCGATCAGGATCTGCTCGCCCGGCTGGACGTGCCGGACCATGTCCCGGTGGAGGGGCAGATCGGCCTCCGTGCTCGCGCCCAGGCCGACCACATCGCCCTCCCTGAGCACCCGCGCCCCCTCGAAACGATCGAGCCGGTGGCGGGGCCCCATCAGGTCGACCATCACACCGACCGGCCGGCCGACCTCCTTGCTGACCTCCCGCACCAGACGAATCAGACGCCGGTGTTCTTCCCTGGTGCCGTGCGACTGGTTCAACCGGACGACGTTGACGCCTGCGCGGATCAGACGCGCGAGCGTCTTCTCGCTCGAACTCGCCGGTCCGATCGTGGCGACGATCTTGGCTCGACGCTGCACGATCCAGGTCCCCTGTTCTGCCGGCTCAGGACTCGAACTGCGCCAGCCGCTCGATCAGGTCCGCGACCCGGTTCGAGTAGCCCCATTCGTTGTCATACCACGACACGACGCGGGCATACACGCCGCCGCCCCCGGCCGGACTGACCCGGGTCAGCGGCGCGTCGAAGATCGACGAGTGGGGGTTGCCGAGAATGTCGGTCGAGACGAGGGGGTCTTCCGAGTACTGGAGGATGCCGGCCAGGTTCGACTCCGCAGCAGTCGAGGCCGCCGCGTTGACGGCCTCGGCGGTCGGAGCGCCACGCAGCCGGCAGGTCAGGTCGACGATCGAGCCGTCCGCCACCGGCACCCGCATCGCCATGCCGTCGAGCTTGCCGTTCAGGTGCGGAAGCACCTTGCCAACGGCGCGCGCGGCGCCGGTCGTCGTCGGGATGATGTTGGCGGTCGCCGAACGGCTGCGACGCGGGTCGCTGTGCGGCGAGTCGACGAGGCGCTGGCCGTTGGTGTAAGCGTGGACGGTCGTAATGAAGCCCTCCTCGAAACCGAAGGCGTCGTCCAGCGTCTTGGCAAGGGGCGCCAGGCAGTTCGTCGTGCAGGAGGCGTTCGAGACGACCCGATGCTCGGCGCCCAGATCGTCGTCGTTGACACCGAGCACGATCATGGCGTCGATCTCGTCCTTCGCGGGAACCGTGAGGACGACCCGCGGAGCGCCAGCGTCGAGATGCTGCGCCACCTGGGCGCGCGTCCGGAACACGCCGGTCGACTCGACCGCGACATCGACGCCGAGGTCGCTCCAGGGCAACCTGGACGGATCCCGCTCCGCCGACAGCCGGATGTCCCGGCCGCCGACTCGAAAACCGTTCCCGGCCACTTCGACCGGTTGATCGAAGACGCCCTGCACGGTGTCGTAGCGCAGCAGATAGGCGAGGCGGTCCGCGTCGAACAGGTCGTTGATGCCGACGACCTCGACGTTCGGCCGGCCGGCGAGGATGCGAAAGACGCTGCGGCCGATGCGACCGAAGCCATTGATGCCGACGCGGATCACGAGACACCCCCTTCGGCGCCGGCCGCTTCCTCTAGCGCGGCGACAAGCTCCAGGAGCCGGTGCAGGTAGCCCCAGCCGTTGTCGAACCAGGCGATCGTCTTGGAGACGTGTTCGCCCAGGGTCATCGTCGCCTGCGAGTCGAAGATGCAGGTCGCGCGGCTGCCCGCGGTGTCGGCGGAGACGATTGCCTCCCGCTCGAAGCGCAGCCGGCCCTTCCACTCGCCGCCGGCGGCAGCCGCCACCGCGTCGTTGACCGAGTCGACCGTCACCCCGTCGCGGTGCCAGCAGACCAGATCGACGACGGAGCCGTTCGACACCGGCACATCCATCGCCGAGGCCGACAACTTGCCGTTCAGCTCAGGCAGCACGCTCGCGAGCTCTTCGGCCGCTCCCGTCGCGGCGGGAATGATGTTCTCGCCCGCGGCCCGGCCCTTGCGAAGTTCCGGCGCCGGCACGTCGGCCAGCCTCGAACCCGCCCCGTAGGCGCGAACCGAGCTGATGAACGCCTGTTCGACGCCGAAGGCCCCATCGAGGATGCGCAGCAACGGCCCCGCGCAGTGCGCGGTGAACGAGCCGGCGGAGACGATCCGGTCCGACGGTTCGAGTTGATCCTCGTTCAGGCCGACGACGACCGTCCGGTCCAGTTCCCCGCCTGGCGGAGCGCAGAGCACGACACGCTCGGCGCCAGCCGCGAGATGCCCCTCGAGTTCGCTCCGCGTCGGCTGGCTGTCCCGGAAGTCCACGACCGTCGTGACGCCCAGGTCGCCCCAGGGAGTCTCGCCCGCGCCCCGCGCAGGAACCACAGGCGCGCTGCAGCCGTTGATGCTCAGGCTTCCATCGTCCAGAGCAACTTCGCCGTCGAAGCGCCACGGCAGGGTCGAGAACTGCAGGAGATAGCGGAGCATCTCCGGGTCGGCGGTCTCGGCCACGGCCCCTATCTCGACTTCGGGGCGGTCCAGGGAAAGGCGAAACAGGCTCCGGCCAAGAAGTCCGAAGCCCTGGAGTCCAATGCGAGTCGTTGTCGTCATCCGGGTCTGAAGGTAGTGAAAGGGTAAGAAGAAGCGGTCAACGAACGGGCGCAGGATAACCGACCAGGAGAGCCCTCAGTTCGCCCCGTGTGCGGAGGCCAGGATCTCCATCGTGTGGCGGACAGGAACCCCGCTGCCCAGGCGCCGCAGGTGACTCTCGATCTGGGTCAGACAGCCGATGTTGCCGGTCGCGATCACGTCCGGCTCGCCTTCCAGCAACGCCTCCGCCTTGCGTCGTCCCAACCGGGCCGCGAGTTCGGGTTCCTCCAGGTTGTAGATCCCCGCCGAACCGCAGCAGATCTGCCAGTCGCGCGGCTCGACCAGGGTCAGGTTGGGCACGCCGGTCAGCAGTCGCCGCGGCGCCGTCCGCTCCCGCTGGGCGTGAGCGAGGTGACAGGCATCGTGGTAGACGACGCGCAGCGGCTCCGGTAGCGCTGGCGGCGCCCCGGTTTCGAGGGCGGCCAGGAAGGTGGACACGTCCCGCACCTTGGCGGCCAGGGCACGGGCGGCTTTCTCCTCGGGCCGTCCCGCGAACAGGAGGCCATACTCCTTGAGGCCCGAGCCGCAGCCCGCCGCGTTGGTCAGCACCGCATCGACGTCCGCCAGCAAACCCTCGGGACGGAAGATCCGCATCAGGGCGCCGGCCGAAGCCCGGGCGCGCCGGGCATCGCCGGCGTGAAAGGCGAGGGAGCCGCAGCACGCTTCCTCCCTGGGAACGACGACCTCCACGCCGCGACGGGTGAGCACCTCGATCGTCGCCCGGTGAATGCGCGGCGCCAGGACCTGCTGCGCGCAGCCGGCCAGAAGCGCAACCCGGGCGCGTCGCTCGCCCACCGCCGGAAACGTCCCGAACCCGACTTCGGCCCGGTCCGTGGACTGCGGAAGCAGGTCGAGCGGCGCGGCGAGCCGGGCCGGCAACAGTGCGCGCAGCAACCCGCGGAATGGCGTAGCCAGGCGGCCCAGCCGCAGCATCCAGCGCAACCGGGCGGGGCTCGCCAGCGTGTCCAGCATCAGGCCACGCCAGAAGCGATCGAATCCCGAACGGCGACGGCTGTCCTCGGCCAGCTCGCGGAAGGGCATCAGCAGTTCCCCGTACTCGACGCCGGAAGGACAGGCGGTCACGCAGGACATGCAGCCCAGGCACGGGTCGATATGGCCCAGCGCCTCTTCCAGGTCGAGGTTGCCCTCGAGGACCTCCTTCATCAGCACGATGCGGCCGCGCGGCGAGTCCATCTCCTCGCCGAGTTCGACGTAGGTCGGGCACGCCGGAAGGCAGAAGCCACAGTGGACGCAGGCCGAAACCGCTTCCGCCATCGGTGCGGCCGCGGCGCCGATCTCCGTTCGCAGCGCGTCCAACTCGATCGCGTGCTGCATTGGCGCGAGCGTAACGCAGCGATCGCGCCCCAAGGACCCCTAGATGTGCTGGTACGCCTGAAGCGTCAGGAACTCCTGGAACTCGGAGCCGAGCACCAGGTCGTCGAGCAACTCGACCGCGAGGCCGTAGCGGCTGGCTTCACGGCCTCCGAGCTGGCTCAGTTCCTCGTCGCGCACCTGCTCGTAGAGCTCGGCCGTGACCTTCTCGCCGTTGTCCATCCGCGCGTTGCGGTGGACCCACTGCCAGAGCTGGGCCCGGGCGATCTCGGCGGTTGCCGCGTCCTCCATCAGGTTGTTGATCGCCGCCGCGCCGTTGCCGTTGAGCCAGGAGTTCATGTACTGGAGCCCCACGGAGACGTTGTTGCGCAGCCCCTGCTCGGTCAGCGAACCGCCGGGCACGTTCAGATCGATCAGGCTCCCGGGCTCGATGGAGACGTCCTGGCGCAGCCGCTCCTTCTGGTTGGAGCGGCCTTCCATCTTCGTGGAGAACACTTCCAGGGCGATCGGCACCAGGTCCGGATGGGCCACCCAACTGCCGTCGAAACCGTCGCCGGCCTCGCGCTCCTTGTCGGCGCGGACCGCCGCCAGCGCCGTCGCGTTGACCTCCGGATCGCGCCGGCTGGGGATGAAGGCCGCCATGCCGCCGATCGCGTGCGCGCCGCGACTGTGGCAGGTGCGGACCAGGAGCTCCGTGTAGGAGCGCATGAAGGGAACGGTCATCGTGATCTGGCCGCGGTCGGGCAGCACCAGGTCCTCGCGAAACGCGAACTTCTTGATCGCGCTGAAGATGTAGTCCCAGCGCCCGGCGTTGAGCCCCGCCGAGTGGTCGCGCAGCTCGTAGAGGATCTCCTCCATCTCGAAGGCAGCGAGAATCGTCTCGATCAGCACCGTGGCGCGGACGCTGCCCTGCGGTACGCCGAGCGCGCCCTGGGCCGCGACGAAGATGTCGTTCCAGAGCCGCGCCTCGTGACGGTTCTCCAGCTTCGGCAGATAGAAGTACGGACCGCTGCCGCGACCGAGTGCTTCCTTCGCGTTGTGGAAGAAGTAGAGGCCGAAGTCGAAGATGCCGGCCGAGACAGGGCGGCCGTCGATCAGCGCGTTCTTCTCGATCAGGTGCCAGCCGCGCGGACGCACCAGCAGGGTCGCGATCTCGTCCTTGAGGCGGTACTCCTTGCCGTTGCCGGGGTTCGTGAACTCCAACTGGCGCCGCACGGCGTCGTACAGGTTCTGCTGGCCCTCGATCACGTTGCGCCAGCTCGGACTGAGCGCGTCCTCGATGTCGGCCATGAAGACCTTCGCGCCGGAGTTCAGCGCGTTGATCATCATCTTGCGATCGACCGGGCCGGTGATCTCGGCCCAGCGGCAGTTCAGGTCCGCTGGCGTGGGCGCCACCTTCCAGTCGCCGTCCCGGACTTCTTGCGTCTCGGGCGGGAACGTCGGATCCTCGCCGGCCTGGATGCGGGCGTGACGATCGACCCGGTCCTGGAGCAACTGAACCCGGCGTTCTTCGAACTGCCTGCAAAGGTCGCCCGCGAACTCGAGCGCCTCCGGCGTCAGGATGTGTTCCGCCGCCTCGAAGTCCCGCGGTCCGGTGATCTCTATCCCACTCATGCTGCCGTCTCCCCTGGGGCCGGCCTGTCGCCGGCGTCTCGTTTCCCCTTCTGCTGCAACCTGCCCAACCAGGACGCGTAGACCTGTCTGGCGAAGCGGCGGCAGCTTAGCGGAAGCGCCGGCGCCTCCCCCGGATGCCGCCCGGCCAACCGGTGAACGTGAGACAATGCCGCGGCGCTGCTCGCCCCGGAGCGACGCGCCCCGACCGGAGGTTCCCATGACCGTCACCCGACAGTTCCAGCGCGCGGCTCGATGCGGCGTCGCTCTGCTCGCGCTTGCCACCATCCCGACGCCGGGCCTCGCCCAAACCGGCGAGCCGACCAGGCTCCTGCGATTCCCCGATCTCGCGGGCGATCGAGTCGCGTTCACCTACGCGGGCGACATCTGGCTCGCGCCTGCAGCCGGCGGCACGGCGACCCGCCTCACCTCGCACCCGGGCCTGGAACTGTTCGCCAAGTTCTCGCCGGACGGCCAGTGGATCGCCTTCACCGGCCAGTACGACGGCGACGAACAGGTGTACGTCGTGCCGGCGGCCGGCGGCGCGCCACGACAGCTGACCTTCTACCCCGCCGCCGGGCCGCTGGCGCCGCGCTGGGGCTACGACTACCAGGTCTACGGCTGGTCGCCGGACGGCGAGTCCGTGCTGTTCCGGTCGCTTCGCGACGGCTGGGACCTCGGCGACACGAAGCTCTTCCTGGTCGACGTCTCCGGCGGGCTGCCGCGGGCGCTGCCGATGCCCGAGTCGGGCGGCGGCGATCTCTCGCCCGACGGCAAGCGCGTCGTCTACTCGCCGGTGACGCGGGACTTCCGGCACTGGAAGCGCTACGAGGGAGGCTGGGCGCAGGACCTCTGGATCCTCGACATCGAGAGTCTGGAGTCGATCCAGGTCACGAACCACAAGCGCTCCGACCGCGACCCGATGTGGATCGGCGACACCATCTACTTCTCGTCCGACCGCGACGGCACCCTGAACCTCTACGCCTACGACACGGCCTCGGGCGACATCGAGCAACTCACCGAAGAGGACCGCTGGGACGTACGCTGGCCCAGCGCGGACAAGGCGAACCGGCGCATCGTCTACGAGAAGGCCGGCTCGCTCGAGATCTTCGACACCGCCTCCGGCAGCGCGAGGGCCGTCCCCGTGCACGTACCGACGGACCAGCTCGCCCGCCGGCCAAGCAGGGTCTCGGCGTCAAACCGGGTCTCCGGCTACTCGCTCAGCCCGAAGGCGAAGCGCGCCGCCTTCTCCGCCCGCGGCGACATCTTCAGCGTGCCGGTCGAGCACGGACCGACCCGCAACCTGACCCACAGCTCGGGCGCCAACGACCGCGACCCCGCCTGGTCGCCCGACGGCCGGCGGATCGCCTTCACCTCCGACCGCAGCGGAGAAACCGAGATCTGGGTGGTGGACCAGGACGGCAGCAGCGAACCGGTGCAACTCACCGAAGGCAGCGTCGGCCGCCACTACAACAACCTGCTCTGGTCGCCCGGCAGCGACCGCATCGCCTTCATCGACCAGCAGGGACGGCTCGGCATCGTCGAGGCAGGCGACCGGACGGGCGACGGCGCCGCGACCGGGCCGCGGGAGGTCATCGAGGTCGCCGACGACTCCCGGCCCTTCGGCACCAGCTACGACTGGTCGCCGAAAGGGGACTACCTGGCAGTCGAACTCGGCGACCCGAACGAGTTCGGCTCGATCCACCTGTTCGAGGTCGAGAACCGGACGCTCACCCGCGTGACGTCCGAGATGTGGAATGACTTTTTTCCCGTCTTCGGCGCGGGCGGCGACTACCTCTTCTTCCTCTCCGACCGGCAGTTCCAGCCACAGATCGGCAGCTTCGAGTACAACTATGCCGCGGATCGCGAGACGTACATCTACGCGCTCGCCCTGCGCGAGGACACGGCCCATCCCTTCCCGCCGCGGAGCGACGAAGTCGAGATCGAGGAAGAAGAGGAAGACGACGACGCGGAAGGCGAGGAGGACGGCGACGGCGGCAAGGAGCACGAAAGCGACGCCGACAGCGACGACGAAGAAGACGACATCGAGGACGACGGAAAGGACGGCGACCGGATCGACCTCGACGGCATCGCAGGGCGCGTGGCCCGCGTCCCGGTCGACGCGGACAACTACTTCGGCCTGGGCGCGGCCGAAGGCAAACTGCTCTACGTGCGCGGGGGCGCCGGCTACCTGGGCCGCTCCTCCGACGTGCAGACCGAGGTCTTCTCGTACGACCTGAAGGCGCGAGAGAGCAAGAGCCTGGCCAAGGGCATCGGCGGTCTGGTCCTCTCCGGCGACCGCAGGAAACTGCTGGTCAGCGAACGCGGCAGCTTCCGGCTCCTCGACGTTGGCGGCGGCGAGGCGAAGACCATCTCCCTCGCCGGCCTGACCATCGACCGCGTGCCGGCCGACGAGTGGGTCCAGATCTTCGACGAGGTGTGGCGGCGGTTCCGGGACTTCTTCTACGCCCCGAACATGCACGGTTACGACTGGGAAGCGCTGCGCGAGCAGTACCGCCCCCTGCTCGCCCACGTCGGCCATCGCAGTGACCTGAACTACCTGATGAGCGAGATGGTCGCCGAGCTCAACGTCTCCCACGCCTACGTCAGCGGCGGCGACTACGAGGCACCGGACCGGCCACGCGCCGCCCTGCTCGGCGCCCGCTTCGAGCTCGACGAGGACGCCGGCCGCTACCGGATCGCCCGCATCTTCGAAGGCCAGAACGAGGAGCCACGCTACCGCTCGCCGCTGACCGAGATCGGCGTCGGCATCGACGCGGGCGACTACCTGTTCGCGATCCAGGGCCGCGAGCTGACCCCGGACACGAATCCGTTCCAGCTTCTGCGCGAGGCCGGGCGGGGATCGCTGGAACTGACCGTCGGTTCGAGCCCCGACCGCGGCGAGGCGAGGAACGTCCTCGTCGATCCGATCGCGAGCGAGGACGCGCTGATCTATCTCGCCTGGACCGAACGGAGCCGCAGGATCGTCGAGGAGCTCGGCGGCGGTCGGATCGGCTACCTCCACATCCCCGACATGTCGGCGAGCGGCATCCGGGAGTGGATCAAGTGGTACTACGGCCAGGTCCGCAAGGACGCCATGGTCGTCGACGTCCGCTCGAACGGCGGCGGCAACGTGTCGCCCATGATCATCGAACGCCTGCGGCGCGAGACGCTGATGCTCGACTTCGAGCGCAACCGGGATTCCGTCGACACCTCGCCCGGGGGCGTCTTCCACGGTCACCTCGTCTGCGTGATCGACGAGGACACCGCCTCGGACGGCGACCAGTTCGCGTACCAGTTCCGCCGCGCGGGCTTAGGGGCCATCGTCGGCAAGAGGAGCTGGGGCGGCGTGGTCGGCATCTACGGCCGGGCGCCGCTCATCGACGGCGGCTCGGTCAACGTGCCCGAGGCCGGCTCCGCCGACCCGGAGGGCAACTGGGTGATCGAGGGCTACGGCGTCGACCCGGACATCGAGGTCACGAACCTGCCCCGGGACATCCTCGAGGGGCGCGACCCGCAACTCGCGAAAGCCGTCGAGCTCCTGCTCGAGAAGCTGGCCGAGGATCCACGGACGCTGCCCGGCCGTCCAGCCGACCCGATCAAGACCCCGTAACGTTCAGGAGAATCCCGTGTCGAAGAGCCTCCACCTCCTCCTCGCCGCAACCTTCGCAGCAGCGCCCGCGATTGCGGCCGAATCGAACGACTGGCCCGGTTTCCGCGGTACCGACGGCAGCGGCATCGCCCGTTCCGGCCCCGGCCCGGCAGCCGACCTCGACCTGGACCGCCACCTCCTCTGGAAGGCGAAGATCGAGGGCCGCGGTCACTCGTCGCCCGTAATCTCGGACGGCAGGGTGTTCCTGACCACCGCCATCGTGGGCGACCTGATTCCCGGGGCCGGACCGCCAGAGCACAGCTTCGGGGGCCAGCCCTTCAAGCACCCGCAATCGGTCGACGGAAACCGCCACCACACGATGAGGGTGATCGCCCTGGACGCCGAACAGGGCGACCTGCTCTGGTCCCACACGGCCTACGCCGGACGCGTCTACGACGACCGTCACTCCGATTCCTCCTACGCCTCGCCCACCCCGGTCACCGACGGTGAGCGGGTCTACGCCTACTTCGGTTCGGAAGGCGTCTACGCGTACACGGTCGATGGCGAGCCGGTGTGGGAGCGCGACATCGGCGACATCAAGACGGTCGGCCTCGGCGTCGGCACCTCGCCGGTGCTGCACGACGGCCTGCTCATCGTCTTGGCCGACGAGGACAGCGGCGACGACTCCTTCATCGTCGCACTCGATGCCGCCACAGGCGAGGAGGTCTGGAAGCGCGACCGGCCGGTGCAGGCGAGCTGGGCAACACCCGTCCCGGTCGAGCACGAGGGGCAGAAGCAGTTGCTGACCACCGGCTACGAGTACGTCATCGCCTACGACCCGGCGGACGGCAGCGAACTCTGGCGGGCCACCGGCCTTCAGAACAACGCGATCCACATCCCGATGACGGTGGACCACCTGGCCGTGTTCACCTCCGGGTATCCGGGCAAAGTCGTCTTCGCCATCCCGCTTGCCAGTCGCGGCGATCTGACCGGCGACGACCCGCGTGTTTGGACCTACCGCAAGGGCACCGGCTACGTGCCCTCGAACCTGCTCTACGACGGACTCCTCTACCTGACCAACGACGGCGGCGTGATCACCTGCCTCGACGCCCGCACCGGCGAAGTCGTCTACGAGGGAGGCCGGCTGCCGATCCGCGGCCGCTACTCGGCCTCCATGGTCGGCGGCGGCGGCCGCATCCTGATGGTCAACACGGACGGCGACGCGGCGCTCTTCCGCGCCGGCCGGGAGCACGAGGTGCTCGGCAGCTTCTCGCTCGGCGAGTCGGTCTGGGCAACGCCGGCGATCGTCGGCGATCGGCTGTACATCCGCGGCAGTGAGCACCTGTTCGCGCTCGGGCCGCCAACCGAAGAAGGGGCAGCCGCAACGGGGGGCCGCAGCGACGCACCCTGACGCAACGGCGCGATGTGAGCCCCGCACGATCCAGCACCGAGCTTCCGGCGACGAGGCCCGCCGGGCGAGTCGCCGTCCTGCTGCCATGCCTCAACGAGGAGGCGACGATCGGGAGCGTGGTTGGCCAGTTTCACACTGCCCTGCCCGAGGCGTCGATCTACGTCTGCGACAACGGATCGGAAGATGCCACCGCCGAGGCCGCCCGTAGGGCCGGCGCCGAGGTCCTCGTCGAGGAGGAACGCGGCAAGGGCCGGGCCGTCCGCCGCCTGTTCCGCGAGGTGGACGCCGACGTCTTCCTGATCGCCGACGGTGACGGCACCTACGACGCCGGCAGCGCCGGGCGTCTCGTGTCCACCCTGGCCGGGCGCTACCTGGACATGGTCGTGGCGGTCCGCCGGAGCACGGAGCCAGGCGCCTACACGCCGATCCGGCGCCTTGGCAACCGCCTCTTCAGCCTGCTCGCCCGGTGGCGCTGCCACCGAGCCGTCCGCGACCTGCTCTCCGGGTACCGTGCCTTCTCCCGCCGGTACGTCGACGCCTTCCCCGCCCACTCCGACGGCTTCGAGGTCGAGACCGAGATGACCCTATTCGCCGCGTCGGCGGGAATGGCCTGGGACGAAATCGAGTGCCCCTACTTCGCGCGCCCGCCAGGGTCGCGAAGCAAACTGCACGCCTTTCGGGACGGTCTCCGGATCCTCCAAACGCTGCTCTGGGCGCCCGCCGCGGCCGCGGGTGAGCAGCGCCTCGGAGGCTTGCGAGCCGCCGTCCTGGTAGCCGCGGTGACGATCGTCGCCACAGCCTCCTTCCTCAGCCTCAACTGGCTCGCGGCTACCGCCGACCCAGAGCCCGTTGCCGACGCTCTCCGGGCCTCGTACGAGCACCCGGAACGCACTCTCGAGGACTCCGCCGAGCGCTTCAACGACTGCCTGCTGAGCCTGATGGCGCTCGACCGCGGCGGCACGCTCGGCGAACGCACCGTCTCGCCCCGGCGCGTCTACCGCTACACCCGGCCCCAGCGCCCCTGCGACGCCCTCGAGCAGCGCCTGAGCCTGGGCGCGGTCGACGACTCGGACTACCTGACCGTCTTCTACCACCAGTACTGGGCCGGCCAACGGGTGATGCTGCAGTGGCTGCTGCCGCCGCTCGGCGTCGACGGCCTGAGACGAACGCTGCGCATGCTGACGTTCGGCCTGCTCGGGCTCGGGTTCGTCGGCGCGCTGGGACGCACGGTCCTGCTCTTCACCAGGCGCGAACCCGAAAGCGGTTCCCGAGAGGGCGCCGGCAACCCGAAACACTGGCGCGAGCACCTCTTCCAGGCAACCGCCCTCGCCGCCCTCTTCCTCTGCCTGTTCCTGTTCCTCGACCTGGACCGTCGCGCGGGGAGCTTCACCACCGGTGCCTCCAACCTCCTGACTCTCGCCCTGCTCGTCGCGGTGCCGGCCTTCGGGATCGCCAACTGGAAACCAGGACGCCAGGTCCTCCTCTTCGCTGGCTTCGGCGCCGCGATCGCCTACCACGAGCTCCTCTTTGGCAGCGCCCTGATCGGCCTGGTCTGCGTGCTCCTCGCCCTCTCCACGGCGCCGCCCCCCGTCCACGCCACGGTCGCGGTCGCCCGGAACTGGTGGCCCGCCCTCTACCTGCGCTGCGGCGGCGCCTACGTCGGCTCTCTCTCCGCCGTCTTCCTGCTCCGCGTCGTCATCGCCGAGTTCGTGTTCAGGGAGCCGGTGCTGTTCAAGTTCTGGGATCAACTCACGCACCGGCTCTACGGAGCGCCCCGCAGCTCGATCCATCCCGATATCGACGTCTTCTACGCCTCCCGGCCGACCATGGAGAGGTTCCTCGAACGGGTCGGAAACAACCTGGGCACCGTTGGCTTCGGCTCGACCGCGGTCGCTCTCATCCTGATCGGCGGTGCGGCACTGACCCTGATCGCCGCGACGGTCCTCGTCCTGAAGCGGCGACGTTCCCTGGAAGAGCCCTGGCGCTGGCTCGGCGTTCTCGCCGCCGGCTGGTGCGTTCCCGCGTGGTACGTCGTCTTCTCTGCCCACTCGATGGCGCACGTGCCGGTGGCGATCCGCCTGCTGGCGCTGCCCTACGCCGCAGCGGCGATCCTGATCGTGGGCGCCGCGGTGTTCGGCCGGCGATCCGTGGTTGCCTGAAAGCTCGGAGTCGGGCGGCTGGTCTCTCGGAATCGATACAGGGAGAGGCAACCATGAGGGCATATCTCGACTTCGTCAGCGCAACTCTCGTTCTCGGCCTCACGCTGGCAACGACCCTCGTTCTCCTGTTCGCGGTGTTCCCGGCGCTGCCCATCGGAGGCGAAATGCTCGATGTAAAGGCGGGCTACACGCACCAGGAGGTCATCGCCGAGATGGAAAGCTACGGCGACCAGGGGCGACGAGTGTACGCATGGTCCGCAGCGACGTTGGACACGTTGCTGCCGCTCGTCTATGCCAGCTTCCTTGCCGGGTTTGTCTTCCGGTTCCGGCCAACGGAACGGGCCTGGAGGCTGGCCTGGCTGCCCCTGGTGGCGGGAGCGCTCGATCTTCTCGAAAACGTCCAGATCATCGTCATGCTGACTCGTTACCCGGACGTTTCCGCGGAGCAGGTGGCGATCGCGTCGCTGTTCACCCGGTCGAAGGCGTCCGCGCTCCTGCTCTGCCTCGCGTTGGCCGTGGTGCTGGCGATTGCCGCGGCCATCCGGCGCAGCCGCCGGGCGCCTGATCGGGCCCCGTAGCCGCAGGCTCCCTCACTGCCAGTCCTCCACCGAGAGTCCGCTCACACGCCGAAACTCGCCGACGTTGTTCGTCACCAGAGTCAGGCCAAGCGCCCTTGCGTGCGCGGCGATCAGCAGGTCATTGAAGCCGATCGGCCGACCTGATCCTTCGAGTTCGCTCCGGATCTCACCGTAGTGGCGGTCGACGGGTTCCTCGAGCGGCAAGACGTCAATGGCCGACAAGACAGCCTCCAACTGTCGTGTGAGTCGCGAAGACCCGCGACGCTCAGCACCGTACCGGAGCTCGGCCGCCACGATCACGTTGATGGCGAAGCTACCGGGCTCGAGTGCCGCGACTCGCTGAGCGACCTGACCGTCGGGCCGTCGAATCAGTTGGGACACGGCGTTCGTGTCCAGCAGGTACCGCAACACGGCCCGACTGAATCAGAGGAGATCTTCCGGCTTGGTCGGAGGGTCCTCAATCTCGGGAAAGTCCTCCTCGAGGGGTTCGAGCCCAGCGAGCACCTCGGCGATCGAGGGTTTCCGATCGATCGGTTCGATGATCAGGCGCCGCGCCTCGCGGTGAATGGTCACTTCGTCGGCGTCCAGTTCGAACTCCCGGGGGATTCTCAGGGCCTGATTCCGACCGTTGCGGAACAGGCGTGCTACACGCGCTACTACTGGTTCCGCTCGTTCGTCAACATTCGGCATATGCCGAGCCTATGCCTAGGCGCTCCGCCCGTCAACGAGCGTCGGACCAGTGCCGGTCGGCTGCTAACTTGACGCCCATGCACGCCAAGTCCCGTCTCTCAATCGTCCTGCTCGTCCACCTGGCCCTGCTTTCGACGACCAGTGCGACGTTCGCCCAACCAGCCTCCCAACCCAACATCATCGTCATCCTCGCCGACGACCTCGGCGTCGAGGCGCTCGGCACGTACGGCGGGACGTCCTACGAGACGCCGGAACTCGACCGTATCGCCGCGGAGGGCGTGCGGTTCGAGAACGGGCACTCGCAGCCGCTGTGCACGCCGACCAGGGTCAAGCTGATGACCGGGCTGCACAACTACCGGAACTACCGGGAGTTCATGTATCTCGACCCGGCCGATGTGACCTTCGCCCACGTGCTGGCGCAGGCGGGCTACCGGACGGTGATCTCGGGCAAGTGGCAGTTGACGAACAACCTCTACATGGTCCACGAGGGCGCCTCGCCGCAGCAGGCGGGCTTCGACGAGCACCGGCTGTGGCAGCTCAGGCGGGAGGGTCGCGGTTCGCGTTACTGGGGGCCGACGCTGGTGACGAACGATCGCAAGGAGACCTGGGGCGAGGACGTCTTCGGGCCGGACCTCACCAATGACTTCGTCCTCGAGGCGATCGACCAGCACGCGGCGGCGGATCCCGCGACCCGCGAGCCGCTCTTCATCTACTACCCGATGGCGCTGCCCCACGATCCGTTCGTGACGACGCCGCACGACCGGGACGCGGAGTCGAACCAGGAGCGGTTCGCGGCGATGGTCGCCTACATGGACCACCTGGTGGGCCGCGTCCGGGCGAGACTCGTGGAGCACGAACTCGACCGGAACACGCTGGTGCTGTTCATCGGCGACAACGGCACCTCGACCCGGATCACGTCGGTCCGCGACGGCCGGGAGGTCCCCGGCGGCAAGGGACGGTCGCTGCAGACGGGAAGCCATGTGCCTTACCTGGCCTGGTGGCCGGGCACGATCCCGACCGGGCAGGTGAACGACACCCTGGTCGACGTCGGCGACGTGTTCCCGACCCTGGTCGAAGCGGCCGGCGCCCGGCTGCCGCCGGGCCTCGCCGTCGACGGCGAGAGCCTGCTGCCGATGCTCAAGGGCGGCCCGGCGCTCGACCGCGATGCCCTGTTCATCCACTACGAGTCGCGCTGGTACGCGGGCCCTCCGGCGCGCTATGCCTTCGACCAACGCTTCAAGCGCTACGACAACGGTCGCCTGTTCGACGTCGCCGCCGACCCGAGCGAGCAGTCGCCGCTCGATCCGGCGAACCTCGCGCAGGAGGACGCCGCCCGCGTCGAGGCGATCGACTCCCTGCTCGCCTCCAAACCGGGAGCGATCCGCACCGCCGGCGCCTGGCGGCCGCCGACCCCCGCCGCCAACCGATGGACGCCGCCCGCCCACCGGCCGAACATCCTGCTGTTCATCGCCGACGACATGACGTTCAGCGACGCCGGCGCGCTGGGCAACCCGCAGGTTCACACACCGAACCTCGATCGCCTGACAGAGCAGGGGACGACCTTCACCCACATGTACACGGCAACCGCGATGTGCTCGCCTACCCGGCACATGCTTTACACCGGCCAGTACCCGGTGCGGAGCGGCGCCTACCCGAACCACGCCAAGGCGAAGCCCGGCACGAAGAGCGTCGTCCACTACCTGACAGGCCTCGGTTACCGGGTCGGCCTGGCCGGCAAGTCACACGTGGCGCCGGAAGACGTCTACCCGTTCGAGAAGGTCGCGGGGCGCGACCTCGATCCTGAGCGGATCGGCGAGTTCATCGGCCGCGACGGGGAGCAGCCGTTCGCGCTGATCGTCGCCTCGACGGAACCTCACCAGCCCTGGAGCAAGGGTGATCCGTCCCGGTACGAGGCGGCGTCCCTCGAACTGCCGCCCTACTTCGTCGACACGCCGGAAACCCGCGAGGCGCTGACCCGCTACTACGCCGAGATCACCTTCATGGACGGCCAGCTCGGCCAGGTCCTCGACCTGCTCCGGGAGCATGCCGCGCACGAGAACACGCTGACCATGTTCTACAGCGAGCAGGGGATCAGCGGCCCCCTGGCCAAGTGGACACTGTACGAAGCGGGTATCCGCACCTCGCTTGTCGCCCGCTGGGCTCGCAGGATTCCGGCCGGCCAGACCTCAGCCGCGCTGCTCCAGATCAACGACCTGCTGCCGACCTGGATCGAGGCAGCCGGAGGCGCCGTGCCGCCCGAGATCGAAGGCCGGAGCATGCTCGACCTGCTGCTCGAGCCCGGTCCGAAGCACCGCGACGTGGTCTACGGCATCCAGACGACGACCGGCATCATCGCCAACCTGGAGCCCTACCCCATCCGCTCCGTCCGCGACGAGCGCTACAAGCTGATCTGGAACATCGCCCACGAGAACCGCTTCACGAACCTGGTCACGGAGGAGAACCGCGACGGCTTCTACTTCTCGTGGCGGGACGCCGCCGAAACGGATCCGGCGGCACAGGCGCTCTACGAGCGCTACCAGCACCGGCCGGAGTTCGAGTTCTTCGACCTGGAGGCGGACCCGCACGAGTTGACGAACCTGGCGGCCGACCCGGCGCACAGGGAGACGATCGAAACGCTGCACAAGCAGCTACAGGCGTGGATGGCGGATCAGGGCGACGCGGGACTGCAAACGGAGATCGAGGCGCCCGAGCACCAGTCGCGGCCGCGATAGCGCCACCCGGAACTCACCGCGCCTGCGTTGCCGTCACCCGAACCGTGACCACGTCGGTGTCGTGGTACTGGTGGTGCCGGACGGACGACGCGTAGTGGCGCAGCAGTCGCAGCGAGACCTCTTCCTCCACCGGTCCGCCCGCCGCCGGCTCGCCGAGCACCGCCAGTTGGTCCTCGAGGTTCGTCGCGTCGGTCGCGGCCACGAACTCCAGCACCGCCTCTTCCCGGTCCCCGTGACCGATCAGCAGCAGGTCCCGCTCGTCGCCGGCCGTTCGCTGGTCGTCCTGCCGGATCAGCAGCAGCAGGGTCTCCTCCCCCACCGCCCGGACCCGCTCGACCATCTCCTCGGGCCATCGACCGCGCTCCCCGACTCGGGCCAGAAAGGCGTCGACCTTCCGATACGCGCCGGCGTTCAGCGGGACCTTGAGGCGTCGGCGGCGCGGCCCGGTCAGTTCCTCGAACAGGGTCAGGGCGATCACGGTCGCTCCACCGACGGTCATGCCGTTGCCGAGCAACTCGCTCCACGGCCCCTGAAAGTACTCAGGGAAGATCCAGTCGAGCTGAAAGGCGACGCCGAGCCAGAACGCCACGCCCACCACGAGACCCCTCCGGTAGTCGAGGCCTTCGTGCATGAGGATCTTGACGCCGAAGATGAAGAGAAGCGCAACGAGCACCAGGTAGTAGGCGGCCACCACCGGGCCCGGGATCGCGATGAGAGCCGCCATGAACTTCGGGATGAAGGCGAGCCCGACGAAGATGACGCCGACGGAGACGCCGACGGAACGCGCCGCCACGCCCGTGAGCTCGACGATCGCGATACCCGTCGCGTACGTCGTGTTCGGCACCGTGCCCGCCAGGCCCGACAGCAGGTTGCCGACGCCATCGGCCGACATCGCTCCCTGAATCGAGCGGAAGTCGATCGCCCGCGGCTTGCGCCAGGACGCCCGCTGAATGGCGATGCTGTCGCCGAGCGTGTCCATGGCGCCGACCAGGGTCAGCATCACGAACGCCGGCAGGAGGGCCCAGAACTCAGGCCCGAAGCCGAAGTCGAACCCGGGATAGGCGAACCGCGGCAAGCCGATCCAGGCCGCTTCGCGCACGCCCGCCGTGTCGTAAATGCCGAAGGCCAGCCCCCCGATCGCGCAGCCGGTCACGATCCCGATGGCAGGCGCCCATAGCCGCCACGCACCGGACGAACGGAGCGCCATCAGGGTGATGACGAGCAGCGTACCGCCCGCGACCGCAGGCGCGGCCGCCGGCGCCGCGCCTTCGGGCACGTCGGCCAGCTTGCGCAGGATGACCGGCGCCAGCGTCACGGGTATCAACATGAGCACGGTGCCGGCGACCGTCGGCGTGAAGATCCTGCGCAACAGGGACAGCTTGGCGGCGAGGACGAACTGGAACAGGGACGAGATGACGACCAGCGTCGCCAGCAGGCTGGGACCGCCCTGCTCCAGTGCCGCGATGCAGATGGCGATGAACGCGCTGCTGCTGCCCATGAGCAGCACATAGCGGGCGCCGATGCGCCCGACGCCCAGGGCCTGGACCACAGTGGTGATCCCGCTGATGCCCAGCGCGGCCCCGACCGCCCAGGAAAGGTAGGCGTCGCTTTCGCCCGCGAGGGTGATCATGATCGTCGGGCCGAGCACGATGCTCGGGACGGCCAGCATCGCGAGCTGCACCCCGAGCCCGAGGCCGAGCGCTCGCGGAGGCTTTTCGTCGGGTTCGAACCGAACGTGCCGCCGCTCTTCCGTCTGTTGAGTGGATGCCATCGGAAGGCTACGCCGCCGTCTCCTGCTGCGCGTACTGCAACTGGTAGAGGCGCCAGTACACGCCGCGGCGGTCGAGGAGTTCGTCGTGGTTGCCGTGTTCGCAGATGGCGCCGTGATGGAAGACGTAGATGCGGTCGACGTCCTTGATCGTCGACAGGCGGTGGGCGACGACGATCGAGGTCTTGCCTTCCATCAGGTGGCGGAGGGCGTCCTGGATCAACGCCTCGGTCTCGGTGTCGACGCTGGAGGTCGCCTCGTCGAGCAGCAGGAGCTGCGGTTCTCGGGCGAGGGCGCGGGCGAAGGAGAGCAGTTGACGCTGGCCGGTCGAGAAGTTGACGCCGCGCTCGCTGACCTTGTGCGCCCAGCCGTTCGGCAGCCGCTCGATCAGGTCGTCGACGTGGGTGGCGCGTGCCGCCTCGTCGACCACATCCTCGGCCACGTCGCGGCCGAGGACGATGTTGTAGCGCAGGTCGCCGTCGAACAGGAAGACGTCCTGGAGCACGAACGCCATCCGCCGCCGCAGTTCCGGCTTCGGGATATCCCGGATGTCCCTGCCGTCGACCCGGATCGATCCCTCCTGCAGCTCGTAGAGACGCGCCAGCAGCTTGAGCGTCGTCGTCTTGCCGGAGCCCGTGTGGCCGACGATCGCCACCCGCTCGCCGGCGCCGACCCGGAAGGAGACGTCGCGCAACACGGTCTCCGCGCCGTAGGCGAAGGTGACGCCGTCGAACTCCACCTCGCAGCCAGCCGGTTGCGCTCCCGGCTCCGCCGCCGCCGCAGCCGCGGCCGCGGCCGGCGTCTCGACCTTGCCCTCCGGTTCCCGAGGTTCGTCCAGCAACTGGAACACTCGCTCGGCGCTCGCCATGGACGACTGCATGACGGAGTACTTCGCCGACAGGTCCATCAGCGGGCGGAAGAAACGAGCCATGTAGTCGGTGAACACGTAGATCGTGCCCAGAGTGATCCCGTCCGCGCCCGCCAGCCTGAAGCCGAACCAGAAGACCAGCGCCCGGGTCAGGTTCGTCGCCAGGTCGACGGTCGAAAACAGCAGCGCGTCGTAGCGGATCGAGCGCAGCCAGGAGTCGCGGTGAGAGGCGTTCTCGCGCCTGAAGTCCTCGAAGTTGCGCCGCTCGCGGGCGAACAACTGGACCACCTTCATGCCGGAGATCGTCTCCTGCAGGTGGGCGTTGAGGCGCGCGATCTTGACCCGCACCTCCCGGTAGGCCTCCCGTACCTTGTAGCGGAAGATCGCCGCCGCGATGCCCAGGACCGGTACCAGGGCCAATGCCGCCAGCGCCAGCCGCGGGTCGATCGCGAACAGCATGGTGAGGATGACGACCATGACGAACACGTCGGCCACCATCGCGATGACGCCAGCCGAGAACATCTCCGCCAGGTGCTCCAGGTCGTTCGTGAGCCGCGTCACGAGGCGGCCGACCGGGTAGCGATCGAAGAAGCGCATCGGCAGCCGCTGGACGTGATCGAACAGCGTCCTGCGGACGTCGCGGACCGTGCGCTGGCCGAGGGAGATCATCGTGAAGGCTCGCAGCCAGTCCATGATCAACGTGACGATCGAGATGCCGAACACCAGCCCGAACATCCAGGCCAGGGGTCCGAGTCCCAGGCGCGGCACGACGAAGGGCGCCATCCAACCCACCTCGGTCGTCGTCACCCCCTCGGTCAGGTAGTTCAGCGCGGCGCCCACGACCAGCGCCGGCATCAGTTCGAGGACGGCGCGCGGCGGAATCAACGCGAAGTTGAGCCCGATCCAGCCGCGATACGGCCGCATGAACGGCCAGAGTCGCTTGATCAGCTCCGTGTCGTAGACCTTGCCCAGATCCCGCTCGCGGCCGAGTTGGGCGGACTCGCTCCGCTCCTCGCTCACGACGGCTCCCCCAGGGGCAACCGCTGCTGGTCCGCAGCGGCCGGGGCAGGAACGCCAGCGGCCGGCTCGGGCAGCGCCGCGCCACGATCGCCAACCTCGAGTTCCGACAGCAGCTCCTGACGATGGTGCAGGCGGGCGTAGAAGCCGCCCAGCTCGACGAGCTCGCGGTGGGTCCCGCGCTCGGTGATCCGCCCGTTCTCGAGCACGACGATCTGATCCGCGTGCCGTACGGCCGAGATCCGGTGTGCCACGATGAAGCAGGTGCGGCCCCGCCGCCGGCCCTCAAGGTCGCCCAGAATCGCCTCTTCGGTGCCGTGGTCGACGCTCGAGAGGGAATCGTCCAGGATGAGGATCGACGGACGCAGGATCATCGCCCGCGCCAGGGCGACCCGTTGGCGCTGGCCGCCCGACAGGGTAACGCCGCGTTCGCCGACGACGGTGTCGAAACCGTCCTCGAACTCCTCGATCTCCCGCTCGACCTGGGCCCGCGCGGCCGCCCGCCTCACCTCCGAGATGTGGGCATCGGGTACGCCGTAGCGGATGTTCTCGGCCACCGGGATGGAGAACAGGAAGCTGTCCTGCGGCACCATCGCGATGCTCGAACGCAGCAGGCGGACCGGCATCCGGTTGAGGTCCACGTCATCGATCAGGATCGCGCCGTCGTCGATCTCGAGCAACCTCGGCACCAGGCTGACGAGCGTCGTCTTGCCCGACCCGACCGGTCCCACGATGCCGACCGTGCTGCCGGCCTCCACGGTCAGATCGACGCCCTTGAGCGCCGGCACGTAGCTCCCCGGATAGGTGAACGTGAGGTTGCGGAACTCGACGCGTCCCTTGATCTCCGAAACCGCGGCGACATCCTCGCGATCACGAATCGACGGCACGATGTCCAGAACGGAGCCCAGCCGCTCCAGCGCCGCGAGGCCACGCTGCGTGATCGACACAACGAAGCCCAGCATCATCGTCGGGAACGTCAGCATGGCGATCAGACCCCAGAACAGCCACAGGTCCTCGGCCCCCAGCAGGCCTGCCTGTACCCGCTGGCCGCCCAGCCACAGAACGACGGCGGCCGACAGGGACGGCACCAGGCCGACGCTGGCGAACATCGTCGTCTGCATGACCCCGACTTTCATCATCCGCCGGAAGAGCTCCTGGTTCTGGTCCTCGAAGCGGTCGCGCTCCAGGTTGGACAGGTCGTAGGCCTTGACCACCAGCGCGCCCGAAGCGTTCTCCTGCACGACCGTGGAGACCTTGCCGAGCTGCTCCTGGCCGGCCAGGTTGGCCTGGAACATGTAGCGGCTGTAGTGGCGCGTGATCAGGACGAAAAGCGGGAAGGGCGCCAGCGCCCAGAGCGTCAGCGTGGCGTCCACCGGCAGCAGCACGATCATGGCGCCCGCGAACAGCACCGGCGTTTGCAGCAGGTTCAACAGACCCATCCCCAGGAACATCCGGATGCTGTTGATGTCGTTCACGGCCCGCGACATGAGGTCGCCGGTGCGGTGAGCGAGGTAGAAGGACTGCGGCAGGCTCTGGAGATGGACGAAGTAGTCGTTGCGAATGCGGAACTCGATCTGCCGGCCGATGTTGAACATGACGGTGCGCGAGAACAGCCGCGCCAGAGCCAGGCAGAGCGAGGCGGCGACCAGCCCGAGGATCGCCCGGCCGACCTCGTCCGGGGCGTTCTCGAAGGCGGCGACGATACGCCGGATGGACAGCGGGATGAGCTGAAAGAAGGTCGCGTAGACGAGCGTGAGTATCCCGCCCAGGACGTAGGCGCCGGGGGCGAGGCGCATGTACGCGAACAGGCGGGCAAGCGGCTTCTGGCTTCCTGCCGCCTCACCGTCCATGGCGGGGGACCATAGCAACGCGGTTCCCCGAGCGCCGCGCGGCTGGGGTAGGCTGCCGCAGCTTTCCCCAGCGCAAGTACGCCCTTCATGAAACTCCACTGGTTCGTCTTCCTCACGCTGATCGGGATGTGCCTCGCCGTCGGCGCGGCGTTCGTCGCGCCAACGGAAGTCGTCGTACAGGACGGCTCGACCGAGCAGGTTGTGAGCAGCAGCGGCTTCGAGCACGATCGCTTCGCCACGATGCGCCAGGGCGGCCCGGGCGCAGAGCGTCACGCGACGACGCTCTGGATCGGCTGGGCCTTCGTCCTCTTCCAGGTGCTCTTCTTCGGCGGCTGCCTGGCGATGGGCATGGAACGGCGGCGCGAGGGCGGCGCCTCCCTGGGACCTGCGAAGCAGCCCCTGGTCTTCGGCACCCTGGTCCTGGCGGCGATCTTCACTGCTCTGGTGTTCTCCTACCAGCGCTACTCGGTCGAGGAGACGCACACCCTGTTCCTGGGCTTCCCCAGGCCAACGGCGTGGGTGTTCTACGCGGTGTGGCCCTTCCCCGTGTACCTCATGGTCGTCTACATGCGCATCTTCGACCGCTGGTTCTTCACCGAGGAGGACGAACGGAAGGTAACGGAACTCGCCGCGGCGCAGCGACTCAGGGAGACAGAGGGTCAGAGAGAAGTGGAGGGCGGCTGATGGAGGAGAGTCGCAACGCGGTCGTCCTGACCTGCCTGCTCATCTACTTCGCGCTATGCATCGGCGTCGGCATCTGGGCGCTCAGGCGCACGAAGTCGTCCCAGGACTTCTTCATGGCCGGCCGCGAGCTCGGGATCATCGTCACCGCCTTCGCCCTCTTCTCGAGCACGCTCTCCGGCTTCGGCTTCGTCGGCGGCCCGGGGCTCGTCTACAGCCAGGGCATGACGTCCGTGTGGATGATCGTCTGCGGCACGGTCGCGAGCTGCTTCACGTTCTTCCTGGTGGCGAAGCGGCTGCGCATCTTCTCGGAGGTGTACCAGACGGTATCCCTGCCCGACACGGTCGCCCTCCGCTACCAGAGCGAGGTCACCCGGTTCCTGACCGCCGTGGCGATCATCCTCGGCGTCGTCGGCTACCTGGCGGCGCAGATCATGGCGATGGCGGTCGTGCTGCAGGAAATCCTGAACAGCGTCGACGGCATGCCCCATGTGAGCCTGGGCGCCTCGATGGCGATCTCCGTCGCCGTCCTCGTCTTCTACTGCGTGACCGGCGGCATCATCGCCGGCGTCTACACCGATGTCGTCCAGGGCGCCGTGATGGCGGTCGCCGGAGTGCTCGTGGTCATCGCGGCGGTCAACGCCGTCGACGGCGGCCTCGCCGGCGGCGCCATGACCCTGGTGAACGACGATCCGGAGGCGATCGGACCTTGGGGCACCCTGGGCATCATGGGGGCGCTGTCGTACTACTTCCTGTTCGTGGCCGGCGCCTGCGGACAGCCGCACATCGTCACCAAACTGATGATGAACAAGCGGATCCGGCAGTTCAAGCAGATCTTCCTTGTCAGCGCGGTCGCCGGCGTTCTCGCGGCGCTCCTGTGGATCGCGATCGGCTTCGCGATGCGAGCGCTCGTAGTCGGCGGAGACCACCCCGAACTCGGCCAGCCCGATGACGCAGCCTACGCCTTCCTCCAAGCCTACGCGCATCCGATCCTGGCCGGCATCGTCTTCGCCGCCCTCTTCGCGGCGATCATGTCGACCGCCGACGGTTTCCTGAACATCGGCGCGGCGGCGATCATCCATGACATTCCCAAGGCGATTACCGGCAAGCCGCTCAAGAAGGAGCTGTTCTGGGCGCGCACGGCGACGCTCGCCCTGGCCGTCGGCGCGGCGCTGTTCGTGAGTCTCTCCAAGGAGGACCTGGTCGCCCTGCTCGGCACCTTCGGCTGGGGAACGTTCGCAGCGGCGCTCGTGCCCACCGTGGCGATCGGCTTCAATTGGAAACGGGCGACCGCGCTCGCGGCGAACGTCGCCATCATCTCCAGCCTGGCGGTCAACTTCTTCATCGAGATCAGGGAGATCCAGGTGCCCCACGGCATCCACGGCGGCGCCATCTCGCTGCTGCTGTCGCTGACGCTCTTCTTCGGCATCTCCCTGCTGTCGAAACCGAAGCCGCTGCCAGACGAGATCGAAGCGATCATCGACCTGTAATGACCGTCTCCCCCGACTTCCAGCGCTCGCCGGAACCGCGCGACGGGGGCTTCCCCGACGTCGACGCGGTCATCGCGGCGCTGCGCGCCGAGGACTACATCGCCGAGCGCGACCTCGCCACCGCGATCTACCTGTCGCTCCGTATGGGCAAGCCGATCTTCCTGGAAGGCGAGCCCGGTGTCGGCAAGACCGAGGTCGCCAAGGCCCTCTCGCGCTGCCTCGGCTCGGAGCTGATCCGGCTCCAGTGCTACGAGGGTCTCGACGTCTCGACCGCCGTCTACGAGTGGAACTACCGCCGCCAGTTGCTCCACCTGCGCGGCCTGGAAGCGGCCGGCGGCGGCGACGCCCGCACCGCGGTCGACGACGTCTTCTCCTCCGACTTCCTGCTCGAACGGCCCCTCCTGCGGGCGGTCCGGCAGAGCCGCAGAGGTCAGGCGCCACCCGTGCTGCTGATCGATGAGTTGGACCGCGCCGACGAGGAGTTCGAGGCCTACCTGCTCGAGATCCTGGCCGACTTCCAGATCACGATCCCGGAGATCGGCACCGTCGCCGCCGAAACGCCCCCGGTCGCCGTCGTCACCTCGAACCGCACCCGCGAGGTCCACGACGCGCTGAAGCGCCGCTGCCTCTACCACTGGATCGACTTCCCGGACTACGAGAAGGAAGTGCAGATCGTGCTCCGCCGCGTCCCCGAGGCGCCCGAGCACTTCGCCGCCGAGATCGTCCGCCTGGTCCAGGCGATCCGCGAGGAAGACCTGTTCAAGCATCCCGGCGTCGCCGAAACGCTGGACTGGACGAACGCGCTCATTGCTCTCGACCAGGAGACGCTCTCCGACGCCATCCTGCGCGACACCCTGGGTGTGCTGCTCAAGTACCAGGACGACCTCGACAAGATCGATGACGAGGCGGTGCGGAGGCTGCTACGGAAGAGCCGGTCAGAGTAGCTGGCACGGCAGGAACCGGCTACGCCGGTGACCGAGCACCGGGTGCGCCCGCGTCCCCGTCGGCTCAGGCTTCTGAGCGTGCGGGCTCAGGGGGTCAGCGTCCGGGCTACTCGGATACCGTTGTTGCGGAAGCGGTTGCCGGCGGTGTACCTGTTGCGGTTCGCGGAGCGGAGGAACCTCGGATAGCCGTACCAGGAACTGCCGCGCAAGACGCGGCGGGAACAATCGCCCGACTGCCAGGCGCTCCCGTCCGAGGGCGCACCCCTGTAGCTACCATTCCAGCAGTCCTGCACCCACTCGACCACGTTCCCGTGCATGTCGTGAAGACCCAACCCGTTCGCGCCAAACGAACCCACGGGAGCCGTCCCTTCCCAATCCCATCGGCTCCCGCAACCACTGCAGTTCGCACGACCCGAACCGATCTCGTTCCCCCAACTGTAAGCCGTCGACGTACCAGCGCGGGCCGCATACTCCCACTCCGACTCGCTCAGCAAACGGTACTCCGCTCCCGTCTGGGAAGACAGCCAACTCACGTACTGCTGAGCGTCATCCCAGGACACGTTCACCACCGGACGATTGCCGCGACCCCAGCCCTCATCGTCCGGACGATGACTGCAACCGCCGGCCGACACGCAAGCCTCCCACTGCGCGAACGTCACCTCGTGCTTCGACACCGCGAAAGCCTGCGGGATCGTCACCTGGTGCACCGGCAGCTCGCCGTCCCCACAACGCACACCCGACACGCAGCCCATACGAAAACCGCCCGCCGGAATCACCACCATCTCCGGACCGTTCCCACCCGAACGCAGCGCGTCATGGAAGGTCTCGCCCGATACGCGCCGACCGCTGCCGGCGGAAGTCGTCGCGGCCCCGGCTTCCGCCACATCGACCTGCGTGTCCGGGGGCAACTGCGCGGCGGCGGAAGTCGGCGCAAGCAGCACAGCGAATGCCAGGGCGGCAGTCAGAAGTCGCAGGGGCCTCTCGGTCATCTCGCTCTCCGTGGGTTTACGGGTGGCACGACTCTACTAGCCACCTTCTCGGCGGTTGAACTGACCCTCGGCGACCATGGCTGAGGCGGCCGCGACGCGCGGCCACCTGCTCCGCAACATCGTCCTGTTCGGCCGCCTGCTGCGTGTAGGCAGCCTCGACGTGACGCCGACCCAGTTGCGCGACTGGGTGGCCGCGCTGGAACTCGTCGACCTGGCCCGCAAGCGCGACGTGAAGGCGGCCGCCCGGGCGGTCCTCGTCAGCCGGCGACGCGATCTGCCGTGGTTCGACAAGGCGTTCGAGCTCTTCTGGCAGGCGCGCGATCCGCGGGAACTGGAGCAGCTCGAACTCGGCCTGATGATCCAGCGCCGGACGGAACGGACGAAACGGGCCGCGATCCAGAAGCTGGCCTTGAGCGACAACGATGGCGAGAGCAAACGTCCCGACGACCAGGACCGCACGGCACGCACGCAGTTCTACAGCGCCCGTGAGGCGTTGCGCAGCAAGGACTTCGCTGAACTCGAAGGCGACGAACTCGACGACATCAAGCGCCTGATGGCGACGATGCACTGGGAACTCGAGACGCGCCGCACACGGCGGTTGCGGCCCAGCCGCGGCGGACATCGCCTCGACCTGCGGCGCACGCTGCGCCGCAACCTCGCGCACGGCGGTGAGCTGATCGACCTCGTCGGCCGCGACCGCAAGCACCGCCGCCGGCCCCTGGTCGTCATCTGCGACATCTCAGGCTCGATGGAGCCTTACTCGCGGCTGCTCCTCCACTTCATCTATGCCGTCTCTCACCCCCGGTCCGCCGATCCGGGCGTTTCCAGGGTGGAAGCGTTCGCCTTCGGCACCCGCCTCACGCGCCTGACCCACGAACTCACCGAACGCGACGTCGACCGGGCTCTTCAGGCCGCCGCCCAGCGCATCGAGGACTGGGGCGGCGGTACCCGCACCGGCGAATCCCTGCGCGAGTTCAACTTCGTCTGGGGCCGGCGGCTCCTCGGCCAGGGCGCCGCCGTGCTCATCATCAGCGACGGCTGGGACCGCGGCGACGTCGACCTCCTCGGCAAGGAGATGGAGCGCCTCCACCGGAGCTGCCACCGTCTCATCTGGCTCAACCCGTTGCTGGGGTCACCGGACTATCAGCCGCTGACCCGAGGCATCGTGGCGGCTCTCCCCCACATCGACGACTTCCTGCCGGTCCACAACCTGGCGAGCCTTGAGCAGTTGGGGGACTTGCTGGCGGCACTGTAAATGAGGAGCCGGACGTTGACCGGCACGTTCTTCCAGCCGCCTGCGGCGGCAGCGGGCCAGAAGACCCGCGCACCCAGTCTTTACCGCCGGAGGTTCTGCTCCAGGAAGCGAAGCATCATCCGCTCGATGAACCCGTCGTCGTCGATCTCCAGCGCGACCGTTGAGGCCGGCTCGGCGCCGGACTCGAACAGGGTCATGCTGCGCTCGTCGACGGTAACGCGACCGTGTTCGACGCCGAAAAGGTCGGGCCACAGGAGGTAGCCGACGGCGACGGCGTCGAACAGGCGCGGCGTGGTCTGGTTCCGCTCCTCGTTCCGCCAAAGGGAGTAGAGAGCCGTCACCGCATCGGTCAACGGGGTACCTCGCATGTGCAGGTGGAGTCGCCGGTCGGCGTCGAGGCGGACGTGGTCCGTCACGTCGAGCGGGATGTAGACGACGTCCGTGCCGCCGGCCTGCACGCCGATGTCGAAGATGCGCGACGAGGCGGCGTCCGCGAGGACGTTCCACTCCCGCTGGGCGTCGCCGCCGTCGTAGCCGGAGCGGATCGACCCGTACATCGAGACGATCCGCTTCGCGTTCTTCAGCATGTCCGGATCGAGTTCCAGCGCGTCGCCGACGTTGGTCACCGGGCCGACGGTGAGCAGCGTGATCTCGCCTGGATTGGCCGCGAGGGTTTCCACGATGAACTCCGCGGCCGGTTGCGCCCGCGGCTGCAGCTCGTCGAAGCCGCGCGCCCAGTGGAACTGCCGGTTGTACGGCGCTTCGGCGAACTGCTCATGGGGCTTGCCGTCGCGCAGCGTGACCAGGGGCGTCTCCCGGCCGACGTAGACCGGGATGTGGTCGCGCCCCGTCTCCCACAACATGCGCAGAGCGAGCGGCGCGCGATCCGGCGTGCGGGCATGACCGACGGTGATGCCAACGAGTTCGATCTCCGGACTCGCCAGCAGCAGAGCCAGGGCGTAGGCGTCATCGATGTCCGAACCGATGTCGCAGTCGAAGAGGACTTTCTGCGGCTCGGCGGCGGGCTGGGCGACAGCGGGCATCATCGGGAGGAGGAGGGAGGTGGTGATGAGAAAAGTCGATGCCGGCCGGAAGCCGGCACGTCTGCCTGGCCGCCTGCGGCGGCAGCCGGCCAGAAGACCGGCGCACCGACATTCGACATTCTGAGTGACTATCCTCTTGGTCATCACGATGCTCCTTCCCTCAGCTTTCGTGGCTTTCGACGCCGAGAGCGTAGTATTGCCCGCTCATGCCTGAGTCGCGACTCCGACGATTCGTTCGCGATCCCCTGTTCGTGTTCCTGGTGATCGGTGTCGGGGTGTTCGCGCTCGACCGCATGGCCGGCGGGGTCTTCGACGCGGAAAGCCGAACGGTCGTCGTCAACCGGGCGCAGGCGATCCGGCTGGCAGACCTCTGGAGCGCGCAGATCGGCCGGCTGCCGACGGTGGCGGAGCTTGACTCACTGATCGACGATCACGTCCGGGAAGAGATCCTGGTACGCGAAGCGGCGCGCATGGGTCTCGACCAGGACGACACGATCGTCCGGCGGCGCCTGGCCCAGAAGATGTCCTTCCTGATCGAGGACACGGCGGTCGCGGACACGGTGGCGGACGACGATCTCAGGCAGTACTTCGAGGAGAACGCGGAACGCTACGGGGAACCGGGGCGCTTTACGCTCCGCCACGTCTACGTCAGCCCCGACCGCCGCGGCAGCGACGAGGAAGCGGCCAGCGCGGCCTCCGACATCCTCGAACAGCTTCGCGCCGAGGGCACTGACGCCGCGCCCGAGAACACGCTCTGGCGGCGGTTGGGCGATCCCTTCATGCTGCGCCGCGAGTACGGCCGCCGAACCGCCGAGGACCTGGCCGAACTGTTCGGCGGTGCCTTCGTCGACGGACTGGAAACACTGCCGATCGGCGAGTGGGCGGGACCGGTCGAGTCCGCCTACGGCTACCACGTCGTCCGGCTCTCCGTCCGCACGGAAGCGCAGCCAGCGATGTTCGAGGACGTGCGCCGGCGAGTGCTGGACGACGCCCAGCGCGACGCCCGCGACGCCGCGAACCGGGCCGCGCACGAAAGCCTGCGAGAGCGGTACCGGGTCGTGATCGAGGAGGTCGACTTCGTCTCCGAGCTGGAGGGCGGCGCCGCGGACGAAGGCGGAGACGAGCCCTGAGCCGCCCCTTCGGCCACCTGCTCCTGGCGGTAGCGACTCTCGCCGGGTTCTTCGTAGCGGCCGTCCCTGCGGACGCCCACGAGGTCCGTCCCGGCTACTTCGAACTGAACGAGGCGGAGCCCGGAACCTTCGAGGTCTTCTGGAAGCAGCCTCGCCGCGGCGCGCTCCTGCTCGTGCTCGACCCGGTGTTGCCCCAACACTGCACCGAGACCGTCCGGCACCCACCGGAGCACCTGGCCGGCGCCCTGGTCGAGCGCTGGACCGTGGAGTGCCAGGCGGCGGACGGCGACCCGGACCGCATGTTCCACGGCGAGACCTTCGGCATCGACGGTCTGGAACGGACCCTGACGGACGTCCTGCTCCGGATCAGTTTCACGAACGGCGACAGCCTCACCCAACTGCTCCGGCCGGAAGAGCCCTCGGTCACCGTGGACCGGGAGGCCGCCGGCAACGCCTGGCCCTACTTCCGGCTCGGCGTCGAGCACCTGGTGTTCGGCATCGACCACATTCTGTTCGTCATCGGCCTGCTCTTCTACGTCCGCGATCCCTGGCGCCTGGTCGGCGTGATCACGTCGTTCACCCTCGCCCACAGCATCACGCTCGCGCTTTCGTCCCTGGACGTCGTCAGGATCTCCCCCGCGCCGGTCGAGGCGGTGATCGCCCTGTCCATCCTGTTCCTGGCGGTCGAGCTGCTGCGTCCCGAGGATCAGCGATCGCCGATCACGACGAAGAGCCCGTGGCTCATCGCCTTCGCCTTCGGCCTGCTGCACGGCTTCGGCTTCGCCGGCGCCCTGGCCGAGATCGGCCTGCCGCAGCGGGCGATCGCCCTGGCGCTCTTCCTGTTCAACGTCGGCGTCGAGGTCGGGCAGCTCCTCGTCGTTGCGGTCGTGCTTGCCCTGCTGGCCCTGGTCAAGCGAGTCGGCATCGTCCTGCCGGAGCTCATCGTGCGGGCGCCGATCTACGCCACCGGGATCATCGCGGCGTTCTGGTTCGTGGAGCGGATGGGTCGGATCGTCGTCTGATCGGGAAGTCGAAACGCCTACCTGGGCCAGCCGAGGTACACGGGGCGGGTGCCTCTACTGCGCGGACGACGGCCTGCCGGTTGATGAGAACGGCATCACGGCCCTCATGTTCGCTCACCTGTCGAGCAAGAGGGACACGGCGTCGATCGGCAGGTTCGGGCTCGGCTTCAAGTCGGTGCTCGTCGCTTCCGGCTCACCGGAGCCGCGAGACCTGCAATGGACCGGCCCGCAACCTTGCAATCGGCCGGGCCAAAACCCTTCAAACGGACGGCACCAAACCTTGCAATCAGACGGGATCCAACGTTACGATCAGCCGCATGACGATGCCGACCTTCTACCGACGCGGCGCCGAGCAGCGGCTTGCCGAGGCGCTGGAAGACTCGCCGGTCGTGCTGATCCACGGTCCACGACAGTGCGGCAAGACGACCCTCGCCCAGTACGCCTGTACCGCGGATCACGCGACCTGGGGAGAGGACTTCACGGCCTGGACCGGCATCCAGCCGGCCTCGGGACCTGAACACCGGGACTACGCCTACATCAGCTTCGACGATGCAGTCGTCAGAGGCGGCGCCCGAGCCGACCCCGCTGGCTTCGTCGCGGATCTGCCCGAGCGGGTGATTCTGGACGAGGTCCAACACGTTCCCGCGCTCTTCGAAGCGATCAAGTTGGAGGTGGACCGTCGCCGGGTGCCCGGCCGCTTCCTGCTCACCGGTTCCACCAACGTGCTGCTCCTGCCGACACTGTCGGAGTCACTGGCCGGTCGCCTGCAGATCGTGCCGCTGTATCCGCTGACGCAACGTGAGCTGGCCAACCCGGCGGCACGAGGCGCTTCCTGGTCCGGCACTGGCTTCCTGAGCGCCCTCTTCGGCGACGGCTTCGGGGTTCGTCGAACCGAGCGGCTCGGCAAGCAGCTCCTCGACCGAATCGTCGGCGGCGGATTCCCCGCGGCACTGCGCCGTCCAACCGCTGTGCGTCAGGCCGAGTGGCACCACAACTACATTGAAGCGCAGATCCAGCGCGACGTTCGCGACCTGACGCGCATCCGGTCGCTCGACGTCCTGCCGGCGCTCCTCACCGCGACTGCCTCGCAAACGGCCAGACTGTTCAATCTCAGCAGTCTGGCGACGCCGTTCAGCCTGAGTCGTCCCACGATCGGCGAGTACGTCACGCTTCTGGAGCGACTGTTCCTGCTGGAACGGCTCCGGCCATGGCACAGCAACCGGCTGAGCCGCCTGATCAAGACGCCCAAGCTGCACGTCGGCGACACCGGACTTGCGTCGGCGCTGCTGGGCGTGGACGCCGAGTCGCTCGCCGCCGACCGCACCCTGGCGGGACGGTTGCTCGAGACGTTCGCGTTCCAGGAGCTGCGGCGCCAGGCCAGTTGGCATGGCGCATCCACGAGGTTCTTCCACTTCCGAGACAAGGAAGGCGCGGAAGTGGACATCGTGATCGAGCGCGGCGCCCGGTCCCTGGCCGGGGTGGAAGTCAAGGCCGGCGCCACGGTCACGCGGGCGGACTTCAGCGGTCTGCGCAAGCTGGCCAGTGCAGCGGGCGAGCGCTTCGTCCGCGGCGTGGTGCTCTATGACGGCGAGATCAGTACGAGTTTCGGCGACCGCTTGTACGCCGTGCCTGTTCGGCGACTATGGGAAGCGGCATGACGGTGCCGGCGGCCGCGCGGGCGCTAAGATGGCGCTTCCGTCCACAGCGGTAGAAACGGGAGGAGCCGGCGTATGGCGAAGGCAGGCGACGAGGCGCAACAGGCCGACAACGGCAAGCCGAAAGGACTTCTCAACCGGTTCCTGAACGCCATCGAGGTCGTCGGCAACAAGCTGCCGGACCCGGCGATCCTCTTCCTGCTCCTGCTGTTCCTGACCTGGATCGCCTCGGTGCTATTGGCGCCGATCCAGTTCGCGGACATCCACCCGGTGACCGGCGAACCCGTCCGGATCCAGAACCAGCTCACCGGCGAGGCGCTGGCGACCTTCATGGCGCGGCTGGTGACGACGTTCACCGGGTTCGCTCCGCTGGGCGTGGTGCTCGTCGCGCTTCTCGGCGTCGGCGTGGCCGAGAAGACGGGGTTCATCAACACCGGCCTGCGCCTGATCCTCGGCTTCACGCCGAAGAGCCTGCTGACACCGATGCTGATCCTCGCATCGATCGTCAGCCACACGGCGGCGGACGCCGGCTACGTCCTCGTCATCCCGCTCGGCGGGGTCATCTTCTACGCGGCCGGCCGCCATCCGCTCGCCGGAATCGCTGCCGCCTTCGCCGGCGTGTCGGGCGGCTTCTCGGCCAACTTCATTCCCTCGGGCATCGATCCCCTGCTCCAGGGCTTCACGCAGTCCGCGGCCCAGATCCTGGACCCCGAGGTTCTGGTCAATCCGCTCTGCAACCTCGGGTTCACCGCGCTGTCCTCCATCCTCGTGATCGCTGTCGGCTGGTACCTGACCGACCGCGTGATCGAGCCGAGACTCCGCGGCACCGAGATCGACGGCGACCCGGACGAGATGCCGAAGATGGAGGAGCCGAGCCGGAGGGACCGCCTCGGTTTCCTGGCCGGCATGGGGTCCGCGGTGCTCGGCCTGGTCGTCCTGCTGATCTGGGCGTGGCCCGACACGTCGCCGCTTCGCAGCGAGGCCGGCGAACTGACCGCGTTCTCGGCGCCGCTGATGCAGATGCTGGTGCCGCTGATCTTCGTCTTCTTCCTGATCCCCGGCGTCGTCCACGGCTACGTCGCCGGCACGGTGAAGACCCACCGCGACATCGTCGACGGCATGAGCGACGCGATGCGCACGATGGCCTACTACCTGGTCATGGCCTTCTTCGCCGCCCAGTTCATCGCGGCCTTCAGCAGCTCGAACGTCGGCCTGCTCATCGCGCTCAAGGGCGCGAACTTCCTGCGCGATCTCGGGCTGCCCGCCCAGGCGACCGTGGTCGGGATCATTCTGCTGTCGGCGGTCGTCAACCTGTTCGTCGGCTCGGCCTCCGCCAAGTGGGCCGTTCTCTCCGTCATCTTCGTGCCGATGCTGATGAGCCTCGGCATCTCGCCCGAGCTGACCCAGGCCGCCTACCGGGTCGGCGACAGCGTGACCAACATCGTCACGCCGCTCATGCCCTACTTCCCGCTCGTCGTCGTCTTCTGCCAGCGATACACGAAGAAGGCGGGCATCGGCACCGTCCTGTCGCTGATGATCCCGTACGCCGTGACCCTGCTCATCACCTGGACGATCTTCCTGATCGGCTACTGGTTGCTGGGCATCCCGCTCGGCCTCCAGGCGAGCTACACCTACCCTGCCGCCTGATCGCGCGATGAAGGAGGCACCGTCGAAGGCCGCGGCGCTGTGGGTGTTCCTGGTGCTGGGCGCCATGCTCGCGCCGGCGGCCTGGGCTCAGCCGACCCGGCCGATCTACCCGGTCTACGAGGGCTACGTACCGAACGACGACGGCACCGCGGTCCTCGTCTTCGGCTACTTCAACCACAACTCGGTCGCGGTCGAGATCGCGGCCGGAGACGAGAACGGCTTCGATCCGGGACCGGCGGACCGCGGCCAGCCGACCGTCTTCGAATCCGGCCGCCAGCGCAACGTCTGCCTGATCGTCCTGCCGGCCGACTACGAGGGCAACCTGGGCTGGTCCGTGACCTTGGCCGGAAACACCGAGAAGACCACGGAACGCGGCGGCCTCGATACGCTCTACCTGATCGAGAACATCTCCATGGCCTACCACCTGGCAAGGCGCGTCGACACCGCCACCGCCGAGCACGGCGTCTGCGTCGACCCGAAACCGGCCACGACCGGGAGCGAACGATGAAGAACGCACTCCCCCTGTTGACCCCGGCAGCGACCCTGGCCCTCGCGTTCCTGGCCGCTCCGGCTGCCTCGCCGGCCGCGGCGGCCGACGAGGACACACCGACGTTCAGCCGCGACATCGCGCCGATCTTCCAGCGCTCATGCCAGCGCTGCCACCGGCCCGAAACCGCCGCGCCGATGTCGCTCCTCAGCTACGAGCAGATCCGGCCCTGGGCGCGGTCCATCAAGCGCCGGGTCGAGTCCCGGCAGATGCCGCCCTGGCACATCGACCGCACGATCGGCATCTACGAACCGGACCCGAGTCTGAGCGACGAGGAGATCGCCCTGGTCACCGCCTGGGTCGACAGCGGCGCCCCGCGCGGCAACCCCGCCGACCTGCCGGCGCCGATCGAGTGGCCCGACGGCGACGCCTGGGAGTACGGCGAGCCCGATCTGGTGGTCGAGATGCAGGAGGACATGGTGGTGCCGGCCGAGGGACCCGACCTCTTCGTCAACTTCATCGCCGACACCGGCCTCACCGAGGACCGCTACATCCGCTGGATCGAGGTCAAGCCGAGCAAGGCGGGCCGCGCGACCGTTCACCACACGATGGTCTACGCGATCCAGGACGACGCGGAGTACGTCGGCGAGGACTTCTTCGAGCGCGACGACGACCCGAACCGCCGCGACGCCGAGGGCAACCCGGTCGGCTCGCTGCTCATCGAGTACGCGGTCGGCAACACCGGCGACCTCTACGCCGAGAACACCGGCAAGCTGCTGCTGGCAGGCGCGAAGATCCGCTTCAGCGGCCACTACCACTCGATCGGCGAGGTGATCCGCGACCGCCAGCGAGTCGGCTTCGGCTTCTACCCCCGAGGCGTCGTGCCGAAGCACCGGATCGTCTCCACCCGGCTCTTCGCCGGCCTGCCCAGCAACCGCGGATGGCGCAACAACGAACTCTCCATCCCGCCAGGCGCCGACAACGTCCGCCACGACGGCTACCGCGTCCTCGACCGGCCGATCCAGTTGATCAGCTTCCAGGCCCACATGCACTACCGGGGCAAGGGGATGGAGCTCGAGGCGATCCACCCCGACGGCCGCCGCGAACTGCTCACCCGCATCCAGAACTACGACTTCAACTGGCAGATCGCCTACCCGTACAAGCACCCGCCGGTCTTCCCCGCCGGCACCGTGCTGCACGTGACCTCGTACCACGACAACTCGGAGAACAACCCCTACAACCCCGACCCGACCGCCTGGGTCGGCTGGGGCAACCGGACCGTCGACGACATGGCGATCGGCTGGACCAACTTCGTCTTCCTGTCCGAGGAGGACTACGAACAGCACGCCGCGTCCGGCGCCGCGACTGGCGCCGGCGACTAGTCCAAAGCCGCGACGGGCACTGCGGCGGTGTGTACGCCGCCGTCTCTCCAGGCAAAGACGAGGCGGTCTTTGCTACGGACGAGCTTGGGTACGCCGACGGCACTACGGCCGGACGGCGCCGGCGCTACGGTGAGTGGTGTCCCGATGCTTCCGACTCGACTGACACGGCGGACCCGCAGTTCAAAAGGGCCGGCTTCCGAGCGCTCGACCCAACTGACTGCGGCGCTACCGTCTTCGAGAGTGGCGACACCGGCCCAGCCGCGGGGGGAACCGTCGTCGATTCGGATCGGATCGTCGAACCGTTGCGCGCTGGTGTTCCAGAAGGTAGCCAGCACCTTCGACTCGCCGGCGGCGGCGGTGAACCAAGCGACAGCCGGACCGGTTTCGCCCGAAGCCAGGGAGGGGCCGTTCGTCGGGCAACCCCGGATGTGCCAGCCGTCGCGGTGGACAAGTTCCGGGCTGCTCCAGCGTTCGTCCTGGAGGCGCGCAAACGAGATGTCCCGGAACTCGCCCTCGCGCCGGTCGCGGAAAGCCAGGAACAGGCCATCCGAACCCGGCGCCATCGCCGTAGTGCAGCAACTGCACACGTCGGCGTCTACCTCGCGATCGCCCACTAGCACGCCGGCGGAATCGAAGCGGGCTGAACGAAGGATCATCCGCGGTTCCACCTCGCCGTGTCCCGCGGCGGCCGGCTTCCCATCGTCGTCACCGACGGTAGACAGGTAGGCCATCTCGAAACCGTCCCCGGCCGGGGCATAGGCCACGAATCCGGCGTATCCGTCAACGCCTTCGCCACTCGCCCGAAACACCTCTCGCCAGGTCACACCCCGGTCGTCCGAGAACACGAGCCGGATGCCGTAGCCGTAGTCACCCTTCCGATCCTCGTCGTGCACCAGCCAATGCGCCGCCAGCCGGTCGCCGGGCAACGACACGACCGCGGGGTGGTCGATCCAGTTGACGAACCAGTCGTTGCCCGAAGCGATCGTCGCCGCATCGCCCCACTCGTCTTCGTCCAACTCCGTGAACCGCAGCGCATGACCGCCCCCGCTCAGGCGCTCGACCCAACTGAGGACGACCGTCCCGCCGGGTCCCACGTTCAGGGCATAGCTGCTGCTCTTCTCTGCTGCAGGCGTATCGAGCAGCCGCACCTCCGCGGACGCAGCAGTGGCCAGGAACATGACTGAGAAGTAGCAAGTGAGACGGATCATGGGTCGTCGCAGTGTTTCAGATGTGTCCAGCCCGGCCGGGGAGCGGAGGGGGAGGGTCCCAGCGGGCTGGAGGCAAGTGACGCCCACCGACCTCCCATCAACCCACGCCGACGTGAAACGCAGCCGACCGAAGCGAGCGCCGACGTTCCTTCTACTCAGGGAGCGCAAGCGGCCGCCGGGACCCTCCCCCTCCGCTCCCCGGCCGGGCGGCCACAACCGCCGCCGTCTCGCTGCCGCCGCAATCGGCAGCCGGCTACTTCCAGGTCACCGCCATGGCGAAGAAGTGGTCGAAGACCTCGCGGTTGGGGTGGTTGGCGTCGTTGTTTTCCGGGCTCCGAATGTAGAAGTCGAGTTGCTGGGCCGCGGGGTTGACTGACCCGGCGGGGCCGTCGGTCGGCTCGAGTTGCACCTGAAGCGTTTCGCGGTCGCGCATTCCCTGCGTGACCATGAAGTGGATCTGGTACTCGCTGTACAGCTCCTCGCCGTCCAGCGTCGCGCGGCCGTAGCCCCAGCCGGCGACGTAGAGGAGACTCTTTGGCCAGTTCGAGTCGCCGCAGCCGGCGTCGCCGTGCTCGAACAGGTACGCCGCGATGCCGCCGTCCTGGCACGGCGAGAACTCGTGGAAGCGGTCCAGTTCGACGATGTACTCGCCTTCCGGAAGCTGCAGCTCGGCGCGGAACGTGCCCGTGTTCGCGATCTCGTCGACGTCGATCAGGATCTCGCCGCCGACGGGCGCCACGTTGCTCGCGTCGTCGCCCATGTGGTCCCAAGGAGACTCGTCGTCCAGCCGGCCGACCTGGTGGACGTCGGTGCCCACGATGACGAAGCGGCCGTCGTACAACTCGTGCTGCTCCGGCTCGTAGAGACCCATGCCAGTGCCCGGCTGGTTGCGCGCGGTGACCGGCTCGGGTTCGGGCTCCGCCGCGCCTTCACCAATGCGCACGGCACAGCCAGCCAGGAGCAGGGCCGAAGCCAGCCACAACGTCATCCCCGATCGGCGCATCTTCATCGCTCCGCACCTCCTTCAAGCCACTATAGCCCCGGGGGGGCCGCCACCCGGCTAGAATCCGGCCCGTGCTGGACATCCTCCCCGACGTGGACCGCTGGCGCGCGGACGGCCAACGCGTGGCCGTCGCGACCGTGATCCGCACGGTCGGCTCCTCGCCGCGGCCCCTCGGCTCGAAGATGGCCGTGTCCGACACCGGGAGCATCGCCGGCTCGGTCAGCGGCGGCTGCATCGAGGGCGCGGTGATCGAGGAGGCCCAGTCGGTGCTGGAGGACGGCCTTCCGAAGCGGCTCAGCTACGGCATCTCGGACGAGCTGGCGTGGTCCGTCGGCCTGACCTGCGGCGGCGAGGTCGAGGTGCTGGTCGAACGCATCGACGGCTGAGGCGGGAGGCTCGCCCCGATGGGTTTCGAGTCCCTCCGCCGGTCCCTGCTCGCGGGCGAAAGAGTCGTCGCGTTCACCCGCGCCGACGGCGGCGGGCTCGGAGCGCGCACGCTCGTGTGGCCGGACGGCCGGGCGGAAGGAACGCTGGGCGAGTCCCACCTGGACCGGGAAGCCCTGACCCTCGCCACGGCGGAGACGCTGCCGGCCACCGGTCTGCGCGCGATCGAGGGCGTCGAAGTCTTCATCGAGACCTTCGAGCCGCTGCCCCAGTTGTTCGTCGTGGGCGCCGTTCACGTCGCGATCCACCTGGTGCACTTCGCGCGCCGCCTCGGTTTTCGCAGCGTCGTCGTCGACGCCCGCTCCGCCTTCGCCACCGCCGAGCGGTTTCCCCATGCCGACGAGCTGGTCGTCGAGTGGCCGGCGGACTACCTGGCCCGGGTGCCGCTCCACGCCAACACCTACTGCGTCTTCCTCACGCACGACGAGAAACTCGACAACCCGGCGCTGCAGGTCGTTCTCGAAGCCGGGGTCCGCTACGTCGGCGCCCTGGGTTCCTCCCGCACCCACGCGAAGCGGGTCGCGGCACTTCGGGAAGCGGGCCTGGCGGATGAGCTGATCGACGGGATCCATGCGCCGATCGGCCTCGACCTCGGTGGCCGCAAGCCCGAGGAAATCGCGATGGCGATCGCCGCCGAACTGGTCTCCGTGCGAAACGGCAGGCAGGCTGCCGGGAAGCGATGACCGGCCCGGTCTCCGGCGTCGTCCTCGCCGCCGGGCTCTCGACAAGGTTCGAGACCGGCGCGGGCAAGCCGAAGCAGCTCTACCGGATCGGCGGCGAGAGCCTGGTCCGCCGAACCTGCCGGGCGGCCCTCACGTCAGGCCTCGGGGAAGTGGTCCTCGTCACCGGCTACGCGGCGGAGCGCGTGCAGTCGGAAGTCGAGGACCTCGACCTCCGAGCGGCCCACAACCCGTCCTACGCCGACGGCCAGAGCGGATCGGTTCGTTGCGGCCTGGCCGCCGTCGCCGATGACGCCGGGGGCGCGATGTTCCTGCCGGTCGACCAACCCGGTCTCGACGCGGCCGTCATCGACCGGCTGCTCGGCGTCTTCCACGGGCCCGGCTCCATCATCGTGCCGACCTTCCGCGGGCGGCGCGGCGCTCCTGTCACGTTCGGCCGCGACTGGTTCACCCGGCTGGAAGGACTGAGAGGCGACGAAGGCGCGCGTCCCCTGCTGTGCGAACTGGCCGCTCGCGTCCAGGAACTGGAACTCGACTCGGAACTGCCACTGGTCGACATCGACACGGAGGACGAGGCCCGGTCGTGGCTCGAGAGGTCCGCCACACCATGACACCGCTCGACCGCCCCCTCCGGCTGCTGCCGCGCGTCCGAAACTACGACTGGGGCACGGCCGACTTCATTCCCCGTCTCTGCGGCCGCGAGCCCACGGGCAGGCCGGAAGCCGAGCTCTGGTTGGGTAGCCACCCGGACGCACCGGCCGACGTCGTCCTCGGGTCAGGCGACGCCGGCTCGATTCCGCTTGACAGGTTGATCGCCGAGCGGCCGGTCGAGGTCCTGGGCGGCGGCTCCGCACTGCCCTTCCTGACCAAGGTCCTCTCGGCAGGCCGGCCGCTGTCGATCCAGGCCCATCCGAGCCGCGAGCAGGCCGCTCGCGGCTTCGCGGCCGGCGCATCTGGCAACTACCGGGATCCGAACCACAAGCCGGAGCTGCTCTACGCGTTGACCCCCTTTTCCGCCCTCTCCGGCTTCCGGCCGCCCGTGGAAGCAGCCGGCCTGCTCGGCGCGCTCGGTCTGGAAGAACTCGCTCCGCACGTCCGGCGCCTCAGCTCAGAAGGAGCGGCCGCTTACCGGCCGCTGCTTGCCGCGTTGAGGGAGCACGCGGGGACGGAGCTTGCGGCCAGGGCCGCCAATGCCGCCCGGCACGCCGCGGAGGAAGCCGACCCGGAACGGAGCGAAGCAATGCGCTGGATCAACCGGATTGCCACCTTCCATCCCGAAGATCCGCTGCTCATCGCACCCTTGATCCTGCGACTGGTCCATCTCGACCCTGGGCAGGCGCTGTTCACCGGACCGGGCGTGCCCCACAGCTACCTGGAAGGGTCGGGGGTCGAGGTCATGGCGAACTCCGACAACGTCCTGCGACTCGGGCTCACGTCCAAACGGGTCGACGCCGCGGCGCTTCTCGACATCCTCGTCTACGAGGGGAGCGACGAAGGCCTGCTGGAGCCACAAGTCGCGGAGCGGCCCTGGGGACGACGCGTCGGCTTCACGCCGCCGGTGGCCGATTTCCGGCTCGAGGTTCTGAACCTGACCGGCCGCTCCCCCGCACCGCTCGCCGACGACAACGGTGTGCGAATCGTCCTCGCACTCGAAGGCGAAGTCGAGGTGCTCAACGCCGCCGGCTCGGAGCGGCTACTCCCCGGGCAGGCGGCAATGCTGAGCGCGGCCGCGACGGCCGTCACCGCGACCGGCCCCGGAACGGTCGCCCTGACGAAGCCGAATCGCCAGGAACCCTAGCCGGCGGACGCTTTCTTCGCGGCCCGCTCGGCCTTGCGCCGGCGTCCCATCTGGAACGCCACCCCGACAACGATCAGCACCGCGACACCGGCATGCGCGGCCAGCCCTTCGAGGCCGACCGCCGCCATGATGAGCAGGGCGCCGATGAACGACGAGACGACGATCAGCGCCGTCTCGAAGACGACGCGAAGCACCCACGCGCCGAGCACCGCGGCCGCCGCGATCACGATCCACCACAGGATGTCCCACCGGGCGCCGTAGAAGCTGATCGCCCACAACGCCGTCCCGGCGCCCAGCATCGCGCCCGCGAGGGCCACCGCGACCTTGCGCACGATGAAGGCAAGCAGTGCAGCGAGAACGCCGACGCCGACCGCCACCAGCAGCCGCATCTCGCTCGCCAGGGGCAGCAGATCCTGCGGAACGCCATAGACGACGAAGAAACCGACCAGACCGATCAACGCCGTGTAGAGCTGGCGCCCCAGGAAGAGCAACAGAAGGCCCGCGACCACCCACAACCAGGGTGGGCCGAGAGCACCCTCGCTACCGAAGCGGCCGAGACTGACTCCCTCGCTCCAGAGGCTGATGTTCATCCGCCATCCCTTTCGAGTTCCGAGACGATCCAGGCCAGCGCCGCCTCGCGCGGCTCGTCCCTTCCGGCGAGAAGCCCCTCACGAGTGGGCGACACCGGAGATTCGGGCTCCACCGGCCTGCCCTCGATCCGTTCGCCGCTGGGCCGCTCGAAGTCGGCGATCGCGTGCATCAGCAGGTCGCCGTTCGGCATCCTCTCGATGACCGACGGCAGGGCCGCCGCGGCGGTCGGCCCGCCGAACAGCCGCGCCCGACCATGGTCCTGGAGGCCGGCGGCGAAGATCTCGCTGGTGCTGGCGCTGGCGCCGTCGATCAGCACGGCGACCGGCCCCGCGAATCGCTCGATCCTCTTGCCGGCGCTCGATATCTGGCGCGGATAGACGTTCAGATTCAGCTCCGTGCTCCGGTTCTTCATCTTGCCCAGAAGGACCCGGTCCCCGAGCAGGTAGCCAGCGACGCCAACAGCGGTCCCGGCGACACCCCCGGGATTGCCCCGAAGGTCGATCAGTACGCCATCGATGGCCGGCGCGCCTTCGGCGGGTTCACCGTAGAGCGCGGCCTCGAACGCCTCGACCACTGGAATCAACCAGACGTTGAAGCGCACCGACAGCACTCGGCCGGCACCCGTTTCCAGCACCTCGGTCTCGAACAGGTACCGCATCTTCGGCAGGTTGCCGAAGCCGATCTCCACGGCGTCGGGATGGTGGGCCCGTTCGAGTTCGAACGTGGACAGATCGCCCGCCGCGTCCGAGAACTCCACCGCGACCGGATCGCCCGGGTCCCCAAAGAGCAGGCCCTCGACGGCCCGCAACCGCACCATTCCCGCGACCGACGGATCGAGGGAATCGAGCTCGAGACAACTCGCGAGCACCGCGAGCTTCTGGTCCTCGACCCGAACCACCTCGAGGCCGGTGCGAAGGCTCTGGCGGTCCGCGGAGGAACCGGGTTCGACCCGGCTCACAACGGGCATCGAGTCGATGAAGCGGACATCGAAACCCGGCCCGGCGTCCGACGCGGCGGAACCGCCATCGCCCGCCACGGCCCGCATCAACGCCCGCGTGCACCTGCCCGTGTCGCCCGAGTCGTCCACCGGCGACGGGCTCTCGACCGAACCCGGCCCCGGCAGAACGCCGAAGTGGGACTGGCCCAGCCGGGAGAGCATGTTCTGCAGAACGAGACGCAGTTCGGCGTTGTTCGCGGCGGCCCGGGCACGGGGCCGCAGCTCATCGCCGACCGCCTGCCAGTCGACGCCGCCCATCGACTGGTCCCAGAACGTGCCGGCGATCTTCCGCCAGGCGAAATCGAACGTCTCGACGTTGACACTCGCCGCCGGACCGGCAGGCTGATCCGTCGACTGCGCCCCACCCGCAATCGCTATCGCGAAGCCGAGAAAGGCGAGCCACGCCGCCCGGCGCCATCGATTCGCACCCCGCATGGTCGCGAATGCTACAGCGCGGCCGGGTGCTAGCGTCGTCCACCGTGCGCGTCCTCTACGTGCTACGGCACGCGAAGTCTGACTGGAGCGCCGCCTACGGCGGCGTCGACCACGAACGGCCACTGAACGCCCGCGGCCTCAAGGCAGCCCGGACCATGGGCCGGAGACTCGCCGACCGGCAGGCCGTGCCCGACCGGATCCTCTGTTCGTCCGCGGTGCGCACGCGGCAGACGATCGAACTGGCGGTCGCGGCGGGCAACTGGAACCGCACGACGATTCTGGAGCCGACGCTCTACCTCGCCTCCCCCGGCAGCGCAGTAGACCTCCTGCGCGAACAGTCCGACGAAGCGCACTCGATTCTCATCGTCGGCCACCAGCCCACCTGTGCCGAGCTCGTCCGCCGGCTGACAGGCGACGATCCGCCCCGCTTCGTCACCGCCGCGGTCGCCTGCGTGTACCTCGACATCACGTCCTGGAACGTGGTTGAGCCGTACTGTGGCCGGCTGGCCTGGTTCAGTACACCGAAGCAGGCGGACTAGCGGTTCGGACCGCGCTCCATCGGCACCGGCTGCCAGCGTTCGAGTTCCACTCTAGGGAGCACAGTCGGATTCACGCAGCTCATCGGCCAGCGGCCGGAGAGCGCCAGGGCGACCTCACGACCGACGCGCCGCCGCGTCTCGGGCCGCATGCGGGTAGTGGCCGAGGCGACGTGCGGCGTGAGGATCACGTTGTCCATCGCCAGCAGGGGGTTGTCCGCGGCCGGCGGCTCCCTCTCCAGCACGTCGAGCGCCGCGGCGGCGATCTGGCCGGTATCCAGCGCCTCGATCAGAGCCGCCTCGTCGACCGTCGGGCCCCGGCCGGCGTTGATCAGCACCGCGGTCTCCTTCATCGCCGCGAACTGGGGACCCGAGAGCATGTGCCGGGTCTCCCCGTTGAGCGGCGCGTGGATCGACAGGTAGTCGGACCGCTCCAGCAACTCGCTGAAGCTGACGGGTTCGACACCCTCTCCCGTCATCTTCAGCTCGCTGACGTACGGGTCGTGCGCGATGACGTGCATGCCGAACGGCTTCGCCCGCCGCGCGACCGCCCGCGCCACGTTCCCGAACGAGACGAGCCCCAGAGTCTGGCCCCAGAGTCGCGGCACCTCGTTGAGCAACGGCCGCCCCTTGAACCAGTCGCCTCGGCGGACCATGGAGTCCATCTCCCGCATCCGTCTCGCGCCGGCCAGGATCAACGCCATCGTGTGGTCGGCCACTTCCTCGATGAACACATCCGGCACGTTGGTCACCACGATGCCGGCTTCCGTCGCCGCCTCGACGTCGACCATGTCGACGCCGACGCTGCCCACACCGATCACGACGCACTCGTCGAGGCCGGCGACCACCGAGCGGCTGATGCGAAAACCCCAGGAAGTGATGACGGCCGCCGCGTCCGATGCTTCGGCCAGGAACTCCTCTTCCGACGTCGCCGCTACCTCGACGAGTTCCGCCACGGGAAGGAGCGCCTCCAGTTCAAAGGTGTAGCGCGTATCGACGGAAGCGGTCTTCGCGATCCCCGGCAGTTGGACGACGACCTTCTGCTTCGCCGACTGACTCACTGGGCCGCCTCGCCTGCGGCGAGTTGCCCGACCGCCCACTCGCGCAGACCGTTGTAGTCGGCCTTGCCGTTCGCCGCCCGGCCCACGGTGTCCCGCACCAGAATGCGCTTGGGCGCCTTGTAGGACGCCAGTTCCCGCTTCACCCAACCGATGACGTCAGGCTCGCTGAAGTGCCCGGGGCTGTCCAGTTCGACGACGGCCGTGACCGCCTGCCCGAAACGCTCGTCCGGAACGCCTACGCACACCGCGTCACGGACCGCAGGGTGGGTCTTCAGCACTTCCTCGACCTCTTCGGGGAAGATCTTCTCGCCGCCGCTGTTGATGCACACCGAGCCGCGGCCATAGAGCTTGAGGGAGCCGTCAGCCTCGACGGTGGCGTAGTCGCCCGCCATCGAGTAGCGGACGCCGTCGACTTCGGTGAATATGGCCGCCGTCTTCTCAGGGTCCTTGTAGTACCCGACCGGAATGTGACCGGTGACGGCGATCCGCCCAAGCACCCCCGAACCCGGCTCGACCTTGTTGCCGTCGTCGTCGATCACGCAGGCGTTGTCACCGAGCACGAAGGAGGCCGTTTCGGTCGCCTCGCCGGCGGTCGAGTCCGAGCGGCCCATGCCGATCGACTCGGACGACCCGAGGCTGTCCGTCAGGATCGTCTCCGGCGGACAGAACCGCAAGAACTCACGCTTCACTTCGGCGCTCCACATCGCGCCCGAGGAAACCACGGCTTCAAGGCTGGACAGGTCGAAGCGATCCGGTTCCGCTTCGAGCGCGCGCACCATGGGCCGGGCGAACGCGTCGCCCACGATCGCCATCCCGTTGATCTTCTCCGTGGTGATCGCCTCGAGCGTGGCCACGGCATCGAAGCGGCGGTTGGCCAGGGTGATCACCGTGCCGCCGTTCAGCATGCCGCCGAGGGCGGTCAGGAATCCGGTGCCGTGCATCAGGGGGCAGGCGGGAAGAGAAACCCGTCGCATCAGGAGCTCGTCGAACTGGGGTACGAGACCCTCCACGCCGCCCGAGAGATCGAACGGCTCGGGCCGGTTGTCGTTGCCGAGCAGCCAGAGGTCGTCGAGCCTCCACATGACGCCCTTCGGCATGCCGGTCGTGCCGCCGGTGTACAGCAGCCAGAGATCGTCGCCGCTGCGCGGCCACGGCGCTTGGAAGGTCAGCGAGTCGTCGGGCGCCGCGGCAGCGGCCTGCTCGTAGGGAATCGCCCATTCGGGACAGGGACCCGAGCCGTCGTCGACCCAGAGCCACGTGTGGATTCCCGGCATCTTCGATCGGAGATCCGCGATCCGCGACGCGAAGCAACCGTGGAAGACAACCGCCACGACGTCCGCGTTGTCCCACAGGTAGAGAAGCTCGCCCTCCACGTAACGGTAGTTCGTGTTCACCGGCACCAGGGACGCCTTGAAGCAGGCGAGCACGGACTCCAGGTACTCCGGAACGTTGTAGAGGTACTGCGCCACCTTGTCCTGGCGCTTCGCGCCGCGCGCGATCAGTGTCGCCGCGACGCCGTTCGCGCGGCGGTGCATCTCGGCCTGCGAGTAGCGGCGCGCCGGTTCGCCGCCCAGAGGATCTACAAACGCCTGCGCCGGCGAGCCCGGCTGGTGCTCGGCGATCGCTTCGAGAATGTCCGCGTGATGCCAGTCGCTCATGGCCGCGCAATCTAGCAGTCGTTATCCTTCAGAAGAAACAGGTACAGATCCACGCGGCGGCCCGGTCCCACGAGAGCCTGGTGCTGGAAAGCGGGCCATGGAGACAGGAGGCTGACCATGCCGATTTCCTTCGTATCGATCCGACGCAGCCACGGCGTCCTCACGGCGTCCTGGTGCGCTCGCTGGACGGTCGCCTTCCTGCTGGGCGCGGCGCTGCCCGCCTCCGCCCAGAAGAACAACGTCATCCTGTTCGTCGGCGACGGCATGGGGGTGTCGACTGTCACTTTCACTCGTATCGCGACGGTGGGCGTCGACGGACAACTGACGATGGACCGCATGCCCTACACCGCCGTTTCCCGCACGGCGTCGGCCGACTACATCACCCCCGACAGCGCCGCCACGATGTCGGCGATGATGACCGGCGTCAACACGAACACGGGCGTAATCGGCTTCGGCCCGACTACCGAGTACGCGGACTTCAACGACAACGGCGACGGCCCGCGGTTGACCAACATCGGCGAACTGGCGACCTCGATGGGCTACGCCGTCGGCATCGTCACGACGACGCGCGTCACCCACGCGACGCCGGCGGCGGTGTTCGCCCATGTCAACAACCGGAACCTGGAAAACGAGATCGCCGCCCAGATGACCCCCGGCGGCGGGGGTTACAACACGCGGCTCGGGGAGGGGCTCCACGTCATCTTTGGGGGCGGCAGGCGACACTTCCTACCCACTTCGGGAAGCGACGACGAGGGTCTTCCGGGACGACGGTCGGACGGCCGCGACCTCAGAAACGAGCTACAGCAAAGGGGCTATCGCTACGTCTGGAACCGGCAGGGGCTCAATTCGCTGGGCGGTTCCGGCCGCGCAATCGGTCTGTTCGCCTCGAGTCACCTGGAGTACGAAACGGACCGGGACAGCGGCGAGCCGAGCCTGGAGGAGATGACGAGGAAGGCGATCCAGATCCTCGCCGCGACGGGGAAGCCCTACTTCCTGATGGTCGAAGGCGGACGAATCGACCACGCGCACCACGAGGGGAACGCCTTTCGCGCCTTCACCGACACCCGGATGTTCGATCGAGCGATCAGCGCCGCACAGCGAAGCGTGAATCTCAACAGGACCCTGATCCTCGCGACGGCCGACCACAGCCACGTCTTCACGGTCGCCGGCTACCCGATGCGACCGCTCGGCGATCTGCGCTACACCCCCCGCTCGGTGCCCGCGTCGTTCCGGAACCAGCCGCACAACGGCATCCTGGGAACGGTCCACGAGATCAACAGCGCCGGCACGATCGCGGAGAGCGGAGACTCGAGCGGCATTCCCTACACCATCCTGGGCTACGCCAACGGACCCGGGCATCGCAGCGGTTCGCGCGTCAATCCGAACACCGACAGGACACCCGGCCACGGCGGCGCCGTTCCTACAGGCACCAGCCACACGGCGTACCGGCAGGAGGCTACGGTCCCGCTGGCGATAGAAACGCACGCTGGCGAAGACGTGATGATCTACGCGGTCGGCCGCACGGCCGAGAACGTGCGCGGCACCGTGCCCAACACGAAGGTCTTCGACTGGATCAAGGACGGTTTCGCCGGGAGGGGCAGCGCGCCGCGACCCGGACCCAGCCCCGACCCGACTCCGGATCCGAATCCCGGACCGGCCCCGGATCCGGTCGGTACCTGCACGCCCACCACCGTCGTCCTTGAATTCGACGGCGGCTACGAGGTCAGCATGTGCTACGTCACGCAGGACGGTGAATCGGGCCCGGTCAAGGCCGAAGCCTGGTCCAGCGAGGCAGGCATTCTGTGGTTCTTCGGCCGCAACAACCCGGAAGTCCTGGTCAAGGTGCTCGACGGTTGTGGAGTCAACGGCCACCGCTGGGCGTTCGTGGCGCCGGTGACCACCCTGGACTTCAACCTGTGGATTACGGGACCCGACGGCAGCCGCTGGACGCATGGCAACCCGCAGGGCGCGACCGCGAGCACGAAGTCGGACATCACGGCGTTTCCGTGCGGCTAGCGCCGGGCTACATGCTGCGCCGGTACTCGCCGCCCACTCGGTAGAGCGCGTCCGAGATCTGGCCCAGCGAGCAGTGCTTGACCGTCTCCATCAGTTCCTCGAACACGTTGCCGCGGCGTCGCGCCACGTCCTGGAGCCGCTCGAGACACGCCCCTGAATGGTCGCCGTGACGCCGATGGAAGGCGGCAAGACTGTCGATCTGCTGCTGCTTCTCGTCGTCCGTTGAGCGGATGAGCTCCGCCTCGACCGTCTCGGCGAAGTCCTGGCCCTCGGCGAGAAAGGTGTTCACGCCGACGACCGGCAGGCTGCCGTCGTGCTTCTTCGCCTCGTACTCCATGCTCTCGTCCTGGATCTTCGAGCGCTGGTACATCGTGTCCATCGCCGCCAGCACGCCGCCCCGCTCGGCGAGGCGCTCGAACTCCAGGTAGACCGCCTCCTCCACCGCGTCGGTCAACTGGTCCAGGGCGAAGGAGCCCTGCCAGGGATTCTCGCTCCGGTTGAGCCCGAACTCCCGGTTGATGATCAACTGGATCGCCAGCGCGCGCCGCACGGACTGTTCGGTCGGCGTCGTGATCGCCTCGTCGAAGGCGTTCGTGTGCAGGGAGTTGCAACGGTCAAGGATGCCGTACAGCGCCTGCAGCGTGGTGCGGATGTCGTTGAACTGAATCTCCTGCGCATGGAGCGAGCGGCCGGAGGTCTGGATGTGGTACTTCAGCATCTGGCTGCGGGCGGAGGCGCCGTAGCGCTCGCGCATCGCACGCGCCCAGATTCGCCGCGCCACCCGGCCGATCACGGCGTACTCCGGATCCATCCCGTTCGAGAAAAAGAACGAGAGGTTGGGCGCGAAGTCGTCGATCGACATCCCCCGCGCCAGGTAGTACTCGACGATCGTGAAACCGTTGGCGAGCGTGAACGCCAACTGCGTGATCGGGTTCGCGCCGGCTTCCGCGATGTGGTACCCGCTGACCGAGGCGCTGTAGTAGTTGCGCACGTTGTGGTCGATGAAGAACTGCTGGACGTCACCCATCATCCGTAGCGAGAACTCGGTCGAGAAAATGCACGTGTTCTGGGCCTGGTCCTCTTTCAGGATGTCCGCCTGGACCGTGCCCCGAACCCGGCTCAGGGCGTCGGTGCGGATGCGCTCGTAGACGTCGCGCTCGACCACCTGGTCGCCCGAGATGCCGAGCAGCTCCAGTCCCAGGCCGTCGTTCTCCTCCGGCAGCTCGCCGCGGTAGACCGGTCCGTCACCACCGTGACGCCGGTCGATCTCCGCGAGCGCCTGCTCCAGACCGCCGGTTTCCCGCAGGTGACGCTCGACCTGCTGGTCGACCGCGGCGTTCATGAAGAAGGCGAGGATGGTCGGCGCCGGGCCGTTGATCGTCATCGACACGGACGTCGCCGGGTCGCAGAGATCGAACCCCGAGTAGAGCCGCTTCATGTCGTCGACGGTGGCGATCGAAACGCCCGAGTTGCCGACCTTGCCCCAGATGTCGGGCCGAAGCCCCGGATCCGAGCCGTAGAGCGTCACCGAGTCGAACGCGGTGGACAGACGGTTCGCCGGCTGCCCGCGCGACACGAAGTGAAATCGCCGGTTCGTGCGCTCCGCGATCCCCTCGCCCGCGAACATGCGCGTCGGTTCCTCGCCCCGGCGACGGTAGGGGTAGACGCCGGCGGTGTACGGGTAGGCGCCCGGCAGGTTGTGCTTCATCAGGAAACGCAGGAGGTCGCCCCAGTCCGAGTACTCGGGCAGCGCCAGCTTCGGCATGCGCAGGTGGCTCAGGGTGGTCACGTAGTTCTCGCCGGTGACCTCGCGCCCGCGGACCGGATAGCTGTACTGGTCGGCGCGCGCGGCGTCGACGCGATCAGGCCAGTTCTTCAGGAGTTCCGCCGCCTCGGCGCCGACGTCGGCCAGCGCTTCCTGGTAGCTCCGGCGCAGCCGCGCCAGGGTCTGGTCGGGCGCCGCATCGAGCGCCGTCGCCGCGTACGCGGCAAGAGGCTTCGGAAGGTCCGGGTCGTCCAGCTCAGCCAGAGCCCGGTAGCAGCCGTGCGCCTTCGAGGCGGCCGCCGCACGGCGCTCGGAATCGGCCTCGGCGGCGCGGCCCGCCTCGGCGATCTCGGCAAGGTAGCGGTTGCGATTGTCCGGGATCAGGACCGCCGCTTGCGGCGCGCGCTCGTCCAGGTCGAGCTCGGGCGTCCAGGCGGTCCCGTCCAGGTCGAGCCCTGCCCGGAGCAGCCGGCACACGTTCCAGAACATCCAGTTGATGCCCGGGTCCTGGAACTGGCTGGCGATCGTCGGATAGACCGGCACGTCCTCATCGGCGACCTCGAAGGCGAGCCGGTTGCGCCGCCACTGCTTCCGCACGTCGCGCAGCGCGTCCTGGCCGCCGCGCCGGTCGAACTTGTTCAGCACGATGACGTCGGCGAAGTCGAGCATGTCGATCTTCTCGAGCTGGCTCGCCGCGCCGTAGTCCGAAGTCATCACGTAGATCGAGAGGTCGACCAAGTCGACGATTTCGCTGTCGCTCTGGCCGATGCCGGCCGTCTCCACGAGGATCATCGAGAATCCGGACGCCTTGAGCAGCGCAATCGCGTCGCCGAGCACCTCGCTGGTCGCCAGGTGCTGCCGCCGCGTCGCCATCGAGCGCATGAAGGCCCGCTCGCTGCGCAGGCTGTTCATCCGGATGCGGTCGCCGAGCAGGGCGCCGCCCGTCCGCCGGCGCGTCGGATCGACCGCCAGGAGGGCGATCCGCATTCCGGAAGACGTTTCGGGCATGCACTCGAGGAAGCGGTTCAGCAGCTCGTCGGCGACGCTGCTCTTGCCCGCGCCGCCGGTCCCGGTGAGGCCCACGACCGGCACGCCGGCGCCGGCCAACTGCCACTCCTTGCGCAAGCGGCGCAGGTCCGACTCGCCAACCGCCCCGCGCTCGATGGCGGAGAGCAGGCGCGACAACTCGATGTCCCCGCCCGGTTCCGAGGCAACGCGCACGCTGAAGCGCGGTTCGGGCGCCGGCCGCCGCTTCGCATGCGTCCGCTCGACGACGTCGTCGATCATCGCCGGCAGGCCCATCTTCAGACCGTCGTCGGGATGGTAGATTCGCTCGACTCCGTAGGCCTCGAGTTCCGCGATCTCCTCCGGCGTGATCGTGCCGCCGCCGCCGCCGAAGACGAGGACGTCTTCCCTGCCCTCCTCCGCCAGCCGGTCGATCATGTAGCGGAAGAACTCGATGTGGCCGCCCTGGTAGGAGCTGATCGCGATCGCGTCGGCGTCCTCCTGCACGGCCGCGCGGACGATCTCGTCGACGCCGCGGTTGTGGCCCAGGTGGACCACCTCGGCCCCGCGGTCCTGGATCATCCGCCGCATGATGTGGATTGCCGCGTCGTGTCCGTCGAACAGCGACGCGGCGGTCACGAAGCGGAGCGGGCTGGCGTCCTCGGCGGGCCGGATCCGCGGATCCTGTTCAGGAGTGGTCATGCGACGGTGTCCAGACGGTGAACTTCGGCCCGAAGTCTACTGCCGACGAGCGGATCCGACCGTGGAGCCGACCGCGGGCTGTAAGCTCCGCCACTACCGCCCGATCCTTCGCAACCTCTACCGGAGTTCGCCGTGAGAACGACGACGACGCAGATCCCCTTGGTTCCTCTGGCTTCCCTGGCCCTGCTGGCCGCCATCCTGGTCGCGGCAGCCCCGATCGCCGCTCAGGAACCGAGCACTCCTGGCCGATCCGGGTCCGCTCCCACGACCGCCCAGACCGAGGACAGCGACGCCGAAGCAAGGGCCGCGGCCCGGCGGGAGCAGTTCCGCCGCCTGCGGTACGGCAACCTGGCCGAAATCGAACTGGCCGGCAAGCAACTCCGGATCTCCTATCCGGACCTCCTGGCGGACAGTGACGACTACCGAGCGTTCGAGAGCCTCGCGGCCGGCGACGTCTTCGCCTGGAACAGCGGCCGGGCGGTCAAGCTGCTCACCCATGCCTCGCTTTCCTTCGACGGAATCGTCGTCCCCTACGGCAACGCCTCGCCCGACTATCCCGGCGTTTACAGCCTGTGGCCCAAGCGCACCGCCGGTGGCTGGAGCCTCGTGTTCAACGGCGAAGCCGACATCTGGGGCAGCCAGCGCGACGCGTCGGCCGACGCCGTCGAGGTTCCGCTCGAGCACTCGAGGGCCGACGAGCCGACCGAGAAGCTGACGATCGAGTTCCTCGAGGTCGAACCGGGCGCGGTGCTGCGGATCGCCTGGGGCGATCACCAGTTCCTGGCCGCGTTCAAGGCGGCGCCTTAGCGGGCGCCGTCGACCGCCAGCCGCGACCAGGTCCACTCGACATCGACGGCCACCGGCCCGGCTCCGCGACTATTCGGGGCTGTAGGGCAGCGATGAGTGATGAAGATTGATCTTCAGATCACCGTCAACAAGGATGTAGCCAAAGGTGAACTCGACCTTTGTCTCGCTACCGTCCGGGCCTGTGAAGTAGTAGTTGCCCATGGCCATTGCGGAGGCGTCGTTGGTGTAGATGCCGTTGTTCTCCCACCGAACATTGGTCCAGCCCGAGATCGCGAACCCTTTGTCCTCCGTTCCGTCTTGCCCGATGAAGTAGCTCAGAGCTCCGTCAAACTTGTCGCGGAACTGGTTCTCTGCTGCCATGGTCGGCTTGAACATGACGTCGGTTTCGCCATACGCATAGAGGTCCTTGATGTGTTTCGTCGCACGGGCGGCGTAGTCGCCGCCATCGGCATGAGTCTTGGCAATCGCGACAATGCCCTCGCCCCAGGCCTTCTGTGCATCAATGACAGCCTGTTCGGTGATCTGCTGCGCTGCAGCTGACGTCGCCATGGCGACAAGGGGTTCCGGGCTGCGCGCCGCCCGCTACGCCTTCGTCACTCCCGGCACCGCCACCGCGTACCGGCCCTTCTTGTCCGGCACGGTCGGCGGGTCGGCGTCCCAGGCGTAGGTCGCGGGCTCCAGCGACACGTCGGACTTGAGCGCTTCCTTCCAGGTGATCTTCTTGCCGGAGTAGGTCGCCATCCGGCCCATCACGGCCGTCATCGTCGCGATCGCGCCGTTCTTCGCCTCGTTGAAGGGCTTGTCCTCACGGATCGCCTCGAACAGGCGGTCGTGCTCGACCTGGTACGGGCTCTTCTCGTCCTCCGGCTCGCGGTGGTTCCAGCCTCCCGGCGCCTCGATCAGGCCGGAGGCGAGGCTCGCCCGGCCCTTGCTTCCGTGCGCGTACTCGGCGACCTGGTCCCAGCAGTTCTGGATGTGCCGGCACTGGCTCAGCATCACGGCGCCGTCGTCGTAGGTGTACTCGACGAAGTGGTGGTCGAAGATCTCGCCGTGGTCGGGACCGTTCCGCCACTGCCGGCCGCCCTGGCCCTGGGCCTCGACCGGGTGTCCACCCTTGACCCAGTTGCCCACGTCGATGTTGTGGATGTGCTGCTCGACGATGTGGTCGCCGCAGAGCCAGTTGAAGTAGTACCAGTTGCGCATCTGGTACTCCATCTCCGTCTGGCCCGCCTTGCGCGCCCGCACCCAGACGCCCGAGCCGTTCCAGTAGACGCGGAGTGCGACGACGTCGCCGATCGCGCCGTCGTGGATGCGGTCGATCGTCTCGTTGTACATCGTGCTGTGGTGACGCTGCAGGCCGACGCCGACCTTGAGGTTCTTCTCCTTGGCCGCCTTGGCCGCCTTGAGCACGCGCCGGACGCCCGGCGCGTCGACCGCGACCGGCTTCTCCATGAACACGTGCTTGCCCTGCTCGATCGCGTACTCGAAGTGTTCCGGCCGGAAGCCCGGCGGCGTCGCGTGGACGACGACGTCGACGCCGGAGTCGATCACCTTGCGATAGGCGTCGAAGCCGACGTAGCGGTTCTCGGCCGGCACCTGGAGGCGCTTGCCATTGTCGAACGACCCGTTCTCGCCCAGCTCGGCGAGTTGCGCGTAGCAGTTCTCCAGCCGATCCTCGAACGCGTCGGCCATCGCCACGAGTTCGACCGGTCCCGACGTCGACATGGCCTGCGCTGCGGCGCCCGTGCCACGTCCGCCGCAGCCGATCAGACCGATTCGCAGCGTCGCGTCGCCGCGCGCGCGGCCTACGTCCGAATTCGTGTTGGCGGCGGCCGCTCTCCCGCCGCCGACGCCGCCGGCCAGCAGCGCCGCCGAAGCCCCGGTGATGAAACTGCGCCTGGAGGTTCCGTCCATCTCTGTTCTCCCGTTACCGTTGCGAACTCGACTGTCTACTGGAAAACGTGGGGGCAGCGTAGCCGCCCCACTCACCTGTCGCAAGTCGCGAACGCCTGCGTGTCCGTAACCGCGCGAGGTGCCGTCCCTGGCGAGTTGTAGTAGATAGCGGCCACGCCCGTCGTCGTATCCCAAACGTAGAGGTAGTACTCCAGGTCCGTTGCGGCTGCGGCAAAAACCCAAAACCGGCTGTTGATGCGACACCCATCCAGGATCTTGATCAGCATCTCGACGTTGCTCTCGTCGAAGAAGTAGATGAGGGTCGCCGCATCACCGAGGTCGACGCGCTTGACCTTGGCATGCCCGGTGCCGTCGTCAGTCCCGAAGTGCACCCAGACATCGAACCGCCCCCTCTGAAGGCACGTCCCTGTCTCGCTCTCATTGCACGGCTTGCGCGGCAAAAGGAACGCGACGCTGTTGCTCGTTTCCGAAGCGCCCGCCGCGTTCCTCGCCCGAACGGCAAAGGCATGGTAGCCGGGGCTCAGACCCGTCAGGTCGACCTGTACAGTGTTCACGCTGACGGAACGGATCCGCGACCCGGAGAAGGCCACGTTCCTGGGGGCGTAAGAAGCGGACCGAAGCACCTCGAACGTGTCCTCGCCAGTTGAGTTGTCCTTCCAGGCGAGACGCACGCTGGATTCGCTGGTCGCGTAGCCGATCAACTCGGTGGGCGCCGCCGGCACTCCGCTCGCGGACGGCGCGAAGGCCAAAGTGCAAAACAGCCACACCGATGAAGTCGACCGGAGCATCAGCGGGCGGAGTGTAGCGGAGTCCATCCTCAAGCCGGCCAGCGATCTCCGATACACGCGGTTTCGCGAACACTTCGCTACCATCCGCCGCCATGAACGAACTCCAGACGCTGCTCTTCGAACTCGATGACGGCGTGGCCCGGGTGACCTTCGACCGGCCCGAAGCGGCGAACGCGATGAACCTGCAGATGACGAAGGATCTGCTGGAAGTGGGCATCGAGTGCGACGAGAACCCCGAGGTGCGGGCCGTTCTGCTGCGCAGCGAGGGACGCATGTTCTGCGCCGGCGGCGACCTGGCCTCTTTCGCCAGGGCGGGCGACGCTCTGCCTCGCGGCCTCAAGGAGATGACGGTCTACCTCCACGCCGCGATCACGCGTTTGACTCGGGGCAGCGCGCCGGTCGTCGCCGCGGTCCAGGGGCCGGCTGCCGGCGCCGGGTTCTCCGTCGCCTGCGCAGCCGACCTGGTTGTGGCCTCTGAGCAGGCTGTGTTCACAATGGCCTACACGCGCGCCGGTCTGACGCCGGACGGCAGCTCAACTTACTTTCTGCCACGGTTGCTCGGACGCCACCGTGCGCTGGAGCTGATCCTCACGAACCGCACGCTGTCCGCCACCGAGGCCCAGGAATGGGGAGTCGTCAACGAAGTCGTCCCGGCCGACGAACTGGACGCCCGTGCCGGGGAACTCGCCAGGCAACTGGCCGCCGGGCCGACCTGGGCGTTCGGGGCCGCCAAGGAACTCGTGATGCGCTCCTTCTCGGAGGACCTCGAGTCCCAGATGGAGTTCGAGTCGCAGGCGATCGCCGACGCCGCACGAACGGAGGACGCCGCGGAGGGCATCGCCGCCTTCTTCGAGAAGCGGCGAGCGAACTTCCGGGGCCGCTGAGACCGTTCCCGTGCTGAAGGGACTCCCGATCCTGGTCGCGCTTCTCGCCGCCGCGGTCCAGGAACCGGGCGCCGGCCGCTACCCGGACATGCCGCCGGGCCGGCCACCGGCCGTCGACGTACCGGACGCCGTCGCGGCCACCGAAGCCGAAATGCGGCCCTACCGCGAGCGGATCGTCGGAGTCGGCGCCGATGGTGGTGAAACGCACCTCGACATGGCTCCGGTGCCGGGCGGCGAGTTCCTTCAGGGAAGCCCGGAGAGCGAGACCGGCCGCGGCGCGCTGGAGTCCCCGCGTCGGCGGATACAGGTCGGCACGTTCTGGATGGCGACGCACGAGACGACCTGGGACCTGTACCGCGTATTCATGTTCGACACGGACCGCGGCGGCGACGAACCCGCAGCCGCCTGGGCCGACGCGGTCAGCAGGCCGACGCCGCCCTACCGGCCGATGGACTTCGGCATGGGCACGGATGGCTTTCCCGCGATCTCCATGACCCAGTTCGCGGCACGCCAGTTCACGAAGTGGCTGTCGATGAAGACCGGCCGCTTCTACCGGCTGCCGACCGAGGCCGAGTGGGAGTACGCCTGCCGCGCCGGCAGCGAAACCGCGTGGTCCTTCGGCGACGATGAAGCGCAGATGGACCGCTTCGCCTGGCACGCCGGCAATAGTGACCGGCGCTACCGCAGGGTGGCTCAACTCGAACCGAACGCCTTAGGCCTCTTCGACCTGCACGGCAATGTGGCCGAATGGACCCTCGACGCCTACGCGGACTACCCGGAGCCTGGCGACGACGCGCTCGTGACCGACCCGATCGCCTGGCCGGAGAAGGAGTATCCCCGCAGCGTCCGCGGCGGCTCCTGGCAGGACGAGCCCGCCGCCCTTCGCTGCGCCGCCCGCCGCGGCTCGCAGCTCTCGTGGAAGCGGATGGACCCCCAGATTCCCCAGAGCGTCTGGTACCACACGAACGCTCGCTTCCTCGGCTTCCGTGTTGTCCGACCGCTAGTCGAACCCCCCATCGAGAAGCAGGCGGGGTTCTGGGAAGCGGATCTGGACTCCGTGCGCAGGATCGTCGACCGGCAGAGACGCGGCGAGCGCGACTAGTTCCGGCTACTCGGGGACTTGGACCCCGAGTAGCAACGTCGGGTGCGTCTCCGGCGCCGTGATCGCGTTCAGCACCTCGAACCCCATCTCGAAGCTCGACCGAGATTCCCCGCTGATCGCCAGATCCAGGTCGCTGTGCGGCTCGATCCGCATGGTCGACGGGGGTCCGTTGAACCGGTGCCCACTGGTGACACGCAGGTCGAATGCGGCGTCCGACATGTTGGAGAGCCGGATGTCGATCAGCTCGTCGCCCTGGCTGCGTTCGACCTTCGTCAACAGAAGCGAAGCCTCGAGCAGCGGCACCAGCGCGTCTTCGCGGCCAATCAGCCAGTTGCCAAACCAGGCGACGGTGCGGTTCGCATGCAGAGCTTCCTTGATCGACTCCGCGCTCCGCTCTTCCGCGAACACCAGCGTCACCGTGCGGTGGCCACCGTCGTTGGGGCGGTAGTCCCAGTCGATCAGATAGTGGACATCCGAAACGCCCAGAATCGCCAGGTCGTTGTCGAGCGCGATCTGCAGCGACTCGGCCGAGTAGAAGTCGCCGTTCGCCACCTCGATGCCGTGGAGCAGCCCGCCGGCGATGAGATCCCGATGCATGTCGGTCAGCTTCGCCACGCCGTCGGGGCGCTGCGCCGGCCAGTTCGGGTGGTTCCAGAACACGAAGGCGTCCTGCTTGTTGGCCACCTCGATCGCCCGCCGAGCCTCGCGCTCGCTGGCCGCCTGTTCCTCGGGCGTGGAGGGCCGGAGCCGGGTCATGTAGTCCGCACCACTGCTCTTCACGAGCAGCGCGTTCGCGTCCTGAATGAACACGGCGTTGACGTGGCCCGGCGGCATGCTGCGGGTGATCTCGGCGCCGTTGACCACGATCACGTCCGACTCCGACTCCGCCCCGTACTCGCTGGCGACGACCCAGGAGCGGTTCCGGTCCGGATGCGGGATGTCCGCCTGCCACGGCTGGTACTCCAGGTGCTCGGTGACCGCCAGCACCGCCAGGCCGTCCCGCTCGGCCTCCTGCATGCGGATGATCGGCCACACCATGCCGTCGGAGAACACGGAGTGAGTATGCAGATCGACACTGAAGGTCCGGTAGCCGTCGACATCGGGGAACTCGATCGCGCGCTCCTGGGCAACGACGGGCGCGGCAGCGGCAAACGCCGCGAAGGTCAGCACCTGCATCCGGATGGCCAGTCGACTCTTCATGGCGGGCTCCTCTAGGGTTACGGAGTTCCGGGACAACACGTTGAGAATAGCCGCTGCAGCGGCTCCGCCATTCCGGCGTCAGGAAACGGCGGCCGCGCTCCGGCGCCGGCGCCAGAGGTCCGTCGCCACGGCCAGCAGGATCGCCGCGCCGGTGATAATCCGCTTCGTCGGCTCGGTGGCGCCGGCCTGCGCAAGCCCGGTCTGGAGCACCGCGATCACCAGCACGCCGAGGAGCGTGCCAGTCACCGAGCCGCGCCCGCCAAGCAGTGACGTGCCGCCGATGACTACTGCTGCGATCGCCGACAACTCCATGCCGATCGCGGCGTTCGGGTCGGCGGACTGCAGGTAGCCGACCTGGCACAACCCGGCGGCCGCCGCCAGGAACCCGGCGAGCGTGAACACCGCGAACTGGACCCGGGAGGGCCGTACGCCGCAGCGGTGGAGCGCCGTGCGATTGCCGCCGACCGCGAACACCCAGCGGCCGAAGGCGGTTCGCGAGAGGACGAACTGCAGGCCTCCGACCACCGCAAGCGAACCGACGAACGCGACCGACAATCCCAGGACCGGAAGGTTGGCGCCCAGCGCGGCTACCCGGTCGCCGAGATAGCTGGTCCTCGAGGCGGTCACCAGGTAGGTCGAGCCGCGGGCGATCTCGAGCATCCCAAGCGTGACCAGGAATGACGGTATGGACCAGCGCGCGACCAGGGCGCCGTTGATCGCGCCACACAACCCGCCGACCGCGAGTGCCACAAGCGCCGCGAGCACCAGTGGAAACCCCTGATCGACCGTCAGGACGCCCAGCACGGCCGCCGCCAGGGCCAGCACGGAGCCGACGGAAAGGTCGATGCCGCCGGCGATCAGCACGAGCGTCAGGCCGGCCGACGCGATGACCAGGGGCGGCAACTGGTTCGCCAGCGTGCGAAACGTCACGGCGCTCCAGAAGTGATCCGTGATCAGGCCGAAGGCCACGCTCAAGCCGAGGATGACCAGGACCAGTCCTCCCCGGTAACCGAGAGAGAACGAGCGGCGCCAGCCGGCAACGGCCAGCGTCATCGGTCGGAACGCCCGGCGAGCATCGAGGCGAGGATACAGTCGCGGCTGGCTCAAAGAGCCCCGATTCCATGACAACGCCCCTGCGTCCCGCCTAGTGCGCTCTCTCGTTCGCAGGGTCCGCGGGGGTTCGAAGGCGGTCGCGTACCGGCTGGCGAAGGGCATGCTGCGCCGGTTCGGCTACGACTTCGAGGTCTTCTCCCGCTCGCGGCGAGACGCTCACGCCGTCGCGAGCACGGAGGAGAGCTTCTACCGCGAGTGGAGCTCACCGTCGCCGATCTGGGCGCCCTGGCGCGGCGAGCCCGACTTCCGGGAGGCGTACGAAGGCGTCGAGCCGTACACGGTCGTTTCGGCCGATCGCTGCCAGGTCCTCTACCGCCTCGGCCGCCAGGCTCTCTCGGTGACCGGCGACTTCGCCGAATGCGGCGTCTATCGGGGAGGCACGGCGCTCCTCCTGTCCAGGGTCCTCGAAGGAAGCGGCAAGACACTCCATCTCTTCGACAGCTTCGAGGGGCTCCCGACGCCCGATCCGGAAAGAGATCCCGATCTCGAAGAAGGCGTCTTCAAGGCGACGTCCGCCCGGTACGTGGGCGACCTCCTTGGCCGCTTCTCAGGGACCCTCGAGATCCATGAGGGCTGGATCCCCTCGACCTTCGACGGGCTCGAGAACTCTCGCTTCGCCTTCGTCCACGTAGACGTCGATCTCTACCGTTCGACGCTCGACTGCCTGGAGTACTTCTATCCGCGGCTCTCCGCCGGCGGGATCGTCGTCTTCGACGACTACGGTTTCCCCGCCGCCAGCGGAGAGAAGGACGCCGTCGACGAGTTCTTCTCCGACCGGCCCGAGGCTCCGCTCGCCCTGCCCACAGGCCAGGCCATCGTGACGAGACTCCCTAGCCGGACGAGGTGACGACGTCGACCGGAGTCTTCAGGTCCTCCGCAGTCCCCCCGCGCAGAATCTCGAGAGCGGCTTCGATCCCGAAGACCGCTAGCCGGTCGGCGTGCTGGTCGGCGGTGGCGAGGATCTCGCCCTGGGCAACGAGTTCGGTGACGGCGTCGATGTTGTCGAAGCCGACGATCAGCACGTCGTCCCGACCGCTCTGCCGTCGCGCCGCAAAAGCGCCCAGCGCCATGTTGTCGTTAGCGCAGAGAATCGCGCGCAACCCGGGGTGCTCGCGCAGCATCGCCGCCGCCACCGTGTTCGCCTGCGCCTGCTCCCATCCGCCGCTCTGGACGTCGACGATCTCGGCGCCGGCCGCGTTCATCGCGTCCTCGAAACCGGCCTGCCGCTGCTGGGCGTTGAACGCGGTCGGGATGCCGCCGACGATCGCCACCTGGTCGCCCGGCGCCAGCCGTTCCGCCAACACCTCGCCGACCCGCCGAGCGCCGTCGCGGTTGTCCGGGCCGACGAACGGCGCGTCGAGGCCCGCCTCGGCCGCCACGTCGACGTCGAGCCGATTGTCGATGTTGACGACGACCACGCCAGCCGCCTGGGCACGTGCCAACGCCGGCGCCAGCGCCTTCGAGTCGGCGGGCGCGATGACGATCGCGTCGCTGCCGGAGGCCACCATCTGTTCGACCAGGGCGACCTGCTGGGCGAGGTCGCTCTCGTTCCGGGTGCCGTTGACCAACAGGTCGTACGCGTCCCGGTGAGCCTCGTGGTGCGTGCGGGCGCCCTCGGCCATTGTCTCGAAGAACTCGTTGGCCAGGGACTTCATGACCAGGGCGACCTGCGGACGCGCCGCGCCTTCGTCGCTGGAGACATCGCTGCCGGAGCCTCCACAACCCGCGAATGTGAGCGCGGCGACGGCGAAGAGGCCTGCAAGCGAATCAGGGAGTCTGAGGGCTTCCATCGCGGAACGAAGCCTAGTCCGAAACGGCAAGCTCCACCGACTCCGCGAACCTCGCCAGCGCGTTCTCCGCGGCCGCCCGGTCCGTGGCCGGCGTCTTCGGACCGACCGCCTCGTAGTGCAACGACAGCACTTCCAGCCGACCCTGCTTCCGGTGCGCCTTCAGGTCGTAGCGCGCCACCAGACGGTCACCCGCCAGTACCGGCATGCAGTAGTAGCCGTAGCGCCGCTTCGAGGCCGGCTTGAAGATCTCGAGGATCTGGTCGAAGCCGAACAGATGCGCCACCCGGTTGCGCCGCCAGAGCACTGGGTCGAACGGCGAGAGCAGAACGCCGCGGTTCCGCGCGGGACGCACACGCCGCAGCCGGGCCGCGAGTTCCAGATCGGCGGGGCGCACCCATCCCGGCCGCGGCTTCCCGTCGACCGTCATCAGGTCGCAGGACACCACGTCGCCCGCCGACGCCAGGTCCTCGAGCACAGACCTGATCTGGGGTCGCACATTCTTGAGCCGCCAGGTGTCGGCCAGCGTGCCGATCGTCGCCCAGCCGTGACCTTCGAGAGCGCGCAGGATCAGCGCCCGGATCCCATCCTCCAGGCTCCAGTCCTCGCTCCGCCAACGCTCGGGGATCACCCGCTCGGGCAGATCGAACGTGCGCTGGAAGTTGTGCCGCGAGCGGATGGCCAGTTCCCCGGTGGACCACAGCGAGTAGGCGACCCACCGTTCCCGCTTCGAACGCCACACCTCTCCCAGCATCGGCCCCGTCAGGTCCAGGGACCGCATCGGCCCTTCGGCCTCGACGCGGCGCAGGATCGCCTTCGCCACGTCGGGGTGCTCGCGTATCCCCTTGCTGTGCCAGGTCCTGCCGCTTCGATACTCCTCGCGGCGGAAGCCGAACGCCGGGTAGAGGTCGATCGGGATCCAGCTCGCCTCGTGACCCCAGTACTCGAAGAGCGGCTCGCCCGGCTGGAGGAGTTCCTCCGGCAGGTTCCGGTCGATTCCGGGCCAGCGAGACAGCGGCACGAGGGCGTGGGTGCGGGCGCCGGCGATCGAGATCGTGTCGAGTTGCAGGTAACCGAAGCGCTCGATCAGCGTGTGGACCGCCCGCCTCGCCCGCGGGCCGCGGCCCGAAGCCGCGCGCGGCAGACCGGTCCACCCGGGATTCAACAGGCCCGCCCGCGCCAGCGCCAGGCGCCGCGCGTCGCGGACCGTGATCTCGGCCCTGCCGGCGCCCGCCGCAACCCCGTCCGTGACGTTCCGAGGCACGGATCAGAACTCGACGCCCAGGGAGATCTGCACCCGCCGCGGGTCGAAGCGGTCGCGGGGTTCTCCGAAGGCGGCGTCGCGCCGGAACGGGTTGTTGTTGTAGCCCGTCTGGCGGTCGAACAGGTTGAAGAGATCGACACGCAACCGGGCACTCAGGTCGCCCGGTAGGCGGAGACCTTGCGTGTAGCCCAGGTCCAGTTGCCAGTGGCTCGGACTGCGCCGGCTGCCGGCCTGCTCGGCGTAGCGGTTGGTCGACGAGAAGTAGGAGGGCAATCCGTAGGCGACCGAATCCCATGCCTCCCACGGCTGTCCGGACTGGAAGAACACGAAGGCGCCGACGCTCGCCCGCCACGGCAGGTCGAGACGGCCGAACACCTTGGCGAGATGCGGCCGGTCCCCGCGCAGCGTCCCGTCCTTGTTGTCCCATAGCTGGCGGCCATAGCCGTCAGCGAGGTTGGACGAACCGATGAACAGGTTGGCGTCGTTGTTCCGGGTCGTGTTGTCCTGGTCGAAGTTGCCGGTGTAGCGGCTCCGCACGTAGGAAGCGTTCAGGTAGCCGCGTTCACCCCGCCACACCAGTTCGAGCGCGGCCTCCGAGTACTCCGTGTACGCGTCGTCGAGTTCGGCGATCACGTAGCTCGAACCGCCGATCTCCGCTCGAACGGCATCGAGACGCGGCACGTAGGGGCCGCGGACGGCGATGTGGGGCGGGGCGCTGTCGTAACCCCTGGATCCGTTCCAGGTGTCCTCCCAGAAACGTCCGCCCTCCCGCCGGCGCAGGTGAGCGCTGAGCGACAGTCCCCGCGACAACGTCCGGGTCGCGCCGAGAGTCCACTCGTCGATGCGGCGGGGCTTCATGCCGTCCTGGAACACCTTGCCGGAAGATCCCGGGTACGGCTCGTGGGAGATGATCCGGCCGCCCTCGTCGAACAGAACGCGGAGGCTGGCGCGGGTGTTTCGGTCCCAGGAGGCCGCGCGCGCCAGCGAGGTCGCCTCCGGGTGGTAGCGGGCGTAGTTGGCGAAGACCGTGCCCTCCGCCCGGTAGGACCAGGTGACGCCGAGACGCGACTGAATCATGTCCCGCCAGTCGATCGTGTACATCCGGTACTTCTCGCCCGGCGCCAGGGTGAAGCCGGACACAGTGCCCGGCGCCGCACGCAGACCCTGTCCGTAGAGGACGTCCTGGCTCAGCAGCACCCCGGCGTCGAAGGTGAAGTCGCCCGCGGTCAGGCGGTCGTGGACCTCCAGGGACGCGGTCTCCGTGAAGGAGTCGATGGGCGAGACCGCCGTGCCGTCCGGGCGCCGGAGGCTCATCTGCTGCACCGTGGCGACGTAGAAGACCGGCGTGCCGTCCTCCGCCAGGTCGACGCCGCCCGGGGCCTCGATGGCGCCCCAACCGTTCGATTCACGGCTCAACGTCTCGCGCGCCTCGGCGGCCCGCAACCCGAAGTGGAGGTCGTGGCTGACCGCGCCCCGACCGAACCCGTGATCGAACGCCAGTTCGAAGCTCCGCCGGTAGAACGCCTGGTCGTTGATCGACGGATGCGCGCCGACGGCGCCGCCGCCGCGGCGCGCGCCGTGCTCGTCCGTGTAGCCGTAGCGTTCCACCAGGGGCCTGACCGCGGCGTTGTAGGCATCGGCGCCGTCCACGTACTCGGGGACGCTGAAGTAACCCATCCGGTCCAGATTCTCCACGTCCAGGGCGCCGTCGAGCGCCGGCTGAACGGCCAGCGCCACGTCGGGCCGGGACGAGCCCTCGAGGTCGTAGTCGCTGAACCGGAACGAAAGGGCGCCAAGGCCCGTCTGCCAGACACCATCGACGTTCGCCACCCGCTGGTCCGCCCCGCCGCCGAGCGAGACCGAATCGGCTTCGTAGGGTCCGACCGAGACGCCGCTCTCCTCGCGCCGCGAGGTTCGGTAGCCGGCATTGAGCAGCAGGTGGTCCGACGGCGCGTGCGTCAGCCTGCCGTAGAACTCGCGCCGCGCGTTCTCGTAGTCCTTGACCGGTCCGTAGGCCGTGGCCGCGTTCGTCCGCTCCTCCGTGGGCCGGAAGGCGGAAACGAAGAAGAAGAGCCGCGACGGAACGATCGGGCCGCCGAGGGTGGCGACGGCCCGCTGGCGGTCCGTGTCGTGCCCGGCCACGGATTCCAGGTCCGTCTCGGGCTCCGCCTGGAGGCGCGGCGGCTCCACCGTGTACTCGACGCTGCCCGCGAAGGCGTTCGTGCCGGACCTCGCCGTCGAGTCCATCGTGAATCCGCCGCTGCGGTTGAAGCCCACCGCCGTGGCGCCGGCGCGCTCGAACGTCACCTGGTCGACGTCATGACTCGAGAGCTCCGCCGACAGCGTGCCGAACATCGGCAGCGACACGTCGACGCCGTCGAAACGGTACACGTTGTCCTGACCGCTGCCGCCGCTGGCCGGTCCCCGCACGCTGTCCTGGGTCACCTGGACGCCCGGAGCGAGCCGAACGAGGCTGCGATAGTCGGGACCGAGCGGCATGTCCCGCACCGCCTCGCCGTCGATGGCGCTGGCGACGGAGGCGCGACCGCGGACGGCGATCCGCTCTCCGATGACGACCAGTTCCTCGCTGACAGCGGCGGCCGCCGCTTCGAGTTCCAGGTCCAGGGTCGTCGTCTGGCCGAGCAGCACCTGGGCCTCGACCGTTCGGCTTGCTCCCGCCCGGGTCGTGAACGTGACCCGATAGAGGCCCGGGTAGAGCCGCGGCAGCGCGTAGAGGCCGGACGCGTCGGTGACCGTCGACCTGGGCCGGGGCACGGCATCGGTCTCGGCCAGAATGCCGATGCCGTCGGGCGAGGCGGCGCCGCGCAGCGTCACCGTCCCTTCGATGCGTCCGGTCTGCTGAGCCGTCGCGGCGTCGGCGTAGAGCAGCAGCGCCGGGGTCAGGAACACCAGACTGCCGGTCAACCGCCAGTCAGTCATCGCCCAACGTGCCCGCGCGCCGCGCGAGAGTCGCGACCCCGCGGTAGTAGGCCTCGTCCCGCGCCAGATCCTCGCGGTTGACCAGCATCGGATTGTCCTGCAGTCCGCGCAGCCAGGCGTGGTAGGCGAGTCCGGCCTTGTAGTGACGCGTCGGCGGCTGGAAGATGAACCGGGCGAGTTCTTCGGCCGGGCCCATCAGTTCGCGATAGCGCTCGACGTCCCCGTCGCCGAGCGCGCGAAGCGCCGCGGCAGCCGGCTCGGCTACCGCGTCGAAGGCGCCGAGCAGGGCGTGGCTGAAGTCGCCCAGAGCCACCGTGCGGCCCTTCAGTTCGAACGTGCCGCCGAGTCTGGAACCCCTGGCCGCCGGCTGACCTTCCAGCAACCGCGCGAAGTGGTAGTCGTCTCCCGTCAGTACGATCTGGCCGCGCATGCCGATTCGCCGCCGGAGCAGCACCTCGTACTCCTCGTCCAGAAGCGAGAGCTTGACGCCGCGCACCTTGTCGGCATGGCGGGCGAGGACCCGCTCCAGGCTGTTGCCCGGGAAGTAGCCGCGCATTGCCGGGTGGAACATCTCGCCCAGCCAGTGCAGGAACAGCGGACCTTCGAGTTGATCGATGATCGCGCCGTAAACGTTGACGTACTCCCGTTCGGAGGCGCCCGTCGCGGTGAGCCGCGGCATCGGCAACAGCACCGGGACGCCGCCCGACTCGGCGATGAACTCCGCCTGCTCCGCTACCGCGTCGATGAGTTGCGTGTTGCTGCCGATCGCATCGAACTGGTCGCTGCCGGCCCCGGCGACGAAACCGTTGCGGAGTTCGAGCGAGGCGCAGAGCTCGATCAACCGCCGCGCGCTGGGCCAGCCGATCTCGAAGCGCTGGGCCGTGTCCATCGCTTCCGCGACGCCGAAGCCGAGCGAGTCGACCCAGCGGCGCAGACCGGCCGTCGCCTTCCAGTCGATCCAGTGTTCGATCTCGCGCGCCGAACCGGGTCGTTTCATCGAGTGGCCAGCCTGGGCGTAGCCGTCTCGAACGACGACGTGGAGCGCGGCGTAGCAGAGCCGCGGCAACGACGCTGCGGCAAGCTGGCCAGAAACTTCTGTCGCTTTGCTCACAACGAGGCCGCCGCCTTCTTGATGTCCCTGATCCGGTCGAACTCGGGCGTTTGCCGGTAGTGCTCGTCCAGCGGGTAGCAACCGCTGACCATGTTGTTGCGCGGTCCCGTCGTGCAGTCGCTGAAAGTACGGCAGATCGCCCTGCGCTCGAGCGGCCGCCCAGCCAGCACGTCGGCCGGCAGGCGCGGATTGGCGAGCACCATCCGCCCGAGACCGACGAAGTCGACGTGGCCCTGGTCAACCTCCGCCTCGGCGATGTGCGGCAGCCACTCCTGGAGGTAGCTGTAGCCGGTGCCCACCAGGGGAAGTCGCGGAAACGCCGCGCGCACGGTGCGCACCGCAGCAAGTTGACGTAGCACCGAGCGCAGCGGATCTTCCGGCGGCAGGTAGCTGTCCGACGCAGGATAGGTGAACGGCCTCGAGAGGTGCGGGCAGCTATAGGGCGACCCCATCGTCACGTTGACGACCTCGACGCCGGCTTCGACCAACAGAGCGACGTAGCGGATCGCCTCGGAACAGGTCGGCTCGGGCAACCCGACATCCGTCGGGTTCAGGCCGAAGCCGAGATCGGCCGGTCTGGCGCTCTCGACTTCCGGCACGCCGACTCCGGCGCCGTCCGCGCCGAAGGGCGCCACGTCGCCGACGGAGAGCCGTACGCCGATGCCGAGGTCCGGACACGCTGAGCGCACCATCGCAATGATCTCAAGCGGCAGCCGCACCCGGTTCTCGAAAGAGCCGCCGTAGGGTCCCAGCCGCGTGTGCGCGCCCAGCAGCTCGTGCAGCAGATAGCCGTGACAGCACTTGATGTCGACGAAGTCGTAGCCCGCCCTTTCGGCACAACGTGCGGCGCGCACGTAGGCGCCGGCGATCTCCTCCAACTGTTCGTCGCTCACGAGAGGACGGTGCGCGGCTTCCCCCAGCCGCGCGTCAAGCACCGGATGGACCTGTGCCCGCAACGGCCGCGGCAACGCGGGCGGCGCATCGGGCCGCGAAAGCCGACCCGAGTGGGTCAACTGCAGGCCGACGACCGGGCGGTCGCCGCCTACTCCACTCTCCTCATGTCCCGTCAGGACTTCGCGGCGAAGCGCCTGGAGCCACGCAACGCAGTCATCCAGCCGATCGCCGTCGATGAAGAGCTGGTTCGGGTTTGCGCGCCCCTCCGGCACCACGGCCACCGCCTCTCCGCCCCAGATCAGCTTCGCCCCGCTCAGGCCGAACCGCCGCCAACGCCTCAGCGTCAGGTCGCTCGGACTGCCGTCGCGGTTCCCGTCCCAACCCTCCATCGGATGGACCGCGAACCGGTTGCCGGCCTCGCGGCCAAACAAGGCGAGCGGCTCCGCCAGCGGCCCCTCCGGGCCGAGCAGCTCGTCGGCGCAGTCGAACGCCGGGTCGAGCCCGCGCAGGTGCTCCCGGAAGGCCGCGACGCTGCGATGGTGGCCCGGAGGCGTGTAGCGCCGGCTCAACCCCCATCCCCAGCCTGGACCTGCGGTTGCCAGGGTTCCGGGCCGTCCGGCAGGGCACTCAGGAACTCGGCGCCGACCTGGCCATACCAGGCGTGAAGCCGAGCCCGCATCTCGGCGACCCGCTCGGGCTCTTCGCTAGCCAGGTCGTTCCGTTCGCCCTCGTCGGCTTCCAGATCATAGAGATGGACCTGGCCGTCTTCGTAGCGCTCGAGCAGCTTGTAGCGGCCGCGAGCTATCCCGCCGCCGGGAAAGCCACCCTGGTGGGAGTAGTGCGGGTAATGCCAGAACAGGTCACGCACCGCTGCTGCGGCGGCTGCCTTTTCGCCCGCCTCGCCGCCGCGCAGCACGTCGAGGAAACTCCTGCCGTCGACCTCGACATCGGCAGGCAAGTCGATGCCGGCCGCCTCGAGCAGCGTCGGGTAGAAGTCGGTGCTGATCACCGGCGACGCCACGTCGCTGCCACCGGCCGCCACGGCCGGCCAGCGGACGATCAGCGGCTCACGGATGCCGCCCTCGTACAGCCAGCCCTTGCCGCCCCGGAGAGGCAGGTTGGATGTCGGCAACATCTCGGAGGTGGACAGGCCGCCGTTGTCCGAGAAGAAGACGACGATCGTGTTCTCGGCCAGGTCCAGAGCGTCGAGGCGGTCGAGGACTCGGCCGACGCTCGTATCCAGGCTCTCCACCATCGCCGCGTAGACGGGGTGCTTCTGCACCTCTTGCACCCGGCGCGGCTCGTCGCGAGGCCAGATCTGCTCCTCGAATCCCAGGTCGTCGGAATCGGCCGGCCCGCCCACTTCGACGCCCGCCTTCGCCGCGTACTTCGCGATCAGCTCGGCCGGCGCCTCCAGCGGCGTGTGGACGGTGTAGTACGAGAGGTAGAGCAGGAAGGGCCTGCCGTCCTCGTCCGCCGCATAGCCATCGAGCAGGTCCAGCGCCTCGTCGGTCAGCCGTTCGGTGAGGTACTCGCCTTCGGGCCCGTCCTCGAGCCGCGGGTTCGAGTAGGGCGAGAAGTAGCTACTGGGCCTCCCCCGAACGTAGCCGGCGACGTTCACGTCGAAACCCTGGGCCTCCGGCCAGAACTCCTCCGTCGGTCCCAGGTGCCATTTGCCGAGGAAGGCCGTGTTGTAGCCGCCGTCCCGCAAGGCCTCGGCGAGCGTGTACTCCTCGACCGGCATCCAGTCGTTGAGCTGCGCGGGAGCGAACGTCTCTTCCTGGCGGCCGGAGAACCAGTTCGTGGAACCTACCCGGGTCGGGTAACGCCCCGTCATGATGCTGTACCGGGTCGGGCTGCACACCGGATTCGCGGCGTAACCGCGCAGAAAGCGAACCCCGCCCGCCGCCAAACGGTCGATGTTCGGCGTCTCGTAGAAGGTGTCGGGATTGAAGGCGCCGACGTCCATGACGCCGAGGTCGTCGACCAGGAGGAACACGATGTTCGGCGGTTCCACGGGCAGTTCTCCGGATCCGCCGTCGTCGACCGGACCCGTGCAGGCAACGGCCACCATCGTCGTCGCCGCCAGGTTCCAAACCCTGCCGCTGGTGCTCACCGGTCAAAGCCTACCGGCAGCATCAAACCGGGGCCGTGCCGGAAGTTACGGGCCGCTCGGCGATCGCACCGGTAGCTGCCAGGGTTCCGGGCCGTCCGGCAGGGCACTCAGGAACTCGGCGCCGACCTGGCCATACCAGGCGTGAAGCCGAGCCCGCATCTCGGCGACCCGCTCGGGCTCTTCGCTAGCCAGGTCGTTCCGCTCGCCGACGTCGGCCTCCAGGTCGTAGAGGTGGACCTGGCCGTCCTCGTAGCGTTCGATCAGCTTGTAGCGACCGCGTGCGATCGCCCCGCCCGGAAAGCCGCCCTGGTTGCCGTAGTGCGGGTAGTGCCAGTACAGATCCCGCTCGGAGGCTGCGGCCGCGGCGTCCTCACCCGCTTCGCCTCCACGGAGCAGGTCGAGGAAGCTCGATCCGTCGACTTCGATCTCGGGCCGAAGCTCGACACCCGCCGCTTCCAGCAGCGTCGGGTAGAAGTCCGTGCTGATGACTGGCGCCGCGGTCATGCCGCCAGCGGCCGCGACGGCCGGCCAGCGCACGATCATGGGCTCCCGGATGCCGCCCTCGTAGAGCCAGCCCTTGCCGCCCCTTAGTGGCAGATTCGAGGTCGGCGACCCTTCCGCCGTCGACAGGCCGCCGTTGTCGGAGAAGAAGACGACGATCGTGTTCTTGGTCAGGTCCAGCGCGTCGAGGTGGTCCAGGATGCGGCCGACGCTCGTGTCCAGGGCCTCGACCATCGCCGCGTAGACGGCGTGGTTCTGAACCTCGCGCACGCGCCGCGGTTCGTCGCGCGGCCAGATCTGCTCCTCGTGTCCAAAGTCCTCGGGGTTCGACCGCGCGCCCACCTCGACGCCGGCCTTCGCGGCGTACTTCGCGATCAGGTCCGCCGGCGCGCGCAGCGGCGTGTGTACCGTGTAGTACGAAAGGTAGATGAGGAAGGGCTTGCCTTCCTCGTCGGCCGCGTAACCATCGATCAGGTCGAGCGCCTCATCGGTCAGTCGGGAGGTGAGATGTTCACCCTCGGGACCGTCCGAAAGCGTCGGGTTCGAATAGGGCGAGAAGTAGCTCCGGGGCATGCCGCCGCGGTGGCCGCCGATGTTCACGTCGAAGCCCTGGGCCAGCGGCCAGAACTCCTCTGTCGGCCCCAGGTGCCACTTGCCGAGAAACGCGGTGTTGTAGCCGCCGTCCCGGAGCGCCTCGGCGAGCGTGTACTCCTCGAGCGGCATCCGGTCGGTGAGCGGGGCCGGCGCGAACTTCTCCTCACGGCGGCCGGCGAAGTAGTTCGTCGCACCCACCCGGGTCGGGTAGCGGCCGGTCATGATGCTGAACCGTGTCGGGCTGCACACCGGGTTCGCGGCGTAGCCTCTGGTGAAACACACACCGGCGGCCGCCAGCCGGTCGATGTTCGGCGTCTCGTAGAAGGTGTCCGGGTTGAAGGCGCCGATGTCCATGGCGCCGAGGTCGTCGACCAGCAGGAAGACGATGTTCGGCGGCTCGGCCGGCGTTTCGGCTGCACAGGCGGCAAGGCAGGCGACGCAGACCGCCGCTGCGAGGATGCCAAGGGTTCTCCGATAGCCGTCCGGCAGCATCAACCGGCCACGCTAGCAGGCCGCGACGGTTACAATCAGAGGCCGCCTACGGGCGCTTCCGACTCTGGGAGGAACACCATGTCCGCGATCACCCGCCGCGTATTCCTCGGCTCGGCCGCCGCCGCCGCCGCCACGACGACTCTGGGATGCCGGGCCTCGGCCGGCACGGCTGCCGCGAGTCCGAACGAGGTGCTCCGCGTCGCCGTCGTCGGCCTCCGCGGACGCGGCAGAGACCACGTCAATCAGTTCATCGATCTGCCCGGCGTCGAGGTCGCCGCCCTATGCGACGTCGACAGCAACGTGCTCGAAGCGGCGAAGGCCAAAGCGATCGAGGACGGCGCCACCGATCCGCTGGCGATCGTCGACTACCGGGAACTCCTCGAGCGCGACGACATCGACGCCGTGTCCATCGCGACACCGAACCACTGGCATGCGCTGCAGGCGGTCTGGGCCTGCCAGGCCGGCAAGGACGTGTACCTCGAGAAGCCCGTTTCCCACAACGTCTGGGAGGGCCGTCAGATCGTCCACGCGGCCGCCAAGTACGACCGCATCGTCCAGACCGGCACCCAGATCCGCTCGTCACCCTCGATCCAGGACGCACTGGCCTGGGTCAATGAAGGGCACATCGGCGAAGTCCAGCTCGCCCGCGGTCTCTGCTACAAGCCGCGCCAGAGCATCGGCCGCGTGGAAGGCGCGCAGAGAATCGACCCGGCGGTCGACTACGACCTCTGGTGCGGCCCGGCGCCGAAGAAGGCGCTGATGCGCGAACGCCTGCACTACGACTGGCACTGGGTCTTCGACACCGGCAACGGCGACCTGGGCAACCAGGGCATCCACCAGATGGACATCGCGCGCTGGGCGCTGGGCGAGCCCGCGTTGCCGCCGCGAACGATCAGCGTCGGCGGCCGGTTCGGCTACGTCGACGACGGCAACACGCCGAACACTCAGTTCGTGTACCACGACTACGAGCGGGCCCCGCTGTTGTTCGAGGTCCGCGGACTGCCGCGCGACGCCAAGGCTCAGAAGGAGGAATGGCGCCGGCGTGGCATGGACGAGTACCTCGGAGCGCAGATCGGCGTCATCGTGCACTGCGAGGGCGGTCACCTGCAGATCCCCAGCTACACGGAAGCCACGGCATTCGACGCGAAGGGCAAGAAGCTGGAGTCCTGGAAGGGCGGCGCCAATCACTACGCGAACTTCGTCGACGCCGTGCGCAGCCGCCGCAGCGGGGATCTGACCGCCTCGATCGAGGACGGCCACCTCTCGAGCGCCCTCTGCCACCTCGGCAACATTTCCTACCTGCGCGGCGAAGCGGGCGGACCGGCCAAAGTGTCGAGGATCGCCTCGAAGCTCCGCCATGCCGGCGACACCGCCGACCGCTTCCTCGACCACCTGGTAAAGAACGGCATCGATCCCGAGATCGAACAGCCGATCGTCGGCCCGTGGCTCACGATCGACCCGGACACGGAGACGATCGAAGGCGACGTGGAGGCGAGCCGCTTGCTGACCCGCGAGTACCGGGAGCCCTTCGTCGTCCCGCGGACCGTCTGATGCGCCGGACACCCACAGTACGACCGATTGAGTGCGCCCGCGCCCTCGCCGGCATCCGGCGCAAGGCGCCGGTCTGGTTCGGTTCGGCCGCTCTCATCGTCATCGTCATCACCGTCGCCGGCAGCCTCCACGCCCAGTCAGGCGTGCCGGACGGCTACGAACTCGTCTACTCCCAGGACTTCACGGACGCCTCGGCGCTCGACGACTTCACGGTCAGCGACCAGCGGGCGTGGGGGTACGGCGCAGGAGACTGGCGCGGCTACCTCGAGCTCAAGGGCGGCAGCAGGTACAAGCCGAAGCACCGTTCGCCGCTCAACATCGCCCTGATCGACGATCTCCTGCTCGGCGACTTCGTCCTCGAAGCCGAGGCCTGGCAGACCGGCCGCGAGTACGGCCATCGGGATCTCAGTCTCTTCTTCGGCTTCGAGGGCCCGAACCGCTACTACTACGCCCACCTGGCCACCGAACCCGACGACCGGGCACACAACATCTTTCTGGTCGACAACGCCGACCGGGCGCCGATGGGCGCGATCCCGGACAAAGGCGTCGACTGGGGCCGCGGCTGGAAACGGGTCAGGGTCGAACGCCAGGACGGCGCGCTGCGCGTCTACTTCGACGGCGGGAAGCAGCCGACCGTCTCGACCGACCGCGATCCGCTCGGCTGGGGCCGCGTCGGCTTCGGGTCGTTCGACGACACCGGCCGCTTCAGCCAGGTGCGGATCTGGGCGCCGGAGACGAAGAAGGCGGTCAGACCGGCTTTCGACTAGGCCAGACTCAACGGGCGCCGCGCGCCAGCTCGCGCACCGGCTGCGGCGAGTCGCCCACCGGCGTGTTGTGCTGCATGGCGATCCGCCACTCGTCGCCCACTCGCGTGTAGGTCATCGTGTAGCGGCCTTCGTGCACGGTCTGCCGTCCCTGCCCGTCGTAGTTCACCGACAGCGAGTACTCGCCGTAGGCGATTCCCGTGTCGCCGATGATCCGGTATTCCTCGTTCCGGGTCTCGAAGCGCGCCTTCGTCGTGGTATTGAAGAAGAGGCGCCAGTCAAGCGCGCAGGCTTCCCGGCCCTGCTTGCCCGACGTGGGACCGCAGGCGTAGAAGGACAGCGCCTCGTCGTGCACGGTGTCCAGAAAACCATCGAGGTTGCCTTCGTTGAGCGCGGCAACACCGGTCTCGAAGACCTCCTTCACGGCCGCCACGGCGCTCTCGTCACCGGCGAACGCCGAACTGCCGGCCGCCAGGGAGGCAGCGAGAATCGCGATCGGAACGAAATGGGCTGGCCGCATTGGGAATCTCTCCAGGCGTTGTTCTCGGTACGTTCTGATGACGCTGGACCGGAAGCCCGAGCGACCGCGGGGAGGCTAGCACGACGGGTCCGCCGTCCGGCGCGCAGAGCCGGTGCGCACCAGCGCTAGCTAGTCGGTTGCGTAACGCCGTAGCTCGCCGTCAAGCCGCTCTGGCGACACCTCGCCATCGTGGAACAGCAGCCGGTACCGCAGCCTCAGCTCGCCTCCGGCCCCAATCGTCCAGTCGCCGGTGCCCTTCTCCGCCTTCTCGAAGTCGTGGACTCCGAAGGGATTCGCCGCGAACAGGCCGTAGGCGCGGGCGTGCCACCAGGTCGGGTGGCGGAAGTTCTCCGGGTGGTCGAAAATCGCGATGCCGACCCGTTTGCCGTCGACGGGGCCGGTGTAGTGGACCCATGCGGCGCGTTTGCCCCATACGTCCACGCCTTCGACGCCTTCGCTGTTCCGCATCGAGCCAGCGGCGCGCTCGCCCTGGTGGCGGAGGGTCGCCGCGACGCGGATGGCCATCGTGCCTTCCTTCGTGTCGCCCAGGACGATGTCGCGGTCGCCGGCCCTCAGCCGGACGTCGAAGTCGATTGCCCGCCAGGCCTGACCCGTGTCGAACGCACCGGCGCGGAAGGTCATCGTCCGTTCCTCGCGGAGCATCTCGTCGCCGCCCGGGTCGACCCAGGAGTTCGCAGTGCACAGCACCCCGGCCGTGCCGGACTCCACCGTCACGATCTCCTGATGGACGATGGCCGAGCCGTCGCGGCCATTCCAGATGTCGTACCGCTTGCCGCCGTCCGCCAGGCCCACCGCGCCGTGAGCGAACCAGAGTGAGCGATGATGCGGATGGTCCCGTTCCTCCCCTTCCAGCTCGGACATCGGCCAGTTGCGCGTAAGCGCCTGCCCTCCCGGTCCGAGGACCGGGTAGAGGTACGGCAGGTGGCCGCCGCCGTCGGCCTCGCCGCCGGGGCGATACTCGGTGAAGGGCTCGCCGTCGACGGTGATCAAGACGCGATCGCCACCTCGTCTGGTGAGTTCGATCATCGGATCGTCCTCCGCCGCGAACGCCGGCGCGGAGAGAACCGCCAGGCAAAGCAACGGAACGGAAAGTCCGGGTGGGTTGGAGCGTGACATGGGCCGTTTCCTCTGCCGTCTTGCGCCTTCGGGGAAGATTCCGGCATGGTACCGTCCCGCTCGTGAACCCACGGAAATGCCTGCCACTGCCGGCGGCGATGCTGCTGGCCTCGGTGACGTTCACTTCCTGCACCACCGGCGAAGCGGGAGCCGAAGCCGACAGCTCGGATCCGGAACCCGTGAGCGCGCAGCCACGGGCGGAGGTCGTCCGCGCCCACCTCTTCGACGACGATGCGGAGGGCCAGGCCGCCTTCGCCCGCGTCAAGGAGCACTTCGAAGCGGGCAATCCCGGCTACGCGATGGAGTTTCTGGCCGCGGCCACGGAGATCGAGGCGGCCGCCTCGAGCCGGATCGTCTTCGTGCAGACGCCGGTCGAGGAGGCGCCCGCGACGGCCGAGATCCACGCCGGCTCCGGCACGACCGGGACCGAGCTCCATGTAGGCGACATCGCGGTGCTCCGCCCCGGCGAACGGCTGACGGTCGAACCCGCGATTGCAGCGCTCGTGTTCGATGTCCCCGACGCACCGGACGAAAACGTGCCGGCGGCGATCCGCCCCGACTGGGACCCGGACATCACGGACGTCCTTGGCGGCTGCGCCACGGAAACCGGCGCCTACCGCCGCATCCTGCTCACCTGGTTGAAGGACAACGGCGCCTACACCTTCCACGGCCTGAACGCGCACCGGGTGCGGATCACCGACTCGTTCACCCACTACCACCCGGCGGACACGGGCTTCGACGAGTTCTACCTGGTGCAGATGAGCAACGACGAAGACAAGCTGCTCACGAGCTACCACGTCGAGGACATCGAGTCGCCCGAGACGATGACCCCGGAACTCGCCGAGCAGCTCTTCGATGTCCACGAGGTCCGTGCCGGCGACCTGATCTACCTGCCGCGCGGCGTGATCCACCGCGGGCTGGGCGGCGTCCTGGCGCAGGTCATCACGGTCCCGGGTTTCCGCCCCGGCACCGAGATCGGCGTCGACCACCACCTGCTGGCCATCAACGAGCGCCTGGGGCTCGAGGGCGAGGACGCCCTCCCCTACAACGTCGAAGCGTCGAGCGAGGCCGTCGTCCGCTAGACCCTGCCGAGGACCATCCCGCATGAAGCAGACCTCCGACACGAAGACCTGGGACGCGGTCGTCGTCGGCTCGGGCGCAACCGGCGGCTGGGCCGCCAAGGTTCTGGCCGAGGCCGGAATGGAGGTGCTGATGCTCGAGGCGGGCCGCGCCTTCGACCCCGAGAAGGACTTCCGGCAACACACCCTGCCGCACGAAATGGAGTTCCGCGGGCGGCCCGACCCGCGCAACGAACTCCTGCAGCGCCGCCACCGTCAGTCGTACTGCTACGCCTGCACCCAGGTCAACGCGGACTTCTTCATCGACGACGTCGACAACCCGTACACCGAGGCCCCGGGCACCCACTTCAACTGGATCCAGGGCAACGTCGTCGGCGGCCGCTCGATCATGTGGGCCCGGCAGTCGTACCGGATGAGCGACTACGACTTCAGGGCCGCGAGCCTCGACGGCTACGGCATGGACTGGCCGATCAGCTACGCCGACCTCGCGCCGTACTACGACCGGATCGAGCGCTACATCGGCGTCAACGGCCGCAACGAGGGCCTGGAGATCCTGCCGGACGGCGAGTTCCTGCCGCCCATGGCCTTCACCTGCGGCGAGGTGATGCTGAAGGAGACCCTGGCCGAGAAGTTCAACCGACCGATGACGATCGGCCGCAACGCCGTCCTCACACGCCGGCACAACAACCGCGACATGTGCCACTACTGCGGCTGGTGCCACTATGGCTGCCAGACGAACTCCTACTTCAACTCGCCGCAGACGACGCTCGTCGACTGCGAAGCGACCGGCCGGTTCACGCTGGTGCCGGACGCCGCCGTCATCAAGGTCGACATGCAGGCCGGCGACCTCGCCTCGGGCGTCACCTACGTCGACAAGAACACGGACCAGACCCGGGAGGCCAAGGCCGACATCGTCGTGCTCTGCGCCTCGACCCTGGCCTCGACTCGTATCCTGCTGAACTCGGCGGAGGGCGGCCTCGCCAACGAGAGCGACTGCCTCGGCCGCTACGTGATGGACCACATCTACGCGACCGGGGTGCGCGGCGTCCTGGAAGCGAGAGCCGGCGCTCAGCCGGAGCGCGCCAACCGGCCGAACGGGATCTACATCCCCCGCTTCCAGAACCTGAAGGACCCGGCGACGAAGAACCCCAACTTCATCCGCGGCTACGGCTACCAGGGCGGCGAGAACATCACGACCTGGCAGCACGGCAACGGCATACCCGGCTTCGGCGCGGACTTCAAGAACGCGGTCCAGTCGAGCACCGTCTCCACGATCGGCCTCGGCGGCTTCGGCGAGATCCTGCCGCGGCCGGAGAACCGGGTCACGCTCGATCCGGAGGTGACCGACAAGTGGGGCGTGCCCGTACTGCAGATGAACACCACCCTGGGCAGCAACGAGTACGCCATGGTCCAGGACATCATCGAGGAAGGCCGGGCGATGCTGGAGGCGCTCGGCTGCACAAACATCACCCAGAACACCGAGCCCGCGCCGCTGGGTTCGGGGATCCACGAGGTCGGCACCGCGCGCATGGGCGACGATCCGAAGACCTCGTACCTCAACCAGTACCAGCAGTCCCACACGATCAGGAACCTGTTCGTGATGGACGGGTCCTGCTACGTCAGCATCGGCTGCGTCAACCCAACCCTGACCATGATGGCGCTAGCGCTACGTTCGAGCGAGTACCTGCTCGATCAGCACAAGCGGGGAGAACTGGCATGAGCAAGCGGACGACGAGGCGGAACGTCCTGGCGGCCGGCGCCGGCGCGTTCGGCTACGCCACGCTGCAAGCCGAGCCGATCCGCGCCGCGATCCCCGCGGTGGCCGCGTACCAGGCCGAGGGATCCACCTGGACGCCACGGCTGCTCAACCCGGCCCAGGGCGAACTGCTCGCGACCCTCTGCGAGCACATCCTGCCGCGCACGGACACTCCGGGGGCGCGGGACGCGGCCGTCCACGAGTTCATCGACCTCGAACTCTCGCTCGCCGACGGCGATGAACAACTCGCGGCGCTAGGCGGTCTCGACTGGATCGACCGTCGCGCGCAGCAACTCCACGGTTCGTCCTTCGTCGGTCTCGGCGCGGCCCGCCAGATCGACATGCTGCGCGAGATCAGCGACGAACACGAGGCGCACCCTTCAGAGCTCGTCGCCGGCGCCGCCTTCTTCAGCGACCTGAAGCGGCGCACCCTGTTCGCCTTCTACACGTCGAAGGTGGGCCGCACCGAAGCCCTCGGGCTACCGGACCGCGTGCGCGTAGAGCGTTTCCGCGGCTGCCAGGACTAGCCCGACGAGAGCCACGTCCAGCTAGAGTCCGAAACGGTTCATCGAAGTTCCAGTCAGCAAGGAGACCACCATGTGTGACGACACAACCAACGCCGAGAACGCCAGGTACCTGCAGGGCAAGCGCTTGACCCGCCGGGAGTTCGGTGCCGTCTCGGCCGGGGCCGGGCTGGCGGTGCTGCTGCCGCGGCCGGCCGACGCCCAGAGCGTCAGCGAGTCCGAGATCGAGATCACGACCCCCGACGGCGTCTGCGACAGCTACTTCGTCCATCCCGCGAGTGGCGCCCATCCGGGCGTCCTGATCTGGCCCGACGCCTTCGGCCTGCGGCCCGCCATCCGGCAGATGGCCACGCGCCTCGCCGAATCGGGCTACTCGGTCCTCGCGGTCAACCAGTACTACCGGACAAAGAAGGCCCCCATAGCGGAGGGGACGAACTTCGCCGAGTTGCGCGAGACGCTGCGGCCGCTGATGCAGTCGCTGAGCCCGGAAACCAACGTGACGGACGCGAGGGCGTTCGTGAGCTTCCTGGACAGCCAGGATTCCGTCGACCAGGACCGGAAGATGGGGACGATGGGTTACTGCATGGGCGGTCCGATGACGATGCGGACGGCCGCCGCCATACCCGACCGCGTCGGCGCCGGCGCCTCCTTCCACGGCGGCGGCCTCGTCACCGACCGGCCGGACAGCCCGCACCTTCTCGTGGAGAAGATGACGGCGCACTACCTGTTCGCAATCGCCGAGAACGACGACCAGAGGCAGCCCGAGGCCAAGGACGTGCTGCGCGAGACCTTCGAGGCGGCGGGCCTGCCGGCCGAGATCGAGGTCTACGAAGGTGCGATGCACGGCTGGTGCCCGCCCGACACGCCGGTCTACCACGAGGCCCAGGCGGAGCGGGCATGGAGCCGGCTGCTGGCCCTGTTCGACCGCGCCCTGGCGTAGACACGCTCAGTCTGCGACCTCTCCGGCACAAGTGATCACGATCTACCACGTGCCGCGCACCCGCTCGGCGCGCATCATCTGGCTGTGCGAGGAGCTCGGCCTGCCCTACGAAGTCGTCCCGGTCGACTTCAGCCCGGAGTACCGGAAGTCAGCCGAATGGCGGCGGCTCAACCCGATCGGCAAGGTTCCGGCCATGACGGATTCAGACGCGGAGGGCAACCGCTTCACGATGATCGAGTCCGGCGCGATGGTCCACTACATCCTGGAGCGCTACGACGAAGGCGCCCTGGAGCCACCACCCGGTACGCCGGAAAGCGCCCTGCTGCTGCAGTGGTCCTGGTTCGCCGAGGCGAGCCTGGCGCGCCCGCTAGGCGACATGGTCCACCACCGCATCCTGAAGCCGGAGCCGGAACGCATCCCAGCCGTCGTCGAGGACGGACGGGCAAGAGCCGAGATCTGCCTCGACGCCGTCGAGGCGGCGCTCGACGGCCGCGACTACCTGTTGGGCAGCGAACTGACCGCCGCCGACATCATGATGGGCTACTCGCTGGCCCTGGCGCAAAGACTGGGAGTGCTGGACGAGCGCTACCCGAACGTCGTCGCCTACATGGGCCGACTCGAAAGCCGGCCGGCCTTCCAGATCGCCTTCGCCGACAGCGAGCGATCAGGTCCCTTGCGCGACTGATCCGATGGTCGCTCGCGCCGCAGCCTCAGGCAGCTTCTGCGGCGACACGACGTACAGGTACTCCCTGTTCCGCAGATGGCTCACGCGGCCGACTTTCTCGCCGCTCGGGTTGAAAATGCCGATCTGCGCGCCGACGTAGCGCTTGTAGTCGTTCTCGATCACCTGGACCTCGCCGCGCCGGGCCAGGATCGCTTCCATTTCCTCGCGGCCGATGAAGCCCTCGTCGCTGAACGAGACGAGGAGGTGTCGCGCACGCACCCGATCGACGACTCGTTCCCACGCTGCCCCAAACTTCTTCTTGCTGTTGAAGTCGCTCTTGCGCTCGCGGCAGTCGACGCGCTTGCAGGCGACGCCGTAGTGCTCCGGCTTGTCCCACATCACCAGGCTCTCCCAGAGGTGGTAGTTGCCCAGATAGCTGTGCTGGTTGTATGGCGGATCGAGGTAGGCGATGTCCGCTTCGAGCACATCCACGGCGTCGGCGGCGTCCATGCGGTGGGCCTTCCCTTTGCCAGCTTCAGCGCGCGGAGCGATCTCCGGCAGCCGTAGCTCCAGGTCGTTGGAAGCACGCGGGGCCCACTGCTTCAGAAAGGCCATCTGCACGCCCGTCGTGCTGTCGACACGATCGGCCGCCTCCATCAGGGAAACGAGGACGATCGCCCGGAGTTCCGGGTCGAGGTCCTTGCGCTCGATCTCTTCGCGGATCGCGTCGACCCGGGCGCCGTTCTTCGGCTGCAAATAGCGGCTCTTCTCGCAGAAGACCTCCGTGAAGTAGCCCGCCGACGGCGACAGCCGGTTGAACTCGTCGATCAGCAATCGCGCCAGCCGGAGCTGCTCGGACGTCCCGTCGGCCTCCACATAGCAGCGGGCAATGGTCTCGCCGCAGGCCAGGTAGTCGTTCGCCAGAACGCGGTACTGCCGCCGCTTCAAAGCGGCGCCCACCCTCGACGTGCCCGAGAACAGGTCGAGCACCGTGCCGGCCGGTCGAAGCCGTTCGACGATGTCGGCAATCAGCGGCACGAACTGCCGCTTGGAACCGAGGTACTTGATGGGCACGACGGAGCGGAACTAGCGGCGTGAGCTCCTAGGCGACGAAGCGTCGTAGGCCAGCAGCTCGTCCCAGTTTCGAACGTAGAGCACACCGTTGCTGACCACCGGATGGGCCCAGCTCGGGCGGCCGCGGTTGTCCAGGCTGAAACGGCCCCGTTCAACGTAGCCGTCGGGGGTCGCTTCGGCCAGACCAGCCAGATGGCGTTCCCCCAACAGGAAGAGCTTGCCGTCGGCGAGTACGAGCGAGCCTTTGCCGACGCTGCGGTCCCTCCACACGGTTTCGCCGGTTTCGAAGTCGACGCACGCGAGCGCGCTGCCGAAGAACCCGTAGAGATGTCCCTCGTGGAGCACGACGCCGCCGTGATGGTTCCGGAGGCGTGACTGAAACCACGCCTCGGAGGTGCTGACGTTGTCGCCCGCCGCCCGCACCCGGAGCGCGCCGCCGCCGGTGCCGTAGTCCGAGGTGTAGAAGACGAGGCCGTCCGCGTAGATCGGCGTCGCCGCGTTCGCCGTGCGGTTCGCCGGTTCGCGGTAGTGCCAGAGCAGTTCGCCGTCCGAGGCCCGCACGCCTACGCCGGCCCGCGCCGTGAAGCCGACGATCGCCCGCAGCGGATCGCCGCCGTCCTCCAGGTCGACGGCGATCAGGGAGGAGTAGCCGGCCCGGTCGGTCAGGCCGGTGCTGGTCCACATTGTGGCGCCCGTCTCCCGGTCGAGGGCCGCGATCGCACCGCCGTCGCCGCCCGGCATCACGACCACCCAGTCGCGCTCGATCAGCGGCGACTCGCTGATCCCCCAACTGATGTTGCGCTGGCCGAAGTCACGAAGGATGTTCCGTTGCCACGCCACCCTGCCGTCCGAGAGCCGGATGCGCGCCAGGTCGCCCACGCCGGTCAACGCGTAGAGCGAATCGCCGGCCACGGTCGGAGTTCCCCGCGGACCGTTGCCCCGGCCGTCCCGCAACCGCGAGCCGAGTTCGCGCTCCCAGCGGACGCTGCCGTCCGACGCATCGAGGGCGAACACGAGGCTTCGACCGTCACGGGTCCCCTGGACGTAGAGCGAGCCCTCGACAACCGCGACCGTGCCGTACCCCTCACCGAGGCCGTCGATGCGCCACAGCAAAGGCGGTCCTCCGGCCGGCCAGCGGCCGGCAAGCCCGGTCTCGGTAGAGACGCCGTCACGCCCCGGGCCGCGCCACTGCGGCCAGTCCTCGGCGGCGGCCGGTGGAACCGGCACGGAAAGCACGAGCAGGAAAAAGCCAACGACGACGGTCGAAACGGCGGCCCGAAGGCCAGTCGGTCCGTTTCTCGGTCGCCTCATCGCCTGGACACTCTGCTTTGTCGAGCCATCGTCGTCAACCGTCGTACGCTCCGCCTGCATGCCTCCAACCACGAAGCAGCCGATTCTCGTCTGGTTCCGGCGGGACCTGCGGCTGAACGACAACCCCGCGTGGTCGTGGGCCACCGGCGCCGGACGTCCCGTCGTTCCGGTCTTCGTGCTCGACGAGGAAGAGGGCGAGCGGCCGCTCGGCGGCGCGTCGCGGTGGTGGCTGCACGGCAGCCTCGAGGCGCTCGACCGGACGTTGGGAGGCCAGGGGAGTCGGCTCATCCTCCGCCGCGGAACGACCGCCCCAACCATCGCCGCGCTGACTCGCGAGACCGGTGCGTCCGCAGTCGTCTGGAATCGGCTGTACGAACCGGCGATCACGCAACGCGACGCGGAGATCGAGGAACGCTGCGCCGAAGCCGGCACCGAAACGCGGACGTTCCAGGCCAGCCTCCTCTTCGAGCCGGAGGACATCCGAAGCGGCACCGGCCGGCCGTACCGGGTGTTCACGCCGTTCTGGCGGAAGTGCGTCGCGCACGGCTTCGCCCGCCCGGTAGCCGCTGCCCCGCCGCCCGAGGCGCCGGCCGCGTGGCCTCGCAGCGACGATCTGGAAGGCTGGGAGTTCCGCTGCCACGAGCCCGATTGGGCGGCCGGCTTCCGCGACATCTGGCAGCCCGGCGAGGAGGGTGCGCAGCGACGCCTCCGCGCCTTCCTGTCCGGAGCAGCGGAGCACTACGACCAGGACCGCGACCGGCCCGGCATCGAAGCAACCAGCCGTTTGTCGCCCCACCTCCACTTCGGCGAAATCGGTCCGCGCCAGGTCGCGGCGGCGGCCGCCGCCTTGCCTCGCAGACCATGTGAGGCCTTCCTGCGAGAGCTCGGGTGGCGCGAGTTCAGCTATCACCTCCTGTTCCACAACCCGGAGATGGGGACCCGGAACCTCAGACCCAGCTTCGACCGCATGCCGTGGCGCGACACACCAGCCGATCTGAGGCGCTGGCAGCGCGGCCAGACCGGCTACCCCATCGTCGACGCCGGGATGCGCGAACTCTGGACCACGGGCTGGATGCACAACCGCGTGCGGATGCTCGTCGCCTCCTTCCTGACCAAGCACCTGCTGATCGACTGGCGGCGCGGCGCGGACTGGTTCTGGGACACTCTGGTCGACGCGGACTGGGCCAACAACAGTTGTGGCTGGCAGTGGACCGCGGGAAGCGGCGCAGACGCGGCGCCGTACTTCCGGGTTTTCAACCCGGTCACCCAGTCGCGGCGCTTCGACGAGGCCTGCGCCTACCTCAGGAAGTGGCTGCCGGAACTGCGCCGGCTGCCCGACCGCGCAATCCACGCGCCCTGGCTTGCGCCGCAGGCCGTGCTCGACCGCTCAGGCGTTCGGCTGGGTGAGACGTATCCGTTGCCCATGGTCGACCACGGCTCGGCCCGCCAGCGGGCCCTCGACGCCTGGCGCACCCAGGTTCGGGGCCAACCCCGCCCGGGGCCTCCGGACGCTGCAACGGCGACGGCGGTCAGCTCTTCTTCCGCGGCGGCTGCAAAAGAAAGGCGACCACCGAGCCGGTCAGAGTGACCGCGGCGATCGTCAGGAACGGGACGGCGTAGGTGCCCTGAGTGTCGAACGCCCAGCCTGTGACGGCGGGTATGGTCGCACCGAACGCGGCGCCGACGGCGAAACGGACCCCGGTGGTGGTCGCGAACGCGCGGCGTCCGAAGAAACGGGCAAAGGTAGCGGCCTGACAGATGTAGGCCATGCCGAACCCCAGGCCGAGAAGGATCAGAGCGACGCGCGCCTGCCCCGTAGTGCGGACGAACAGGAGCATCGCCATTCCTGCTCCTTCCATCGCCAGAGCCAGGCCAAGCAGACGAGGTGGCGAGATCCGATCACCCAGGGCGCCGCTGGCACGGCCGAAGATGCTCACGAAGGCCATGAGCGCAAGGAGAGTGGCGGCTTCACCGCTCTCGAACCCGACATCGAGCAGATGCAGATTGCCGTGGTTGGCCAGCACGCCCCAGGGAACGGCGTAACCCAGACCGCAGAGCACCATCAACACGAACTGCGGCGTCCGCACGGCCTCTTTCGCAACCCACTCGTCCGGGGTCTCGGCGCCGGTCCGAATCGCCACGGCCTGAAGCTCATCCAGCGAACGGGCCCCGTCCCGCAACTGGCTCATCGACTCCGGCGTGTTACGAAGGACGAGGAACGACAGCACGCCCAGGGCCGCACAGAGTGCAGCAATGATCACCCAGCCGTCCCGCCAGGTGCCGCCCCGGTCCAGAAGCGAGTGAGCGAAACGGTAGATCAGCGGCGCCATCACGCCGGCCGCAACCAGCAGGAAGGCCATGGCGGTCGCACGCCATCGAAGGAACCAGTTTGCTGCAAGCGTCTGCGTCGGCAGAACGGTGGAGAACGTGTGAGTAACTCCAGCGAACAAACCGAAGTAGAGCAGCACCTCCCAGCGATCCTGGGCCCGGCTGGTCAGATAGTAGGCAACCGACACGGCCAGGAAGCCGGCGGTGAACACCGGACGGGGTCCAAACCGGGTCAGGCAAACACCGATCAACGGCGCCACGGCGCCGCCGCAAAAGGTCCAGATGCCGAACGCCCAGCCGCTGTCCGCGCGGGACATTCCCAACTCGTCCAGCATCTGAGGCAGGAAGATGCCCCAACTGTAGAAGGGCACGGCACCCAGGCCGTAGATGAGCCAGGCCGCGGGCAGCATCCGCCAGCCGTAGAACCGCGGGTTGAACGACTTCCAGAAACCCGGCCGGCCGCTCGAAGGCACCTAGGGCGGGGCTCCCGCCCCCTCGAACAAGGCCTCGCAACCCGTGCCGGCGAGGAGATCGTCCACAGCCGACCTGTCGTCAGCTGACAGAGCCTCGTACTCGTCGCGCAGCCACATCAGGCACTTGCCCTGGTAGGGAAACGGCTTCTGCACCCAGTGCCGGCCGTCGATCTCGCACTCGACACGCTCTGCGCCCGACGCCAGCGCTCTCCCGTTGGCGATCAGGAAGGGAGCGTAGACGCGGCCGACTTCGCCAAGGAGCGCCCGGAGCGTCTCGGGAAGCTCACGGTCGACCCAGTCGTCGTCTGTCGGCTCGAGCCCCGACAGGTCCTCGACCCGATCGACCCACGCATAGACGCGCGGCGCCACTTCGAGGGTCACCGCCATCGGCGTCGGATCGAACGCCGCGAGCTGAGTCAACTGGCCGAAGAATGCGAAGTCGGAAGCGCCCGGGCGGTTGCCCATCAGGAACTGCCGCTCCGTCAGGTGATCCCGAAACAGCTCCAGAATGCGCCGATAGCTGGCCTCGATCACGCGGCCCGTCGTCTCGTTCGAGCCCACGACCCAGAGCCTCGAGATCTGGCGTTCGGAGACCATCTTCGCCGCCTGCTGGAACTGCTCCTCTGGACCTTCGACCTGCCGCCAGCGGGGCAGGATCTGGCCGGCCTTCTCGATGTCCGCCTCGTAGGCCCAGCGATAGTGGAACATCGCCTTGGTCAGCCACTCGTCGCCGAAGTCCTCGAGCAGGTAGTCGATGAACCCCGCGACCGGGTCAGCCGGAATCACCGACCGTCCCTCGAACTCCCGTTCGAAGCGCCGGATGAGAGGCGTCGAATCGACGACCGCCTCGATCTCGCCATCGGCGTTCGGCAGATAGAACGTGGGAAGCAGCCGGACCTTGGCGGCCGGCAGATCCTCACGGCCGTCGGCGCCGGAGATCAGGAAACGGTACGGGATCCGCCGGTAGCGCAGCACTGCGCGCATCTTCCGCGTGTAGGGCGACCCGGGGGCGCCCATGAAGGTCAGGGACTGCGGCAACGGTTCGGACATCAGGAGCGGCGACGGATCATACCCGGCCGCCCCGCAGCCGCCGACTTCGGTCTACGCCTGGAAGTTCCAGAGTTCGTACGCGATGAGCCAACTGCCGTCCGGCTCACGCCGCATCAGCCGCATCCAGTGTCCGAGCGTGTCCGTCCTCGGCGATCCGTCGTTCGGAATCACACCCAGGGCGAATGTGCCCATGACGTAGGCCAACTCTCCGCTGAACACCGTCTCGTCGACGTGAAGCTGCACGTCCAGGCTGCCGGTCTCGAAGAACTGCGAGATGTTCTGCCGGATCGTCTCGCGGCCGCTGATCGGAGGGCCTTCCGGCTGCATGCGGACCGCGTCCGAGGCGTAGAGCTCCGCCATCGCGTCCGCGTCGCCCGTGTTCAGCGCGACCATGAAGTCGGCAACCAGGGCGTTGAGGGCGTCCTCGTCGCCGCGGCTGGGTTCGACCGCGTTCGGATCCTCCGCCACCTCCTCCTCGACCGGGGGGCAGGCAACGACGACGAAGCCGACCAGCAGGACAGCCAGGAGACTGATCCCGGGACGCTCATGCCAGCGGGTCGTGCTCTTCATGATCAGCCCTCCTCCTGCGGCATCGCGTCCGCCGGCATCTGGCCCTGCGGATGGTCCCGATTCGAGATCTCCCGCGCGATCAACCAGGAGCCGTCTTCCCCGCGGCGCATCATGTCCATCCACTTGCCCACTTCCTGGTAGACGACGGACGAATCCTCTTTCGAGGTGAGGGTGAGAGCGTACGTGCCCCGCACGAAGGCCAGATCGCCGCTGTAGTCGCTGTCGTCGACGCGAAGCTGCATGTCCCAGTCGGTGTCGGCGTAGTCCGCGGCGGCGAACAGCCGGATGGCGTCCCTGCCCTCGATGCGCCGGCCGTCCGACGGAAGCCGAATCGCGTCCTCGGTGTAGAGCACCGCCAGTCCATCCGCGTCGCCCCGGTTGACGGCCTGAAGGTACTTGGCCGCCAACTCGCCCAACGCGGCCTCGGCCTCGGCTCTCGGATCCACTTCCGGGGCGGGCGGCTCTTCCGGAGGCGCGGCGCAGCCCGCGGCGAGAACCAGTACCGAGCAGAGCACAAGGGTCGCAGAGATCCTCCGAGGGGTTCCTCGATTGCCCATTCCGGACCTCCTTTCTGCGGCGGAGCCGCTGTCTCGATGTCGCTCGTCCCCTGTAACTCCTTAGGGTAGCACCTGGATTCCTACTCGAACGGCCTCCGTTGGTCCGGTCTCCGCAGGGCGGGCGGATTAGGCTTCCGGGCTTCCGGAGTCCGTCTTGACGCGCAACCTCTCCTCCTTCCTGACCTCGGCAGCCGGCCTGATCGCCGGCGCGCTGGGTTCGTTGCCCTGGCTCGCCGGATCGTTCACCGTCGTTCAGCCCGACCTGGCGCGGCTGCTATTGATCGCCGCGCCGGCCGGCGGAGCGGTAGCAGCGCTGGCGGCCCTCGTCCTGCGTCAGGGCCATCCCGCGGTCCGCATTACGGCGGGGGTCCTCGGCCTGCTGGCGGTGGCCTCGAGCCCGGTCTTCACGAGGAACCTGGCCGATCAGTCGCCGGCGGAGCCGCGCACCGCCGGAAGCGTGGACTCGGCCACGGCCGCGCCGACAGCGGATCGGCTTCGCATCCTCCAACTGAACGCCTGGCACGGCTACCCGGACCCCGGCGACCGCCTGGTGGTCCAGGAGAGTCCCTCCGATCGGTCGATCCGGGCCAGCCGCCTCGCGGCGGAGGTCTCGCGCCTGCAACCCGACATCGTCGTGCTGCAGGAGGCCTGGTGCACGGTCGACGAAGGCTGCCTGGCCGACCGCCTGTCCCGTGAAATCGGCTTCCACGCCGTCTACGCCCGCGCCAACGGCTCGCTGCGATGGCTGGGCTTCGAGGAGGGTTCGGCGATCCTCAGCCGCTTTCCCATCGATGACCCCGAGGTATGGCGGCTGGCGCCGGACCGGGACGCTTTCGAACGCCGCATCGCGCTGACCGCACGGATCGACCACCCCGACCTGACCTTCGACCTGGTCGGTGTCCATCTCGCCAACGGAGACGCCGACCTCGCCGGCGCCCAGGCCGCGGGTCTCCTGGAGCGCATCGTCGCCCGGCCGGAGCGTCCCGTCCTGATCGCCGGCGACCTGAACCTGCCGGGGGACCATCCGGCGCTGGTCCGCTTTCGGGAAGCCGGCTACCGCGATCTCCTGGAGGGAGGCATCGACCACGTCCTGCTCGATGCCCGCAATTCCGGCTGGTGGCCCCTCTGGATGGAGTGGGCGGAGGCAGATTCGATCTCGGATCACCCGGGTATTCTCGTCGAGTTTCAACTAGCGGTCCCTCCGGGCGAAGACGACTGGTCCGGCGACTGGCGAGCCGCCACTCCCGCGAAGGTCGGCCTCGACTCCGAACGGCTCGAGAAGGCCCTCGAACGGATCGGCGAACTCGACGGGCTGCAGGGCGTCCTCGTCGCTCGCCACGGCAGGCTCGTTGCGGAACGGCACTTCCGGGGCTCCGCCGGCCACCGGCCGCACAACCTGAAGTCGGCCTCCAAGAGCGTCCTCTCGGCTCTGGCCGGTCTGGCGATCGAACGGGGGCTGCTGGACCTCGACCAGGAGATCGCCGGCGTGCTGCCGGAAGGCCGCGAACTCGACGACCCGGACAAGCGGGCGATCACGGTGCGCCACCTTCTGACGATGACTTCCGGTCTCGAATCGACCAGCTTCGGCAACTACGGCTCGTGGGTGGCGTCGCGCAACTGGGTCCGCGCCGCGCTCGCCCGCCCGCTGCAGGCCGAGCCGGGTACCCGCTTCTCCTACAGCACGGGCGGCACCCACCTGCTGTCGGCGACCCTCGCCCGAGCCGCCGGCCGGAGCACCCACGACTTCGCTCGCCGGCACCTCTTCGACCCGTTGGGAATCGGCCCCTCGGCCTGGGCCCGTGACCGGCAGGGCATTCACGTCGGCGGCAACAACCTCTCGCTTCGGCCGCGCGACATGCTGAAGTTCGGTCAGCTCTACCTGAACCGCGGCCGCTGGGGTGGCGAGCAACTGCTTCCCTGGCAGTGGGTAGACCGATCGACCCGCCCCGCAGGACTCGCCGCCCCCCGTGGACGCGGCCGAATCTACGGCGGCTACGGCTACCTGTGGTGGCTCAGGGGGCCGCGCGAACGCGGCGCCTACATCGCCAGCGGCTACGGCGGCCAGTACATCTACGTCTCTCCGGCCGAGGACATGGTCGTCGTCGTCATCTCGACCGAGGTATCGAAGGGCCGCGGCTGGCGCGGAGAGCTGTTCGGGATCATCCGCGAGGGCGTGACGGGAAGCGTGATCGACCGCTACGCAAGGTCGACCCACGTTGTAAACTGAACGGCGTTCCAATGAACCTGAAACCGAGGTTTCCGCCGCGCTCGGGCGTCGCGATCCTGGCCGCGCTACTGCTCGGCGCAGGACCGGCCGCCGCGTCGGAACTCGCCCCGGAAGATCTCGAGTTCTTCGAGCAGAAGATCCGCCCGGTCCTGGTCGAGCACTGCTACACGTGCCACAACAGCACGGAGATCGCGGAAAGCGGACTGCGTCTCGACTACCGCGGCGGCATGCTCGAGGGCGGCATGCGAGGTCCCGCCATCGAGCCGGGCAAGCCCCGCAGCAGCCTTCTTCTGCGTGCCATGAGGCACCCGAGTCTCGACTTCCGGATGCCCCTGGGCGGAGCGAAGCTGCCCGACGACGTGGTCGCCGACTTCGAGCGCTGGATCGAGATCGGGGCGCCCGACCCGCGGGACGAACCGCCCTCGGCCGAGGCGCTCAGGGAAGTCACGTCATGGCAGGCAACGCTCGAACAACGGAAGAGCTGGTGGAGCCTGCAGCCGATCACCCAGCCCACACCTCCCGACGTCGCCGATGCGGACTGGTCGCACAACGCGATCGACCGGTTCCTCGCCCGCGGCATCGCCGACGCCGGGCTCGAGCCCGCGCCGCTTGCCGAGCCGCGCAACGTGATGCGCCGACTCTCCTACGTGCTGACCGGCCTGCCACCGACGCCGGCGCAGGTCGACGACTTCGAGCGCCGCGCCGCGATCGACCGGGACGCCGCGGTGGCGGACGAAGTCGACCGGCTGCTCGCCGACCCGGCCTTCGGCGAGCGCTGGGCGCGGCACTGGATGGACTGGGTCCGCTACGCCGAGACGCACGGCAGCGAGGGCGACCCACCGGTGCCCTACGCCTGGCGCTACCGCGACTACCTGATCCGGGCGCTGAACGCCGACGTGCCCGTCGACCGGTTGATCCGCGAGCACCTGGCCGGTGACCTGCTCGACGAGCCACGGATGAACGCCGAACTCGGCATCAACGAATCGGCGATCGGCATCGCCCAGTACCGCTTCGTCCTGCACGGCTTCGGCCCCACCGACGCCCTCGACGAGCAGGTCCGCTTCACCGAGAACCAGATCGACGTTGTCTCCAAGGCGTTCCTGGGAATGACCGTCGCCTGCGCGCGCTGCCACGACCACAAGTTCGACGCGATCAGCCAGACCGACTTCTACGCCCTCTACGGCACGATGGTCAACGGCCGCCCGGGCGTCCAGACGATAGACAATGAGGCGCGCCGGAACGCCCACCGGGACGACCTGGTCCGGCTCAAGGGCGAGCTGAGGCAGGTGCTGGCCGACGCATGGATCGAAGCCGCGGCCGAGGTGCCGGCCCGGCTGCAGCAGCCGGACGGCCCGTGGGCCGCGGCACTCACGGGCGGCCAGTCTCCCTACGACCCGCTCTATGCCTGGGTTCGAGCCGGTCGAATCCGTGGCCGCGGGGCCTTCGCGAAGCAGTGGCAGGAGCTGGCCGCCGCCTACGAACGGAGCGGGCAGCAACTCGAGGCAAGGCGACAGGCGCCTGCTGTCAGGCGTTGGGACCTGAGCCGAACCGGGGACGTCGAGCAGTGGTACCGGCACGGCAACGGCCTTCCCGAGGCGAAGCCGCAGGAAGCCGGGAGCTACGAGGTCACTCAGGGCGGCGGGACGATCGTCGCCGACATCCTGCCAGCTGGCGTCTACACGCACTCGCTCACGAACCGCCACAATGGGACCTTCTCCTCGCCGCGGTTCCTCATCGGGACCAGGCAGAAACTGGCGGTGCGGATCGCCGGCCGCGGCGGGGCGGTCGCACGCTACGCGGTCCAGAACTACCCCCAGCGCGGGGAGGTCCATCCGATCGAAACGCTCTCGGACGGCGAGTGGCGCTGGCAGCACTGGAACCTCGACTACTGGGACGGCGACCACGCCTACATCGAGCTGGTGACGGCGGCCGATCACCCGATGACGGGTGAGAGCTCCGGCGGACGGTCGAACCGCTCCTGGTTCGGGATCACGGAGGCGGTCGTGCTCGACGAAGACGGCGAGTTTCCCCGCGACGAGCCGGCCGAGTTCACGGCGCCCCTGTTCGAGATCGAAGGAGCGCCCGGCGACCGCGGCGAGCTGGCGGCCCGTTACGGCGAAGCGCTTCGCGGAGCCGCCGAGGCCTGGCGCGACAGTGCGATGACTGACGCCCAGGCCCGCTTCCTGGCGAGCTTCGTGCGCCGCGGCCTGCTGCCGAACGACCTCGGCGACGTACCGGAAGCGCGTGCGATCGTCGACAGGATCAGGCAGCTCGAGGAGGCGATCCCCGTGCCGACCCGCTCTCCCGCGGTACTCGCCGGCCCGCGCTTCGATCAGCCGCTGATGGAGCGGGGCAACCACCGGCGGCTCGGCGAACCGGTGCCGCAGCGCTTCCTCGAGGCGATCGACCCCGAGCCCTACGCGGACTCGGTCCACCCGCGGCTGGCCCTGGCCGACAGCGTCCTCGACCCCGGCAACCCGCTCACCGCCCGCGTCATCGCGAACCGCCTCTGGGCCCACACCTTCGGCCGCGGCATCGTCGCAACGCCGGACAACTTCGGGCAGATGGGCGAGCTGCCGTCGAACGCCGCCCTCCTCGATCACCTGGCGACGACGCTGCAGGAGGACGGCTGGTCCCTGAAGAAGTTCGTGCGGCGGCTCGCCTCGACCCGCGTCTTCCAGCTCGAGTCGACGCCGTCGGAAGCCGCCCGTGAACGGGATCCGCGGAACGACCTCCTCTCCCATGCCCATCTCCGCCGCCTGGAGGCCGAGGCGGTGCGGGACTCGATGCTGCTCGCCGCCGGTCAACTCGAACCGGTGGCAGCCAGCGGGACCCTCCCGCAAACCGGCTGGTCCAACCGGCGCAGCGTCTACGTCCAGGTCATCCGGAATCAGCCGGATCCCCTGCTCCACACGCTCGACCTGCCGACCCCGGTGACGACCAAGGGCCAGCGCGACCAGACGAACGTGCCCGCGCAGTCGCTGCTCATGATGAACAACACCCAGGTCATGCACCTGGCCACTCGCTTCGCCGACCGGATCGCCCGGGACCCCGATCTGCACAGCGATCGGGAACGAATCGCCGCCATGTTCCGGCTCGCCCTCGGCCGACCCCCGACCGAACCGGAACTCGGCGCGGCCGAACAGTTCCTCAGCCAGGCCGTCGACCGGAAGCCCGCCCGGGAGGACATGGAAGCATGGAGCGCGGCCGCCCTGGAACGCCGCGAGGAGAGCGCCGGAATCCGCGACTTCACCGCGGACAAGACACGCGGCGTGCTCCGCTTCTACCACCGGGCGTCGGCGCCCAGGGCGGTCGCCGCTTGGGAGTTCGACGACCCGCCCAAGAACGGCCGGGCCTACGACGCCTCCGGTAATCTGCCGCTCAAGCTGGGCCGCCACGTCCGCTTGCACGACGGCGCACTGTGGCTGGGGACGTCGGATGTCGTGACGTCGAAGCCGATCCGGCGGACGTTCGACGAGTACACGCTCGAGGCCTGGGTAGCCGGCCTCCCGGGCGAAGCGGACGCGGGCGACGCACCGGTCCACCTGGTCCTGGCGCGGGACCGCAAGGGCGCCTGGACCGCGTACCGGAACGGAGTTGAGGCCGGCCCGGAAAGCGTCCGCCAGGAACTTCCGATGAGCATGGAGAAGGGTCGCCTCCGGTTCGCGGGCGCCGGAGACGCGCCGCTGGGCGTGCTTCAGGCTCGCCTCTACGACCGCGTCCTGGCCCCTGCCGACATCGCTGCCTCGGCGCTCGGCAACATCGAAGCGCCGTCGGAAGCGGAGCAGGCGCGGATCTACCGCGGCAGTTGGTCCCGCATCGCTCGCCTCGAGGCCGAGGCGGACCAGCTCGAGCAGAGCGCCGGCGGCGGCGATGCGTGGCGTCGACTGGCGCACGCCATGTTCAACTTGAAGGAGTTCATGTACCTCCGATGACCGAACACACCTGTTCCCTGATGAGCCGCCGGCGGATGCTGGCACAGGTTTCCACCGGGTTCGGCGCCATCGCGCTGAACGGCATGCTCGGCTCGGCGCTCCTGCCCGGGGCCGCCCGCGGCGCTCCGCGAGCCCGCGCCAAACACGTCATCTTCCTGTACATGTCGGGCGGCGTCTCCCAGGTCGACTCGTTCGACCCGAAGCCGCGGCTCGACCGCGATCACGGCAAGCCGATGCCGACGAAGATCGAGCGCACCCAGTTCAACGAGAACGGCAACATCTTCGCCTCGCCCTTTCCCTTCCGGCAGTACGGCGAGAGCGGCATCCCGGTCAGCAGCATGTTCCCCCACGTCGGCGAGTGCGTCGACGACCTGGCGGTCATCCGCTCGATGACCAGCACGGTGAACGAGCACGCCCAGGGCAACTACTTCTTCCACACGGGCTTCCCGCTCGTCGGTCACCCTTCCGCCGGCGCCTGGGTGAACTACGGGCTGGGCACCGAGAACGAGAACCTGCCCGGCTTCGTCGTCCTGCAGAGCGGCCAGGCCGGCATCCCGCACGGCGGCGTCGGCATCTACGGCAACGGCTACCTGCCGGCCGAGTTTCAGGGCTCTATTCTGCGCGGTGACGCCGACGACGCGGTCCAGAACATCCAGGCCCTGGAGGCTCCGTCGGCGCAGCGCGAGCGGCTCGACTTCGTCAAGGAGATGGACCAGGCCTTCCTCGAGCGGCTCGGTGGGCACGCCGACGTCGAGGCGGCGGTGCGCAACTACGAGACGGCCTTCCGGATGCAGGCCGAGGTGCCCGAACTCTGCGACATCGGCGGCGAGACCAGGGCGACGCGTGAGCTCTACGCGCTGGATCACGCGAACCAGACGACGGCGGACTACGGCCGCCAGTGCCTGCTGGCCCGGCGGCTGGTCGAACGCGGCGTCCGCTTCGTCGAGCTGAGCTGTCTGCCGGAACCGACCGACGCGGGCCAGGCGGCCAACCCGTGGGACCAGCACACGGGCCTCGAGGTCGGCCACCGGAACATGGCGCTCCAGGTCGATCAGCCGATCGCCGGCCTGCTTCGTGACCTGAAGGCGCGCGGTCTGCTCGACGAGACGCTGGTCATCTGGGCCGGCGAGTTCGGCCGCACTCCGTTCCACCAGGGCGCCGACGGCCGCGACCACAACCCGTTCGGCTTCTCGATCTGGCTCGCCGGCGGCGGCATCAAGGGCGGCACGATCCACGGGGCGACGGACGACTTCGGCTACCACGTCGTCGAGGACGAAGTCACGATCTACGACCTCTGGGCCACCGTCCTCCACCTCCTCGGCATCGACCACACCAACCTCACCTACCGCTACGGCGGCCGCGACTTCCGCCTCACCGACGTCCACGGCAATGTGGTCAACGAGATCCTGGCGTAGGGCGGCGGGCACCCGCCGGGCGGGAGGTCCGGAGGGGCGGTCTCCATCGGACGTTCGCGCTCAGAGGAGGATGGGGGTCCGGCGCTCACTTCATTCCGCTCGCTTCGGTCGGTCGTCGGTTTCTGGGCGGGCGTCGGAAGTCGCTCGCTCCAGGCCCGCTGGAGTCCGCCCCTCCGGACCTCCCGCCCGGCTGGACACCGTCGACTGCAGGAAGCTCCTGATCCGCGCGATGGCCGTGACCTCGGTTCTGTTCCTTGGGATCCAGAGTTCGGCGGTGGTTGCGCAGGAAGGCGCCAGCTACTACCGGGATGTGTGGCCGGTGATTCAGCAGCGCTGTCAGGGCTGCCATCAGCCGGCGCAGTTGGGTGGTGAATTGAACCTGACCAGCTTCGACGGGCTGGCCGCGGGCGGGATGAGCGGTCCTGCCTTCGTCGCCGGCAAGCCGGATGAGAGCCGGATGCTGCAGATGCTCCGGGGGGAGATCGAGCCGGTGATGCCGATGCGGGCGGAACCGCTGGCGGAGGCGGAGATCGCCGCGATCAGTGACTGGATCGCGGCCGGGGCCGCCGACGACACGCCGGAGGAGATGCGGCTCGGCGCGGCGACGGGGCCTATCGTCTACCGGCAGCCGCCGGTGATCACGGCGGTCGCCTACTCCGCCGACGGGGAGTGGCTGGCCGTGTCGGGCAACCGGGAGGTGCTGCTCCACCGTCGCTCGAAGATCGGCAGGGGCGACAGCCTGGAGGCCCGTTTCAGCAGCGTCTCGGAGCGCATTCAGGGGCTCGCGTTTCTCAGGAACGGGCGGCTCATCGCTACCGGCGGCACGCCCGCGCGCTTCGGCGAGATCCAGATCTGGGACGTCGAGGGCCGGGAGCTTCGCGTCTCGAACATGCTCTGCCACGACACGCTGTTCGGCCTCGCCGTGTCGCCGGACGAACGCCGGCTCGCGATCGGCTGCGCCGATCACACGGTCCGCATCCACCAGGCGACCAGCGGTCGGGAGCTGCTGCGGATGAACCACCACGAGAACTGGGTGCTCGGCGTTGTCTTCGGCGGCGACGGTCGCCGCATCGTCTCCGTTGGCCGCGACAGGGCCGCGAAGCTGATCGACGCCTCGAGCGGCGCCTTCGTCGAGAACATCAACCTGCTGCGCGGCGAGTTGTCGGCCGTCGTCCGGAACCCGCGAATCGAGGCGGTCGTCATCGGCGGCGAGGATCGTGTGCCCTACTACTACCGGATGGACCGCGCCCGGAAAATGCTGATCGCCGACGACTCGACCCTGGTCCGGGAGTTCGAGCGCCAGGACGGGGAGATCTTCGCGCTCGCGGTGGACGCGCGCGGCGAGCGTCTCGCCGTCGGAGGCGCCGCGGCAACGGTGCCGATCTACGACCTGGAGACCGGCGAACGGACCGCCACCGCCGCGGGACACCGTGCCGGCATCTACACGCTGGCGTTCGACCCCGCCGGCGCCGAACTTGCCACCGCCGGCTTCGACGGTCGCTTGAGGCTCTACCGCGCCGACGGCGGGGAGCTGGTGCACGAGTTCGTGCCGGTGCCGCTCGAAGGCAAGCTCCAGGGAGCGACGACCGCCGGGGGAGCACGGTGAACGGCCGCCACCTGCTGCGAAGTGCGCCCCAAGCCTTCGCCGGCATCGCCATCGCCACGGTCGCCGCCGCGGGGCCGCCGCCGAATCTCGTCGACATGCATCCGCACGGCGGCCAGCAGGGCCGCGCTCTACGGCTGGTCATCGAGGGCTACGGCGTCGCGGGCGAGATGGAGATCGAGAGCACGCTGCCCGGTTCGTTCGCCCGTCTCGGCGAGGCCGCCGACGAGGACCGGCTGCAGCAACAGCGGCGGCCGAACGACCGCAACCTCCAGGCCGCCGTCTTCCTGGTGGAGATCGACAGCGACGCCGCGCCGGGGCTCTACCCGCTACGCGCCATGAGCGAAGACGGTCTGTCGAACGGCTTGCTGTTCCGGGTGGACACCGTGTCCGAGGTCTCCGAGCAAAGCCTGCGCGACGGCAGCGCCGCAAGCGAACCGCCGCGCATCGATGCGCTGCCGGTCGTCGTCAACGGCACGCTGGACGGAGCGGAGCGGGACCGCTATCGGTTCCGCGCCGAAGCCGGCGAGCGGATCGTGCTGGAAGTCGAGGCGCGGCGCGTGGGCTCGGCGATCGATCCGGTGCTGCGGCTGCTCGACAGCGACGGCCGCGAAATCGCCTTCAACCAGGAGGGACCCGGCATCGACGTCGACGCCCGCCTCGACTGGCAGCCGCCGGAGGCGGGCGAGTACGTCGTTGAAGTCCACGACGCCCGATTCAGCAACCAGAGGCGGAACTTCTACCGCATGAAGCTGATCGCCGCCTCGGACTACGCGTACGCCGACGCGGTCTTCCCGCTGGGGGCGCGCCGCGGCGAGGAGACGCGATTCGGGCTCACCGGCGGCAGCGAGGCTGCCACCAGGGAAGCCGCCCGCGCCGTCGAGACGGACAACGCCTTCGACATCGTCGGCCCGTCCCCCTCCTCGAAGACCAGCGCAGCCCTGCCGTTCCGGGTCGTCGTCGGCAGCCATCCCGAGGTGCTGGAGAGTGAGACGGCCGACGACGAGGCCCTCGACACGCCCGTGGTCGTCAACGGGCGGATCGACCACGCCGGCGAAGTGGACCGCTACCGGATCGCCGCCGAGCCGGGCCAGAGACTCCTGATCGAGGTCGATGGCGCCGCGCTCGGCTCCTCCGACCTGTTCGGCGTGCTGACCGTCACGACGCGGGACGGCGAGTTCCTGGCGTCCTCCGGTGACGACATCCCCGATCCCGACACCTTCCGGCTGCTGTCGCCGACCGCCACCTCCTTCGACCCCTGGGTTCTGGTCGAGACGCCGGAAGGGGTAGACGAGCTGCACGTCGCGGTCGAGGACCTCGTGGGGCGCGGCGGTCCCCGTTTCGGCTACCGGCTGACGGCGACGGCGAACGGCCCCGACTTCGAGCTGCGCCTGAGCACGGCCCAACTGACGCTCAACAGCGGCGCTTCGAAGCCGATCGACGTCGGCGCCGTGCGCCGCGGCTATCTCGGTCCGATCCGCCTCTACGTCGAGGATCCGCCGCCCGGCATCGAGGCCAGGGACGGGTGGATCACCAGGGAGGTTCGCGACCTGGACACCCGCACGCTGGCGCGCTCCGGCCGAATCCTGGTCACCGCCGATCTCGACGCGACGCGCCAGCGCTTCGACCTGGAGATCTGGGGCGAAGCCGTGCTCGAGGACGGCACCGTCATTCGCCGGCGGGCGACCATGCCGGGAAGCGTGACCAGCGTGCGCGCTGGCGACGGCCGCAGCTACACGACAGAGGCCGAGCGGTCGTTCAGCGCTCCGTGGCTGGAGACGCGCCTGCCTGTCCTCCTCACCGGCCGAACCGGGCCGCGGCTCGTCGGTCTGGCGCCCGAGACGGTCAGGCTGGTCAAGGGCATGCCGTTCGACTTCGGGTGGAAGTTCGAACCCCCGCCGGGCGAAGAGACCGCGACCAAACCACCCATGGTCGTCAGTGCCCTGATCGGCGTGGGCGTGGGCGAGTTCCGGGTGGAGACGACCGAGAAGGCCGACTACAACAAGTCCGAGGGCAGCAAGCTGATCCGAAGCAGCGACGGCACGCAGCACGACCGCTACACCGTGACCCTCACGGGCGAAGTCACGGTGGGCGGACGTCCCGAACGTCTCTACACGCCCGGCGTGACGCTCGAGATCGTCCCCGGCTACCGGATCGAGGTCACCGGAGCGACCGTCAAGTCCGGCCGAAAGGGCACGGTCGAAGGCGTCCTCCACCGTGAGGAGAGCTTCCGCCAGCCCGTCGAACTGCGCGCCGACGCCCTGCCCACCGGCGTCGTCTGCGACAGCACCGAAATCGAGGACGAGGACGACGGCAAGTTCCGGCTGGCCTGCGAAGCGTCCGACCAGGTGGAAGCAGGGGACTACGACTTCTTGATCACGTCGTCGTCCTGGCTGGCCGGCGAGCGAGAAGTCCGCTCCGCCTACACTACGGTGCCGGTGAGCGCGCGAATGGAGGTGAAGGGCAGATGACACGTTTCGTCGGGTGCGCCGTCACCCTTCTCTTCGGCTTCGCCGCCGCCCTGCCGAGCGCGACCACACCCGTCGGCCTCGTTGTCCACCCCGCCGAACTCACCTTCGACAACCTCCGCGACGGCCGCAAGCTACTCGTCACCGGCATCCTCGAAAGCGGCGAACGCATGGACCTCACGGGCGAAGCCGAGGTCGACATCACGAGCGCCCCCGTCGAGCGCGGCGACGACGGCTACTTCACACCGACCACTCCCGGCAACGGCTCCCTCACCATCCACGCCGGCGGCCTCAGCGCCGCCGTACCGGTCACGGTCCAAGCCGCCGCGACCGCCAACGCAGCGCCCCCCGTCACCTTCGTCCGCGACGTCCTGCCCGCGATGAACAAGGTCGGCTGCTCCTCGGGCACCTGCCACGGCGCGGCCAAGGGCAAGAACGGCTTCAAGCTGTCGCTGCGCGGCTACGATCCGGAGTTCGACTACCAGTCGCTGCTCTACGACATGTCCGGCCGGCGCTTCAACCGCGCCGAGCCCGCGCGCTCGCTGATGCTCGCCAAGCCGACGATGCAGGTGGCCCACGAGGGCGGCCTGCGGCTCGACTACGGCTCACGCTACTACCACCAGATCCTCGACTGGATCTCCGGCGGCGTGCCCTACGGCGACCCGGCGACCGACCGTGTCGAGCGGCTTGAGATCCATCCCGGCGACGTCTTCATGCGCCGGCCGGGAATGAGCCAGCAGACGATCGTCATCGCCCACTACGGCGACGGCCGCAGCCGCGACGTGACCCGCGAGGCGCACATCACGAGCAGCAACACGGAGACGATGGCGATCGAGGACGCGCCCTCCGGCCCCGTCGCAACGGGTCTCCGCCGCGGAGAGAGCACGCTGCTCGTCCGCTACGAAGGGCAGTTCACCACCGCGCCGGTCACGGTGCTCA